>NZ_JH114150.1:25677-123190 GCF_000224595.1 Prevotella sp. C561 | reverse complement strand
CAAATAATTTACCAAATACATTGTCTGTCAATCTGTTAAATACATTTTCGTCTCGGTCATCAACATTTGCTTTAGTAAGCATAAAGTTTAGGATCTCACCTCTTTCATTACAGATAAGATGTAGTTTGAATCCAAAATACCATCCCATTGTACTCTTGCCTCTTGTTGCATAATTTCTAAAAACCTTATTGCGATAAATACGTTTATTATGACAAACTGGAATACAAGTTGAGTCAATGAAACTAATACCAGTACACCTCCCAAAACAACATATCTGTAGGAACATCATCATCTCTACAGAGACTCGTGCTTCTAATTCAAGAAAACGATTATAAGACAATTGATTTGGAAATAAATCTGCTAAATGCTCTTTTACTAAAAAGGTATAATAGTGACAGAGATTACGATAGGAATCAAAGTGGAAGCAAATTAAAATCGTCATGATTTCAGATATACTCATACGGCACTGGCGATGACACCCTTTACTCTTTTCAGAGAGACCTGTTTTATCAGTTTCTAATTCAAATTCCTTGCAGAAATCATCCGCAATACAGAAAATTTTAGTATTTCTGGATAAAAAACAATACCCTCTATACAAGATGGTTTCGTGCAATCGCCTGATTTTCGGGTAACGATTTGGTAACTGTTCTATTTGCTACACTCTGCGTTATTTTGCTTATAGTGACAACTATTTGTTACGACAAAGATAATCATTTATATTGAGTACGAACCAGCTTTTAAGCAATATTTTTGTGTTAAATACTTTTGTTTTCACGATTTTTCTTCTAATATTTTTGGGCTGTATTTATTTTTTGCCTATCTTTGAATCTATAATTAGCAATGCTTTGCGTATCTTCTTTCTCTTTCTTGCAAATCCTGTCAATACTTATATTTGTAACAACCTATTTTACTCTAAGACAAAAATGGAAGAGCATTCTGTTTATATAATAAAGAAAGGTGAGACACTTGAAAGCATTGCAAAGAATTTGCGAGTGAATGTAGATGATCTCGTAGAATACCACAATGCTCATACATCAGACTTTATCTCGAATGATAAATGGGGATTGTTCATGACAAAAGAACTATGCATCCCCAAAGATTTGACAAATATGCGTTTGGCAAATGTACCAGATATTATAGAGTTAGGACATGACAATACTTTATTTAATTGTAATGATATTGTTGTGGATGAGATTTCTGAGATGAAACTAAAAGGGCAGGATATGCTTCAAGCCCAGATTATGCAGCGATACTCTGTAGAAAAAAGCTATACAGACAACAGGGTACTTTGTACTATTGATAGGAGAGAAATTCTTAAGCGACAAATTTCACCAATGTACAGACCCTTAGCCAACGTATTAACATTTCTCGGTCGTCCACTTGACAGGCTTACCTTGGGAATTAACCCTGACGGAGCAATTGCAAAAGTTGTCAATCAAGAAGAAATCTCCGAGCAATGGCAGCAACTCAAACAGACCGACGAGGCACAGGCGTTACTTACAGACCAAACACTTGGTGCAAATATAGAGCAGGCAATGGATGCAGATTATAGTCAGTCACTTGATGTCGTAAATAAAACTTTGAAATACAGATTGCTCTGTCCTGACATGTTTAATAGACATTTTTTTGCGAAAATGCACACGTATGAGACTGATTTACAACTCCCATCAAACTTTTTTGCATCCAACAAAATCCGGTTTACATTAAACGAGGAATATACCTTTGATTTACAAGCAGACGCCCTTTCGATTCACCGGAGATATGAAGCTGTAAATGAGATGCAACAAGAACTCTTGGACGTTTATCGCAGTTCCATGCAAGATTATCTGCAATGTCCTATGGATTATAAGATGAGCATAGATTGTATTTTTATGCTTTCTTATAGTAATTTTCAAATACAAAATACAGCATGTCATCTTCAAGAAGAGTTGAATAATTCTGCCATATTCATAAATGATATTAATATTATGTATAACAATAGCGAACAACAAACAGTATGAGTAAGTTATATGTACCCGAAGGCGTATGGCTGGTGTGTTCTGAAGGCACAAGTACACAGCAATTGGCTGTTGTAAGCCAGTCGACAGTAACTATCAACGATGGTCATCTGATGGCAACTGTTGAGGATAAAGTAAAAACTGATTTTGGTTGTAAAAAAGGAGCTCTTTTAACTGCCATTGCTATGGCTCTCTGCGCTATAGCTGTAGCTGCATTTGTTGTAGGAACAGGCGGATTGGGAGCCTGCCTTATTATTGGAGCTGCAGGGGCAGCAGGGGCCGTTGGTGGTGGTATTATCGGCAGACTAATGCCATGTGGCTGTGCCTCGTGTATGGGCAGTTGGAAGAATCACAGTCCTTCTGTTAGGGTATGCGGCTATTACGCTCTTTTGGAAGATTCTATCTCTACATGTTCCAAAGGTGGAATTATCAAGATTATGTTCTCCAAGGAGGCTGCGGAAGCGTACGCAGCATTAGTAGCGATGAAATCAAATGTGGAAATTGCCAATGTGGCTGCCATTGCATTTGCATTACCATTCATACTTAGAGGAGCTGGAGCCGCTATTATTGGATTTAAAGGAGGTTTTTCTGCAGCATTGGCGGTTGGTGGTCGTGCCGCAGCTTTTTATACATTAGGAACAGGAATAACGGGTTTTGTTTCGTTTGAAGCAGGGCTTTATGCTAAAAAAGGTGTAAACTATGCCTATGAAACAGCGGGTGTTGATAAATATATTAAAGGAAAAATTGAAGATGAAGCTTCGACAGCTTTAGGTGATGGAGAAAATCAAACTTGGATGTTTGAAACCAAACAACAAGCTGGTTATATCGGAAAGATTGGGAAAAGGAATAATTACTCTATAACAAACTATGAAAAACTGACTTATGAACGTGAGGGTTATCTAAGTACCACAAAAGGATATGTTGATGAAAAAGGATGGGAAGTAGTTGAAGAAAAATCGAATTGGAAATATAGGGTAGAAAGCACAAGAAAGATTGAAAAACTTCCTACGACAGATAAATTGACACGATCATCTGGTGTCTATTATATGAGAGATGAGTACACCTATAAAACAGGAAAAGATTATAATATAGGAAAAGGATTAGCTAAAGACTTAAAAAAGTCTGCAAATCCCTTTGGGCATATGTTTGCTATTGGTTTGTTGACAGACCTCAGCCGAGGTATATGTAATAAGTTGCTAGAAGGGAAATTAGACAATTATAAAGAAATGTTGTCCGCAGAGCAACAAGCTCGCAAGAAGATGACTGTACATACCAAATAGAAAATGAAAATGAAATTTTTCCTTTTACATGGCGAAAGTCAAGTAAAACAGTTTTTCCTAGGACATAGACTATTATCTTATGCCATAGCTTTCTTTTTCACATATTGCTGCCTACACGTAGATTATTCTGTAATTAATAATGCTCGGACAAAGATGAATAAGCTGGAATATAAAGAAGGGGCTATCTCTTCTTGGGATATTATTGGGACGAGTTTTTTTACAGCCGAATTTAAAATTGAAAATGATAAAAGGACTTATGAAACAACAAGGTATACACCGTGGTCATGTTGTTTACAGCATACAGGAGAAAAAGGCGAAAAGGTATCTTTTTATATATTAAGGAATAAGAAAAATCATAATGGAGCTTTTTCTTATTATGGACTAAGCAAGATTGGTAACCCTCGTTCTCAATTCTGGCTGTTTTTCGATGTCCTTCTTTCTTGTTATAAATCCGTTTTCATTTGGTGGGGGTTGGGACTGTTTGGTTGTGTTATGTTCAATTTTCAAATAATAAGGAAGCGAATGTTACTTCTATTGACAGGTCTTATTTGGGGGATAAGCCTTCTTCTTTATGCCATTGCTAACATTTCATAATAATTCCAAGCCCGTGTACCTTTGTGTCCGTTGCTTTTTATAGTCTCACCTCATCAGACCTTTTCCTTTTCCTTTTGGTAGAAACAAGCTTATAGTACGAAACTTATAGGCATAAAAAAAGGACTACCGCTGTAGTCCAACCTTTGTTAACCTTAAATCTAATACTATGAAAAACACGATGCAAAGATATGGAGTTTATTTCATATTTGCAACTTTTTCAATAGTTATTTTGGGTTTATGCGTTATTATTGATTTATATCAAGTAAATAATATAACAATGTGATAGTTTGTAATCAATAAGCTTCAAAAAGCATAGTAGGCCTGTTGATGCCTCAAGAACTGTTTCTAAGACAATTAAGCGACTACTTTTTCCTGTTGAAAGCTATCGTACCGACATCGGATGAGTCTATCGCTTTTTAGGGCCACAGCTATCTTGTATGCGCTCATAGAACTGTCCGAGGATATTGAGCATATCGTCGGGCAAGTAGCTGATAGCCTTCTCTATCATCCATTCTGGCACAGGATAATAGGCTTCGGCAACCGAACCAGCGATGCAAGCCTTCGTGTCGGTATCGCCATCACACAGTACTGCAAGGCGGATAGTATCCTCAAAACTATTAGCATCCATGAAGCAGCGCAGTGCCATCGGTACTGTTTCTTGGCAAGTACCATCGAAGTGTCCCTCTGAGCCAATCTTCTTTATGTCGCGCATAGGAGGCAATTCGTATCCAAAGAATTTCTCAACTTTGCGCTCGACATCCGCCTTAGAGAAACGCATCAGTCGTAGCCAGCAGATGGTTTCAGCAATACATTGTGCACCCTTGATGCCTTCTGGGTGGTTATGACTTACCATTGCGCTCTTCTTAGCCTCCTCAATCACATCCCCCCACTCGTCGAATAGCCAGCCAATAGGGCTGACGCGCATGGCAGAACCATTGCCAAATGAGTTCATTGGCACAGGGTTGTCTGCGTTAATCCATTGATAGAATCGATTGCCATAGCCGCCCATTGGGTCTGGATAACGCCGACACCAGTCGAGCAGACTCTCCTGATAGTCACGTTCGTTCAGCACCGCATCGGCAATAGCCATGGTGCATATCGTATCATCAGTGTAAGAACAATCGGGGGTGAAAAGCTCAAAGTCTTTCTGTGGGACAGCTCCAAATTCGAAGCGTGAGCCTACAATATCTCCTATAATAGCACCAATCATAAAGTTTCGTATTTAATCTCTCTATAGTGTGAGAGGGGATTGAAAAACACTATGGGGTATATGTTTCCTGTTAGGTTGTTAGTAGTAAATCCGTATAAAGAAGGATAGTTGGCCCCTTGTCTCCTGTCGGTAAGAGAAGAAAAGCAGCCTTTTGTACTCCGACCGGGAATCGAACCCGGATCAAAGGTTTAGGAAACCTACGTTCTATCCATTGAACTATCAGAGCGAGCCTGTCGAGTATTACTTTGCTTCTGTTAGGAGGCTGTGGAATAACTCTCGGTTGCAAAGATAGGAAAAAAAGTAATATATAAGGTGAAATGATAGTTTTTTACCTTTCTATGGTTGTCCTACCTTATTAATAAGCCATAAGAAGGGCTGTATCAAGTGTGTTCATACAAGTTGATACAGCCCAATGTGTGATGGAATTATCTATAATCCCTTCTCGATATTATGCTCCGTGAAAGAGATATTCCTGCTGTATGTCTTGCGTCATCAGCGTGAAGAGTCGTTCTTGCAGGCGGTCGGCAAGGTCGAGTGCACTGTTAAGAACCTTGTCAGAGAACGCCTGTAACAGGTCTTGTGCATGGAGAGGTTGCGTCTTATAGATGCGCAGATATTCCTCTTCCATCTCACGTTGGCGCTGGTCGGTCTCAGCTTCAAACTTTGCATACGCCTCTTTGATGATAGGAGCATACTTGTTGTAGTTGGTCATACCCAATACCATTATCTTGCGGAACTTCCAATAAGCTGAGTCAGCACTTGACTCTCCATTACCCTTTGTATAGGCTTCAGGATAAGAAGTGATACCCTGATAGAGTGGAAGGAACACACCGAGGTCGGCCATACCCATAGCAACATAATTCACACAGCCGATAGCCTGTGGCAGTTCTGGACGTACCTGTAGGAGGTGAGTCTGGGTGGTACGGAAGATAGAAACAGGGCGGTAAGGCTCCTTTGGATTACTATTAAGATATGGATCGTGCTCCGTATTGTCGTAGTGGAAGCGGAACGCCGTGCGGAGTTCGGTCAGTGTGATTTTATGAGCAGGCTTAGCAAAGACAGGGAAGGTGTTTCGTGTTACGTCATTCTTGATTTCTGGAGAGAATAACTGCTGTAAGCCCCATACACGTGGGTAGTTATAAGTAGTGTCAAGGATGACATCACGTGCGTAGGCAACGTGGAAGTCGAATGCACCCTGCGCTGGGTTATAGAGTCCATGCTTCTCAGCAAACTCAATCAAGTCGGCTGATGCAAGGTAATTCTCCTTATCATTAGGGTCGTAAGTACGGAAGCGACTTTGGTTGCCAGTGACGAAGTATTGGTCTTTTGGCATACGACAAGCCAACCAACGATGGCCACAAGCAGTCTCTAAGTACCATATCTCTTTACTATCCACAAAGCCAATGCCGAAGCCCTCAGCAATACCATACTTCTCGATGAGCATCCCCAATCGCTCAACACCTTCACGAGCGGTGCGTACGTAAGGTAGGGTTATGTTGAAGACAGAGTTCTCTGCCACACCATTCTCTACTAATGGGTCGTGTTCCAACACCTCGTCACTACTGAAGATACTCTCCGTAGCACTCATGCCTACGCCTGCTGTGTTGAAACCAGCACTGCCCCAATGACCGTGAAGATTATACGGAGAAAGGGCAGAGTAGCCCAAAGCCTTCTCTGGGAGTTCGCAACGGAAAGGGCTATCCTTTGCCACGAACTCACGTGGACCATTGTCTGTATCCTCGAATATCTCGTAGTTCTTAGCTTCCATAGCGTCCCAGTCCTCTGAACGCGCTACTATCATCGAACCATCAGCAGTCTGTTCTTTCCCAATGATGATGGTTGTACACTCTGAAGGGAGGTTGTGTTCAATTTGCATTTTGTCTGTTTTCATAAGCTTAAATGTCTTAGTTCTTGTTGTTAATTACTGATGACAAAAATAGTAAATATTCGTGGAAGTGGTGTAAGAAGTTAGGATAAAAATGATAAATAAGGGCTGTGAAGAGGCAAAATACCCACTTATAGTTATGCTTCCGATGAGATAGGAGGTGATAGTACTAACTGTAATCGTAGACGAAAGGCCGGCAGGACTAAAATAGCACATCTGCGATGGGCGTGCTGACAGAAAAGTTATGGATTAAAGCAAAAGACTTTCAGGACCTGATTCTACCCAAAATAATTTTGCTGTCATATCTGTCATGGGTTGTAGGTGTGCAACTGATTAATCTACAAAGGGTTGTATGAAATGTTAAAAATGACAGCAAATTAAAATAAAAAAAATGTAGTATAATCGGCTTAGAGATTTATGTTTTTGGAGGTAGGTGCTATGGGTGTCTTCGTAATGATATACCTCCCTTCGGTGGTGAGCGTACTTTGTGGTGCTCTCCTTTCAAGTGAATCAAGGTTGTTACCTATATAATTTAATACATTTTAGGACGGATTTCAGATGGAAAATGTTATATTTGTAGCGTGTTATATATAATATGGTCGTTTGTTGAAAGGTATTAATTATGTGATTATGAAGAAAGTTAAGCCCCTATTCTTTTTGTTGACTCTTTGTATGATACTTTTTTCTTGTACAGAAAAGAGTTCTGTCAAGGCGGTTAGAGAAAGTGGGATTCTGAGTAAAAATAATATGTCTGAGGTGCAGAAGAAGGGGAAGGATAGCATAAAGGATATGTCGGTAAAAGATTCGAAGATAGAAAACCGTTCATATAAAATACTTATCCCTTTCAATTATCGTCAATGTAAGGTTGATACATTGATTGATGATACTTGGGTGGAACTGTATAAGAAAGGTCAGAAATACTATCTTTCTAAGGCAGAATATACAATCGGTAAAGAGTGGGATGGGATTATAGGAGACTCTGTATCAACACTGACAAGCGAGAGAGACGTTATTCTATATGTTAATCATTTGCCCTCTAAAATGGGAAAAGTGAATAGTGTAGACCTTCATATTGCCCCTAATTCTTTCTTGGATTCCTTTTATTTAGAGCCAGGAACTCCGTTACGTTTTACTTTTGAGGGTAAGCATTATGAATTGATAACTAAGGAAAAGGTTTTCACGAAACATGGTACTCAATCTTATGAGGGAGTCATTCTCTTAAATGGAAAGCAGATTGTCAGAAGGACAAATTTGGATAAAGTTGACTTCAGTCTTATGTTTGCAGGTGATATTGATGGTGATAGAAAGTTAGATTTAGTCTTTAATTTGTCGGGTGTGTTTGGTGAAGTTTATGTTGCTTTATACTTATCCTCCTGTGCTTTACCTGGTCAACTGGTAAGAAAGGTAGCGGAAGTGGTTGATGATTTTGGGTGTTAGAACTTTCAGTAGTTGGTTCTCTATAGTATTATAAAGTCAGTATTCATACATAGAAATTAATTTTTAAATTTATAAATGAGAATTGCGTTACTTATCTTTCCTTTGTTAGTATTCTCGTTATTGTTTTCTTGTTCGGACATGAAATCAGCTAAATCTGATCATGAAACATCTGTCTTTGCAAAAGATAATGCTGATTCTATGGAAACAGATACCATGGAATCCAACAGGAATCATTTACATGTATCATCCCAAAACAGTAAGTCTCTCAATTACAAATTCCTTGTTCCGGCTCATTATCATTATATAAATCCAGGCAGGATGATTGACAGTAGTTGGGTGGAGATTTACCAAAAGGGGAAGAAATTCTATTGTGCAAAGGCACAATATACCCTTAAGAGAAGGTGGTCTGACTATATAGGTGATACCGCAAATGTATTATATGGGAAAAGAAAAGCATTCCTTTTTGTCAATCATCTACCTACGAAGTTAGGAGAAATAGAGGCTGCAAACCTTAATTTTGATGAATATATTACCTTACGACCTAATGAAGTTTGCAGCTTTATGTTTGGTGGAAAACGTTATAATTTGGAGATAAAAAAAGAAAAGAAGAAGGATGATTCAGTACCCTTTACGTGTTTTACCTTATTGAATGGTAAACAGATAGCAAAGCGAACGAAAGTATTTGAAGCTGCTTTTGAACTCTTATTTGCAGGCGATATTGATGGTGATGGCAAGTTAGATTTGGTGATTGACTTTAGAAGTGACACTGGTGAGTTCAAAGTTGTCTTGTTCTTATCGTCCTGTGCGTTGCCTGGTCAGTCGGTTCGACAAGTGGGAGAGATAGATGATCAATATGACTGTTAAGTCACTTTGACACTTGTGTTAATCAGAGGAAAGGCTGATATGAAAACTTAAATATTAAATAACTCATTCAAAAACAAGGTGTCTAAGGAAACACTGCGCCTTTGTTAGACCTTCAATCATTTTTTTGTTTGCTGGGAATTTGGATGAGAATTGTAAATAAGACCTTGTTTTTTCAGCACCTTTAGATAATGAATATCTCAGAATATCTTTGCTCGCTCCTGGTTTGTAAATGGAAAAAGCTGCAGAGACAGTGGATGACCTCAGTTGTTAGTAGGGGTTTATACTTGTCAAAGTATAATATAAGGAATGTATTGAGTAGTATTCATCTGTAGGATGTAATACACTAAGTTATGTATGTCGAAAGGCAATTAATATATATTTATTATGAGATTAAAGTATGCATTTTTATTATCGATTTTTTGTGTCATAATACTTTCTTGTACCGACAAGAAGCCTGTAAGTCAGGCACAGGCAGCGTCGGTACAGCAGGAGGATAGTGTGCCTGTAAAGAAAGTAGATAGTGTTAAGGTTGTAAAGAGGCAGCCACTAACGTATAAGATTCTGGTTCCTTTTGCTTATCGTTTTTGTAACCCCGATACATTGATAAATAAGAATTGGGTTGAACTATATAAGGATGGGAAAGGTTATTATGTAGGAAAGGCGCGTTATAGTATTCAGAAAAAGGAAGATGCATGTGTGGGAGGAATGACACCTCACTTGTCGGGGAAACGAAATACAATCTTATTCGTCAATCAGTTGCCTGTCAATCTGGGGAAGGTAAAGACTGCTGATGTAGAGATTTCTGATACTACTTTCCTTGTGCCGGGCACTACAAGTCGCTTTGCTTTTGCAGGAAAACATTATAAGTTAGAGGCAAAGGCACAAGGTGAGGATGTCTATAAGAACTATACCCTGTTACTGAATGGAGAGCGAATCTGCAGAGAAGCGGAGGTGGATGGGGCTTATTTCCGTCTTCTATTTGCTGGCGATTTGGATGGAGATGGAAAGTTAGACCTTGTTCTTTCTTTGCCATTGCATTATGAAAACCTCAGAGTTGTCTTGTTCTTATCTTCTTGTGCGCCCCCAGGTTTACAAATAGGAAAAGCTGCTGAGATTGTTGATGACTTCAGTTGTTAGCCGTTTTCTGTGTTTTATTCATAAGAATGAAGGATATTAGATAAAAAGTATTATATTTGTAACGTGTTTGAAACAGAGATAAAACTATATGATGAATTGGTAGCAGAGTATCAAGAAAAGATAGTGCTGCCAATGGGAAAGAAGGCGTTTAGAGAGTATTCTGAGATCCTTTTTTCCTGTCATAGCTGTGGTATAGAAGGGTCTTCTTTCTCAGTGGATGATACACGTTGTCTGTTTGAAGAGCAGTTAGGCTATCATCCAGTTGGCAAGTCTTTGTTGGAATGTCAGGAGATGGCAGACCACTTTGCAGCATATGAATGGATGCATAATCATTTAGATCACCCTTTTGATGTCGAACTATTGAAGACCATCAATAGGTTGGTAACACTTCGTACGCTCACCTATAAGCAGGCAGATGCCGTACCTGGGGAGTTTACAACGGTGGATATGGCAGCTGGTGATACGGTTTTTGGCGAACATGAAGGATTGGTGGCACAGGTACCACGACTGATGTCTTCAACAGCTGAGATGATGAAACGTGGAGAACTTCACCCTATGATTCTTTCTGCTCGGTTCCATGGTTTCTTTGAATACCTACATCCTTTTCGTGATGGGAATGGGAGAACAGGCAGGTTGTTATCCAACTTCATCTTGCTACGTCATGATTATCCAGAATTGATTATACAGAAAGAAGATCGCCAAGAGTATATTGCTGCTTTGCGAACCATACGAACGGAAGGGACGGATGAGCATCTAATTGCGTTCTTCTTTAAGGCAGCTACAAAGCAAATGGAAAATGCTTTGGCGCAGAAAAAGCAGAATAGTCGTACAATGTTCTTCTTTTAGTGGTCTACTTTCTTTTATACTTAGTGTGTAAACTGTGCTTTTATTGATATATAATATCGTTTTAATTATTTACAAGCAACTTGTTTACTCGTCTACTCGTTAACTTGTCAACTACAAAAAGATATGCTTCAGGAAAGTCCAATACAACTATTACAACGTCAACGTTTACTGCTCCAAATGGAGTATTATGCCGAGAAAGAAGCCTTTAGAAAGCAGACTGAGGCTGCTGGTATGCAGCGAAAAGTGAAGCGAGGTGACGCTTGGTTCCCATTAAGAGTGGGTAAACGGTTTTATAATGGACTCAACCAGCTGTGTATTGAGGTGTTTCGTACACAGGATGGGGATATCGAACATAACTTTGAATGTGGTCGTCCGCTCCTTTTCTTTAAGTTTGTTGAGAAAGGGGAGGAGACTTCTAATAAGGCTGTTCAGCTGAAATACTATGGCTTTACAGGTACGGTATCTTATGTAGAGGGCGACAGAATGGTTATTGCTGTCCCTGATTCTGCACCCTTGTTAGACCTACAATCAGCTTCAGAACAGGTTGGTTGCCAGTTAGGTTTTGATGAAACGAGCTATCAAATGATGTTCGATGCGTTAGACCGTACCATGAAAGCAAAGGGAAATAGACTTGCCTATCTTCGCGACTTGTTCTATTCACGACAGAAGGCAGAGAGGTTCTCCTTTGCTCCTATTCGATTACCTTGGCTGAATCCGACGCAAGAAAAGGCTGTCAACGAGGTGTTATGGGCAAAGGATGTGGCGGTAGTTCATGGTCCACCGGGAACAGGTAAGACAACAACATTGGTCGAAGCGATCAACGAAACACTGATGCGAGAAAGCCAAGTGATGGTCTGTGCGCAGAGTAATATGGCTGTTGACTGGATTTGTGAGAAGCTTGTCGACCGTGGTATCAATGTCCTCCGCATTGGTAATCCTACCCGAGTGAACGACAAGATGCTGGGTTTTACATACGAAAGAAAGTTTGAAGCGCATCCAGACTACCCACAGTTATGGTCGATTCGGAAGGCTATTCGAGAATTGAGGAACAACAGAAAGAAAGGTTCTGAAAGCTATCATCAGAAGATGGATAGACTGAAAAGCCGTGCTACGGAGCTTGAGATACGTATCAATGCCGAACTGTTTGGAGAGGCACGTGTCGTTGCTTCCACCCTCGTTGGTGCTAACAGTAGGATAATGGAGGGTCAGAAGTTTACTACTTTGTTCATCGATGAGGCTGCACAAGCCCTTGAAGCAGCCTGCTGGATAGCCATTCGTAGAGCGTCGAGAATCATCTTTGCAGGTGATCATTGTCAACTTCCACCGACTGTAAAAAGCATCGCTGCCCTACGTGGAGGCTTAGGAAAGACCCTGATGGAACGTATCGTTGAGAATAAACCAGAGGTTGTAACGCTGTTGAAGGTGCAGTATCGAATGAACGAAGAGATTATGCGCTTCTCATCCGATTGGTTCTATGGTGGACAGGTAGAGACCGCTCCGCAGATTAAATATCGTGGCATCCTCGATTATGACAACCCAATGGTATGGATTGATACGTCTGATGAGGCTGTCGTAGCATCGTATGACTTAACGGAAAGTGAGGCTAATTCTGTCCCTTCCCAGTTGAGTAATGACAAGGAAAATGCCTTTCATGAGCAGTTTGTTGGTTCTTCTTTTGGACGTATAAATAAAGGAGAAGCAGAGTTAACACTCAAGACTTTAGTCGATTACTTTACTAAGATAGGGAAGCAGCGTGTGTTAGATGAGCGGATAGATGTGGGCGTTATCTCTCCTTATCGTGCTCAAGTGCAGTATCTCCGTAGTCTAATAAAGAAGCGAGCGTTCTTCAAGCCCTATCGAAGTCTTATCAGTGTGAACACCGTTGACGGCTTTCAAGGGCAAGAGCGTGACGTGATTCTCATCTCTCTTGTGCGTTCTAATGATGATGGTCAGATAGGTTTCTTGCGTGATTTACGCCGTATGAACGTTGCCATAACACGTGCCAGAATGAAGCTGATTATCCTTGGTAACGTCCAGACAATGACCAAACACGAATTTTACAAGAAGCTATGGGAGAGTCTTCCACAGTCCTGAAAGTGGCTGTCCTATTAGCCCAATTAGTCATATAAGCCTAATGGAGGGAGGGAGTTGTGATTATCTATATTCAGCAAGTTTGCCGTTTAGAAAGTAACGGTACAGTAGTCTGAACCAATCTTATGGATACATCTTAATATATCTTCTTCCCTTTCTTTGGACGGCTTCTTAACCCCATTGATATAATTACGCAGTAGAGAAGCATTGATACCAATGAGTTTTGCAAACTCGGCAATGTTCAGTTCTTTATGTGTAAGGAAGAACCTTTGTAGTGCTGTAGGCTCAACATCTTCATAGCCGAAGCTCTCAAAGCTAATATCTTCATCCAAATTGCGCCAATGAATACCGTCAAATCCGATTTGATAGCTTTCCCGCTCTTTGTCAGAAGCCGCAGCAAGACGAGGGTACCATAAAAGAGATTGACGAAGTGTACGCCCCTCTTCATCCTTACCATATATATAATCTTTGTCGAACCAAATCTTTTTTATATCCATATCTTACCTCCTTAATCCTCAAAATACGCTTTCCAACGTGAGATGATAATATCTTTATTCTCGTCTATAACAAACTTAATCTTCTTCAACTCATTGTTTTTTAATCCTTTGCTGATAGCCAACACGAAATCATTACCATCATAATTATACTTAGCGAAACCTTCTGCACCTTCCACGTGTACGTGGATTGGTTCGTGCTCTCGACTATAGAAAAAGAACGAAAAACCATAAAAACGAAATATCTCAGGCATAGTATTATTAAGTTTAGTTCGTTACAAAGATAGGTATTAGATTTGATACCCGCAAATGTTTTTTGTTTAATTACACACAGAAAAGTGGATTTATATCAATTTTTTACTTACTTTTGTGTCATAAAAGGAAATCTACTATGTTACAACGAGATTATTTTATTCGATTAATAGAGGAATTCAATGCTGCTATCTCACGCTTTCTTACAAAGAAGGATGATGACTTGAAGCGCGATAAGGACTTGAAAGACCTTTACAGACAGTATGTTGGAGAGTATGACGACTTGCGTAATCTCTCCGTTGACGAACTGTTGACGTATGCCAAGGAGCAGTGGGATGAGGAAGAACGGATAGACAAAATCAATATGGTTGCAGAGTTGCTTTATGCCGAAGGAAGCTATAAAGTGCAGCCTCTGCGGCAGATGCTGATGGAGAAATCATATAGGTTATTCGACTATGTTGAGGCGAATGGCTCTACGTTCTCTATCGATCGACGTCAGAAGATGGAGGCTATGCGACAGGAGTTAGGCAATAAGCTCTCTCAAATAGATTGATGTTTGAGCGGGTAAAGAGGAAGAGAATTATTTAATATCATAATCATATCAGGCTAAACCTAAACCAATCAATTATGCTTGAGAAGAACATTAGAGAACAGATTAACGAATTGATACACCAGCAGGTGGTACCTGCTGTGGGGTGTACAGAGCCTATGGCTGTGGCATTATGTACTGCACGGGCCACGGAGTTATTAGGTAGAAGACCAGAGCATATTAGTGTGTTACTCTCTGCTAATATCTTAAAGAATGCGATGGGAGTTGGTATTCCTGGCACGGGGATGATAGGATTGCCTATTGCTATTGCTCTCGGAGCTTTGATAGGAAAGTCGGAGTATCAGTTGGAGGTTATCAAAGACCTCACACCTGACACCTTAGAAGCTGGTAAGACATTTATCAGTGAGAATCGTATTGACGTCAAGTTAAAGGAAGGTATCACTGAGAAACTATACATCGAAATCACTTGTGAGGCTGAAGGACATCGTGCCACAGCCATCATCATTGGTACTCATACGAATATTGTCTTTGAAGAGAAGGACAGTACTGTTCTGCTCGATAAGATGCAACTCAGCACAGCTGCTGTCGAAAAAGCACCTCTTTGTCTGAACCTCAATACGGTATGGGAGTTTGCAACGACCTCCCCTGTCGAAGAGATTGACTTTATCCTTGAGGCGAAGCGATATAACCTCCGTGCTGCAGCCGAGGCTTTGAAAGGGAATTACGGACATTGTTTGGGTAAGATAATGGACCGTCCTTTGAGTCGTGGAATCTTTGGTAATAGTATCTTCTCACACGTCATTGCAAAGACAGCCTCTGCCTGTGATGCCCGCATGGGGGGTGCTTTAATCCCTGTGATGAGCAATAGTGGTTCTGGAAATCAGGGTATCTGTGCAACGAACCCAGTAGCCGTTTTTGCCAAGGAGAATGAGAATACGCGTGAAGAACTTATCCGTGCACTTATCTTAAGTCATCTCACTGCCATCTACATCAAGCAGAGTCTCGGTGCACTGTCAGCCCTTTGCGGATGTGTCGTAGCAAGTATTGGTTCCAGCTGTGGTATTACTTACCTGATGGGAGGCGATTATGTTAATGTCTGTCATTCGGTGAAGAACATGATAGCCAACCTTACAGGCATGATTTGTGACGGTGCTAAACCAAGTTGTTCACTAAAGATATCATCGGGCGTATCGACTGCCATCCTCTCTGCCACGCTCTCTATGGAGGGCAAACATGTGACGGCTGCAGAGGGAATCATCGATGAAGACGTTGATAAGTCTATCCGTAACCTAACAAGCATAGGGAAGGAAGCGATGTGTAACACCGACGATATGGTGCTTAACATCATGACTCATAAGTGTAATTAAAAGGCTGTTATACCCTAACTCAGCTTTTTTTTCGAATTATTTTCATGAAAAGAAATATTTATCTTCATGAAAGAAAATTCTTTTCTTCATGAAGATAAATTGTTTGTAGATGTTTTCTTGTATCGAAGGGAGATTATTTTAGCCTATTCTCGTTCGTAAGTAATAATCGTGTTAACATACTTCTCTATCTTCGCAACACGTAGGTTTTTAGGCAGTTTAGGTGCTTCTACACCCTTGCCGACCGTGAAGGTCGCTTCTTCTATTCGTATCTCGTCCCATAGCCCAGCGTCAAGAAAACTCTGTAAAGTCTTTGCACCGCCCTCCACGATGAGGCTTTGCTTCTTTTCAGCATAGAGATGCGACAGCACATCGGCTGGGGTTGCAAATTCATTAGCCCTTATTGGTTTACTTGTTAGTACTATTTTCTCAGGATTAGGACCGCTCCATTCCCTCACTGTCAGCTGTGGATGCTCCAGTTCTTCCGTTGTCTTACCAACGAGAATAGCATCATTCTCAGCCCTCATCTTGTGTACTAACATCTTTGTGAAGGGGGTAGAGATAATCAGTGGTTGATAGTCTTTACCCGGCAAGTTGCCAATACAAGCCACAGGAGATTTTTCCTTACAAGCATTTACCCCCTCTCTACTACCATTTATAACACTCGCATTATTAGCAGAATATTGGTGATTATTACCCTCTCCGTGGGTGTTCGGTGAGGAGGAGGGGATAGTTGTTGTGTTGAGTGGTGTGTCAGTCGGTGTACAGCTTTGTGCGTTCTCCTCTCTGCATTTAGCCTCAGCCCATTTCAAAATCACGTATGGTCGGTGGTGAGTATTGTATGTTATAAATCGTTTGTTCAGCTCTAAACACTCCTTCTCTAAGACACCCACCGTCACTTCTATCCCTGCTTTGCGCAGTTTCTCAACCCCTCTTCCATGCACTTCGGCAAAGGGGTCGATGCAACCACATACAACACGGCGCACACCCTTACTGATGATAAGGTCGGCACAAGGAGGAGTCTTGCCATAATGAGAGCAAGGTTCAAGACTGACGTAGACTGTTGCTTCATGGAGCAAAGCCTCGTCTTCACTCTTTACTGACGCAAAGGCATTCACTTCAGCGTGTCCCTCGCCACAACGAACATGGTAGCCTTCACCGATAATCCTACCTTCCTTGCTCACAATGACAGCCCCAACCATAGGGTTAGGTTTAGCCAATAGCTGGCCATTGCGTGCTAATTGCAAGCAACGACGCATGTATTTTTCGTCAATATCTTCTTGTTTCATTTCATTAAAATTCTTATCTTTGCAGCTATGACATACCAAGATTTATGGCAGAGACTCACTCCTTTATATGATGAAGGTGAGGCACAAGCTATCGTTCGGCTTGTGTTAGAGGTGCAGTTTGGCATTACGCTGACCGATATATATACTGGCAAAGTTAATGAATTATCACGAAATGAGGTGGAGGAATTAGATAAAATCATCTCTCGTTTGGAGCATTCTGAACCCGTACAGTATGTTCTCGGACGTGAAGCCTTTTGTGGACGTGCATTCCATGTGGCACCAGGAGTACTGATACCGCGCCCAGAAACAGAGGTACTTTGCCGTTGGATAGAAGAAGATTACAACCGTCCTTATTGTGCCTTACAGCCTCCTGTGCCCCTACAGGTGCTGGATGTGGGTACTGGTAGCGGTTGTATTGCTGTTACCTTGGCTTCCGATTTATACAATTCGGCTGTTACGGCGTGGGATATATCGGGTGATGCACTACTCATAGCACGTGAGAATGTACATCA
This sequence comes from Prevotella sp. C561, assembly GCF_000224595.1. NCBI lineage: Bacteria > Pseudomonadati > Bacteroidota > Bacteroidia > Bacteroidales > Prevotellaceae > Prevotella > Prevotella sp. C561. Next base: position 105,388 of record NZ_JH114150.1, on the reverse strand, counting down.
GTGGCAGGTTCGTGTTGAACTAAAGATGGAGGATGTACTTCATCCTTCAGCATCGGCTATGCAACAGCAGTTTGACGTTATCGTCAGTAACCCACCTTATATCTGCGAAAAAGAACGAACAGCGATGGCGAAGAATGTACTTGCGTATGAGCCAGAAACGGCGCTCTTTGTGCCAGATGATGACCCACTGCGCTTCTATCGTGCAATAGCCGAATACGGTCTGCAGGTTTTCTCGGAGGAAGGTACACTTTATTTTGAAACCAATCCTATATATATAAATAAGGTGAAGGAAATGTTAAGCTGCTTAGGTTACAAGCAGATAGAACAGAGAGAAGACCAGTTTGGTAAACTCCGTTTCATTAAAGCCATCCGACCATGATACAGAAACGACCCATGATGGAACCACAGGCCCTAAAGAAACTTGCCGATTTATGTGCGAAAGGCGAACATTGCTCTGGCGAGATGTTAGAGAAGATGCGTAAATGGGGACTGTCAGAAGATGCGCAAGCACGTATTATGGAAAAGTTGATAACGCTGCATTACGTTGACGATAGCCGTTACACGGAGTCTTTCGTACATGATAAAATCCGCTATAACAAGTGGGGTAGGAGGAAGATTGAGCAGGCCTTGTGGATGAAAAAGGTAGATAGTGCTATCTCTTCGCCTATCCTCGATACCGTGGAAGACGAGGAGTACCTCGCAGTCTTACGTCCGCTGTTAGCAAGTAAGTATCGCACTATTAAGGCAGAGAGCGATTACGAGCGTTCAATGAAGCTGATAAAGTTTGCGATGGGACGTGGATTTACGATGGAACTAATCCGTAGGTGTATAGATGAAGGAGTCGTTGATGCGGATGGTGATGTAGACTTTGTAGACGATGACACAGACGATTAGTTTATTGGCTCGCCTGATAGACACCCTTGCTCCTCGTTCGTGTACGATGTGTGGTGGGCGTCTTACAGTTACAGAGGAGGTGATGTGTGCTTGTTGTAACCATCGTCTCCCACGTACCTATTATTCTAAATCGGCTTATGACAATAAGCTTGTGCGCCTCTTTTGGGGTAGGATACCGATAGAGAAAGGTGCTGCATTCTTTTTCTATAAAGCCCATTCAGATACCAGTCGACTGATTTATAGCCTCAAATACGATAAGCATCCCGAAGTAGGGGAGACTCTTGGACGTATTGTCGCAGCCGAGTTTGGCCAAGATAGTTTCTTTGATGGAATCACCGCAGTGGTCCCTGTGCCCCTTGCTCGGCAGCGTGAGCGTGAAAGAGGGTATAATCAGAGTGAAGAGTTAGCACGTGGCATCAGTTCAGAAACTGGTCTACCCGTCTTAGAGAAAGTGTTAGAACGTATCAGTTTCCATGGTAGTCAGACGCAGAAAGGGCGTTGGGAACGTAATGAAAACGTAGAGAAAGCCTTCCGACTCATTGACTCCTCCGCTCTCAACAACCAACACCTCCTGTTAGTTGATGACGTGATTACGTCGGGTGCCACCCTTGTTGCTGCAGCCAAAGAGCTCCTTAAAGCAACGAATGTCAAGATTAGTGTACTCTCACTTGGCTTTGCTAATAATGAATAAATGCCTTAATTTTTTTGTAGTTTGTTTTTTTTCTTACTTTTGTAGGTGCATACCAAATAGCAAAAAATAACTAAAAACAATTTACTTTATGATTGTCTACGGACAAATACATAAGAGTATAACCTAAACAAAAGCCTTAACCAATGCGAAGCAAGAACCTTAATGTTATGAAAAAGTTATCAGATGGAACCTTTGTTGGGTAATAGAAAGAGAGACTTTGATGTCTAATTAAAATCTAATAAGATGGTCTCTATCAGTCTGATAAGTCGCAATTTACTTTAATCCAACCGATGTTTAAGAACTAAAGGTGACTTGGAAACATACACAAAAAGGATGCTTCTGCAGTACATTCGTATATAAATAAAAATCTAAACAAGAAACTGCTCCTAAGTAGAAAAGTACTTGTGGGGCAGAAGGATATTGATAATAGAAATATTAACCTTTAAACACTAAATCAGAAATGAGTAACAAGAGTAATGGTCTTTACCTGGCCGCATTCCTGTTATGTCTGAATCTAAACATGCAAGCTCATGATGTTGCGGCGAATAAGAAAGGCGTAACATTAGATGATGTCATGGCTACATTGAGACAAAGGAATGGAGATGTTGTTTCTGTCTCGTCAACAAAAGCTGCTCAAAAGGCGGTGAATGAGGGCGAGAAGAAGAAAGTTGTCGGAATCGTAAAGGATGAGAATGGAGAGCCAGTAATCGGTGCAACCATCCGTCTGAAGGGTACCCAAGGAGGTGCAGTGACTGATATTGATGGTCGGTTTACGCTGATGGCTGTAGAAGGTGATGAACTTGAAATCTCCTACATAGGCTATACTACCAAGTCGGTACGTATCGGTAAGGCTGATAACTACGACATCAGTCTGTCTATGGCAAATGCAAAAGAGTTGAACGAAGTCGTTGTCACGGCTCTTGGTATTAAACGCGAACAAAAGGCTTTGAGCTATAATGTACAGCAGGTGAGCAGTGATGCGTTGGGAACCAACAAAGATGCTAACTTTATCAATTCGCTCAGTGGTAAGGTAGCCGGTGTGAATATCAATGCCAGTTCGTCTGGTGCTGGTGGCGCATCGAAGGTTGTGATGCGTGGAACACGTAGTATCGAGCAGTCAAGTAATGTCTTGTATGTTATTGACGGAGTACCAATGTTCAACCTTGGTGGGACCGGTGATGCTATCTTCGGCTCTAATGGTACGACGGAGGCAATTGCCGATATCAACCCAGAAGACATCGAGAGCATGTCTGTCTTGACGGGTGCAGCAGCCGCAGCGTTATATGGTAACCGTGCTTCTAATGGTGCTATCGTTATCACAACGAAGAAGGGAAAGAAGGGACATACGGAGTTTACCGTCAGTCAGAGTACTGAGTTCTCTTCAGCTTTCCGTCTTCCTGAGTTCCAGAACCGTTATGGCACGGGTAGTAGTATGCGTGATGCTGGTGGCGATAGTTATAGTTGGGGACGTCTCTTGAATGATGTTAACTATATGGGATATGACCCAGCAAAGGACTATCTCAAGACAGGTGTTATGACGACGGAGGCTTTCACCATCTCAACAGGTTCTGAAAAGAATCAGAGTTATTTCTCTGCCAGTGCACTGAACTCGGGTGGTATTATTCCTAATAACCGTTACAATCGTTATAATTTCACCTTCCGTAACACTTCCAGTATGCTGGGAGACAAGCTACTTTTGGATGTTGGCGCAAGTTATATCATACAGAATGACCGCAACATGACCAACCAAGGTGTGTATGCAAACCCATTAGTATCAGCTTATCTCTATCCACGTGGCAATGACTACAACGATATGGCGATGTTTGAATACTACGATACAACACGTGGTATATACACTCAGAATTGGAATAACTTGCTTAGTGAGTTTGTTGGTCAGAACCCTTATTGGATCAACTATCGTAACCTGCGTGTTAATAAGAAGTATCGCTATATGATGAATGCGGGACTTACTTATAAGGTGACAGACTGGTTGAATGTCGTAGGGCGTATCCGTATCGATAATGCAACGAATACTTTTGAGAAGAAATACTTTGCCAGTACGAACACGACAATAGCTGGTGCTAATGGTCAGTATGCCAAGATGAAGACTGATGATAAGCAGGTGTATGGTGATATAATGCTTAATGTTAACAAGCATCTCATGCAGAACAAGTTGTCATTGGTGGCTAACGTCGGTGCGTCAATCTCTGATATTAAGCAGGACCAGACCGGTCTTGATGGTCCTATAGCAGATAATCTTATTCCTAATGTATTCAATGAATACCAGGTAGATGCGGCCCGTGAGAAGCGTCTCCCTTATGGTTATCATGAACAGACAAAGTCTCTTCTTGGTAGTTTGGAGCTTGGATGGAAGAGTCAACTGTATCTTACAGTTACAGGACGTAATGACTGGCCATCTATGTTGGCAGGTCCTCATTCCAATAAGAGTTCTTTCTTCTATCCTTCAGTGGGTGGGTCATGGATTATCTCAGAGTCTGTTAAGATGCCAAAGGCTATTAACTATCTGAAAGTTCGTGGTTCTTTTGCATCTGTAGGTATTCCATTCCTTCGCAACATAGCGAACCCTAAGTATGAATGGGACAATACAACAAAGCAGTGGAAGAGCCAGACAATCTATCCAATCTATGACTTGAAGCCTGAAACAACTAACTCTTGGGAGGTTGGTTTACAAGCTCGTTTCTTCAAACACTTCAACTTGGATGCTACACTCTATTGGACAAAGACATTCAATCAGACGTTTAATCCAGACATCTCTGTGTCATCTGGTTACTCAGCCCTTTATATCCAGACTGGTAATGTGTCAAACAATGGACTTGAGTTGGCCTTAGGTTACAGCAATAATTGGGGTGGCTTCGGATGGTCAAGCAATTATACTTTAAGCTCTAACCGTAACCGTATTAATGAGTTAGTTCGTAATTACGTACATCCAGAGACTGGGGCTGTTATCAATAAAGACCGCCTCGACGTTGGAGGATTAGGTAATGCACACTTCATTCTCAAGGAGGGTGGTACCTTAGGTGACCTTTATTCATTGACAGATGTTAAGCGTGATGATAAAGGATATATCTATGTAGACAAGGACGGAAAGGTTTATCGCAACAATAATGTTGGTGACGTGAAGTTGGGTTCAGTCTTCCCTAAGGCGAATATGGCATGGCGCAACGATTTCTCTTACAAGGGTTTTAATCTTAGCGTAATGGTCAGTGCACGTTTTGGTGGTATTGTTTATTCAGCGACCCAAGCAGCGCTCGACCTTTATGGTGTGTCTGAGTCAAGTGCAAAGGCACGTGATAAGGGATATGTTGAAGTGAATGGTAATGATTATCTCACACCTGAATCATGGTACTCAACAGTAGGAGGTAGCGATGGAATCCCACAGTACTATACTTATAGTGCAACCAATGTACGCTTGCAAGAGGCAAGTCTTAGCTACACCTTCAAGAAGAACCATTTCTTTGGATTGGGTGATTTGACACTTTCAGTGACAGGTCGTAATCTATTGATGTTCTATTGTAAGGCTCCTTTTGACCCTGAGACAACAGCAACAACAAGCAACTATTATCAGGGTATAGATAAGTTCATGACACCAAGTACGAGAACTATTGGTTTCAATATCAAACTTAAATTCTAATTAAAAGTTATGAAACAAATAAGAAATATCATATTGTCAACGGTATCGGTAGGCTTGGCGATGAGCTTGGCTGGCTGTACCAATAGCTATGAGGACTATAATCAAGACCCTTATGGTGTATCGAAGAAGGAGACAGAACGTGATGCCTATTCTTTGGGTGCAGCTATGATAAACTTGCAGAGTTGGGTTGTTCCAACGGATGTCAATACTAATCAGTTCACAGAGTGTCTGTGTGGTGGTTCGTATGGCGGCTATCTTTCTGATTCAAATGCGGGTTTTGCAGGTAAGAACTTTGCACAGTATAGTCCTGAGAACGGCTGGAGTCGTGTTCTTTTCAGAGACTTCCTACCAAAGCTTTCTATCTATTTCAATGAGGTGAAGAGTGCTACAGACGAGCCTGTTCCATTAGCAGTAGCACAGATAGTAAAGGTAGCCGGTATCCATCGTGTTACTGATGCGTATGGTCCGATACCTTATTCTAAGGTGGGACAGAACGGTGAGATTACCGCTCCATACGACTCTCAAGAGGATGTCTACAAGTTAATGTTCAAGCAGTTGGACGAAGCCATTGCTACACTTACAGCCAATCGGACATTTAACTTCTCACCAAAGGCAGATAAGGTCTATGCTGGTAATGTAGAAAAGTGGATTAAGTTTGGTAATTCTCTGCGTCTTCGTTTAGCGGTTCGTATATCGAAGGCCGACCCAGCATTAGCTAAGCAAGAGGCTGAAGCATCAATAAATAATGCGGTAGGTGTGATGACCTCCAATGATGACAATGCCTTTATGACTTTGTCGAACACTAATCCTTTCGAGGTGGTGATGTATGAGTATAATGGTGGTGACTCACGTGTAGGAGCGGATATAACCACTTATATGAATGGTTATAACGACCCTCGTAGAGAAGCCATGTTCACCCAGTCGACTTTAGAAAACGCTACTAATGGTTATTATGGATTGCGTTCAGGTATTCAGATCCCTGGTGCTGAGATAGCTCATGCGTACAGTAACTATAAGGTAAAGACCGATTCAAAGCTCATGTGGATGAATGCTGCGGAGGTTGCTTTCCTACGTGCTGAGGGCGCATTGAGGAACTGGAACATGGGAGGTACGGCCAGTGATTTCTATAAGAAAGGTGTTGAACTGTCCTTCGAGCAGTGGGGTGTGAAGGGAGCAGCGGCTTATCTGGCTGACAATACCCGTACCCCTGCAGTCTACACGGACCCTGCAGGCCTCAATACATATACTGGTCCTGTATCGACAATCACTGTTGCTTGGGATGATAATGACACACCCGACCACAAGTTAGAACGTATTATTACCCAGAAGTGGATGGCTATGTTCCCACTTGGTTTGGAGGCTTGGGCAGACTATCGACGCACAGGTTACCCAATGCTGATGCCAGTGAAGGTGAACAATAGCGGCGGTGTCGTAAGTAGTGAGCGTGGTGCTCGTCGACTATCTTACCCACAGGAAGAGCGTCGTAACAACCTCGAAAACTACAACGCAGCTGTTGGTATGCTTGGTGGAGCTGATAACATGGCTACAGATGTGTGGTGGGCAAAGTAATGAATGGCTAATTAACAAGGATGAAGATGGGGCATGTCATAGATATGTTACCTATTCAACTGTTTAATAATAAAGTATAAAGATGAAAAATATCATTAAGTATATAGCATATTCAACAGTCTGTGCAGTAGCGTTGCTTATGTCAAGCTGCGATACAGACGTTGAATCTGTTGATATCAATCAGCCTGGTATTGAGCGTCAGAACCCTGAACTCTATCAGCGCTATCTTGCAAGTATTCGAGCTTACAAGGCAAGTAATCATAAGATTATGATGGTATGGTTTGATAATAGTCAGGCTGTCCCATTTACGCAGGCACAGCACATCAACGCTATCCCTGACAGTGTAGACTATGTCGTACTGACACAGCCAAGCATGATGACTGGGCAGTTGTTGCAAGAGACAGACGAAGTAAGAAATCAAAAGGGCATGAAGGTTGTGTTCCAAATAAGCTGCGATGACATCAAAGCAGCCTACGAAGCACAGAAGAAAGCGTTCATGGCAAAGAGTGAAAATACGGGTAAGAAATTCCGTGATTTCAATGGTTTCCTCGTTGATTCAGTGAATACACAGCTCCATCTTGTGGACAAGTATAACTATGATGGTGTCATCATGGGATTTAATGCGAAGCTTACACACTATCTGAACGACCAAGAGAAGGCTGAAGCTATCGCTTTAGAAAATGTCTTCTTGGGTATTTCAAAAGACTGGAAGGCACGTCATCCGAAAAAAGAGCTGATTATGATGGGTCGTCCACAGCATATCACAGACAAGAGCTTACTTGAACAAGCACGCTACCTCATCATCCCTTCACAGGATGAGAAGTCTGTCTCTGGTGTTGACTATTTGATTCGGAAGGCTGCTGTAGAGGGTGTTCCAACCGACAAGTTCATCATAATGGCCAATAATAAGTCTATTGATGAGACCGACACGAAGACGGGTTATTGGGGTAAGACATTGGCTATGTACGGTATTGCTAAGTTTGTTGCTGCAGACCACACAGGCTATACATGTGCTGGAATGGGCTTATTGAATGCGAATGTTGATTATTATAACGCCTCATTCACCTATCCGAATTTGCGCAAAGTAATCTCAACTATTAATCCAACCGTTAAAGAGTAAAGGAAATGAAGAAGCTATTTAAATATATTCCTATCCTGTTGGCTACTTGGTTGATAGTAGCTTGTCAGAACAATGATGAGGCCGACTTTAAGAATAAGGCATTCATTGATGGTAAGACTTTTACGACAGAGACTATCATAAAAGGTGCTGGTAGTATGGTGAAGTCGTTGACACTCTCCACCTCTCGTCCTGCTGAAAAGGACTTGAATGCGACTTTCAAGACAGCCCCTCAGATGGTCGATACTTATAATAAAGCTTACTATAACAAGGCTGTTCTACTGCCAGATAGCTGCTACAGTATCCTTGTGGGTGATGTAAAAATCAATCAGGGAAGTGTGAAGAGCAACGCTGCTCAGTTTGAGTTCTCTAAGCTCGGCGGTCTTGACCGCTCTACTACCTATGTCCTTCCAGTGACAGTTGAGTGCAATGATATAGAGTTGTTGCAGTCTGCTAAGAATTATTACTTCGTATTCCGTGCTGGTGCACTCATCAACGTTGTAGCTGATATGAGTAGGAATTATCTTCAAGTAGACTGGAAGACACCAGAGCTTGTCACCGATATGAAGCAGATAACGATGGAAGCACTTATCTATCCACGTGAGTTCGGTAAGCTTATTTCTACCATAATGGGCATTGAGGGCAATTTCCTTATGCGTATTGGCGATGCGGGCTTCCCTGACAATCAGATACAGATAGCCACTGGTGCGGGTAATTTCCCTGACTATGACTCTAATAAGGGACTGCAGACAAAGCGCTGGCAGCATGTGGCCATGACCTATAATGCTGATACACGTGAGGTAAAGGTGTATGTAAATGGCATCTTACAGTCGCAGGGTACGCTTCGTCTTAGGTCTGTAACCATTAAGGGTAACTCGGCTGATCGCATGTTCCTCATCGGTAAGTCTTATGATGACGCACGCTGGTTTGAAGGCGATATGGCCGAAGTTCGTGTGTGGAATGTGGTTCGTACACAGGAGGAGATAGCCACTCACTTCTATAGTGTCGACCCTAAGACACCAGGCCTTGTGGGCTATTGGAAGATGGATGATAATACGAGTCCTAACATTGTGAAAGATGCTACGGGCAATGGTAATGACGCTAAAGCAAACAAACCATTATCATGGCATAATGTTTCATTACCAGAGAAATAATCTGTTAAACGCTTAATCAAATGACATTTATGAATATGAATAAAATAAAAACCATCGCTCTTTCGATAGCTGGTATGGCTTTAGCTCTATCCTGTTCAGAGAGTATTGACGTGCCTCTTGTTGATGAAGGCGGTTATAAAACATTGGAGAATAACCTTGCTTTCATCACCGATAAGTATGGATGTAGCAATGTTGACTCTCTCGTTTTCAATGAGAATGGGACAATAGACTTCTATGTCAACCTTACACAAGCACCTAAGGCGAATGAAGATTACACATTGGTCTATGATGCCAAAGTACTTGAAGACTATAATAAAACGAAGGGTACAGCTATCGAAGCTATGCCTGAAGCACTCGTTACTATCGGTGGTACAGCTACCGTAGCAGCCGGTGTAACAAAGTCTTCTAAGGTGGCTGTTAAGTACACTACGGCCTCAGAGTTGAAGGAGAATGGCGTATATGCAATTCCTTTGAAGGTGAAGGGTGCAAGTCAAACCTCAAAGGAAAAGGGCGAGTTCATACTCTTCGTGCGTGATATCAGTAAGATGCCTAATTGCCATAAAGACAATGGCTTGCAGGTAATCAGCTGTATGGAGGTGAATGATGCGAACCCACTTCACAACCTGTGTTACACATTAAAGGAATCAAAGAAGTATGTTTTCGATCAGGTTATCCTCTTCTCTGGTAACATTAACTACAATGCTGAGATAGGAGAAGTGTATAACTATAATAATGAGAACGTACAACATCTGCTCGACTACAAGGAGAAGTACTTGAAACCTTTGCAGGAGAAAGGGATGAAAGTTATCCTTGGTATTCTTGGAAACCACGATCGCTCTGGCGTTGCCAACCTCTCTAAGGAGGGTGCTATTAAGTTTGCACAGGAGTTGAAAGCTGTTGTTGAGGCTTACGACCTCGATGGTGTCTTCTTTGATGACGAGTATTCAAGCTACGGAAGTTACCCTGGCTTTGTCACACCATCTGTTGAAGCTGCGTCTCGTTTATGCTATGAATGTAAGCGCATCATGCCTGACAAACTCATTGAGGTTTATGTCTATGGGCGCACAAGTAGCTTGACAACCATTGATGGGCATAAGCCAGGCGAGTATATCGACTATGCTCTACAGGATTACGGACGCTATGGTGACCTTTCTCCTTATTATGAAGACTTATCACCTAAGGGTATGATACAAGGTTCGTCAGAGTTTGGACAAGGCCGTATCATCTCTCTTAATACTGCACGCTCTATCAAGACAGATGGTTACGGAGGGACTATGGTATTCGGTTTGACCCCACGGAATGGCTATGTGACACGTCTGAACAATATCACACGTGCCTTCTATGGAGAGGAAACCGTACTGACGGGTAGTTATGCAAAAGATTGGTAACATACTTAAACAACGATACAATGAAACTGAAATATATCTATTCAGCCCTAATGGCGGCTGTTCTTATGCTTGGCTTCACGGCATGTAGCAGCGATGAAGATACTCCGACGACAAAGCCGGAACCAAAGGTTGAGACGGCACTTACGTTTGATACCGATACTGTGAGTGTGGGAGTAGGTGAGACAACTACGTTTAATGTGACGGCAGGAGGTGGTGATTACAAAGCTTTCTGTGAGAACCCAGATATTGCAACACTGTCTATTCAAGGCAATGCGATTACTGTCTCTGCTGTTAAAAATGGTTATACGGGTGTTGTTGTCTCTGATGCAGCGGGCAACTATAAGCGTTTAATCGTGAAGGCAATGTACAAGAAGATTCTTCTTGATAAGGAGGAAGTTAATGTAAGCATGAAGGTTGGACACACCGATGGCACTGCTGTGGTTACTGTTACGGGTGGTAATGGTGGCTATGAGGCTGTCAGTGATCATGGAGACATTGCTGAAGTGCACTCTATTGTTGATAGTGTAATAACTATCAGAGGTGTTGGCAATGGTACGGCAATGGTTACTATCAAGGACAAGATGGGGCTTACCAAGACGGTGAAGGTGACGGTTACTACAACTGATATTCCTTTCACTGAGGAGGAGAAGGCTTCAATCATGGCTTCTACTGAGCCTATCATGGTCTTTGACGACGGTAGATCACGTCAGTATGGTAGTATGAGAATTGGCCAAGAAGATGGTAAAAGGATTGCTGAGTGGAACTATAGTGATTATCTTTACCTTAAATGCTGGTTCACTGGCGACCTTACTGTTGGTATGAAGGCAGAAGGTAAGGTTGGTGTCAAGACTGATTATTGGGGCGAATCAACTACGTATGAGGGGGTAAATGTCGAGATTATCAAAGTGTCCGATACGCAGGTATGGGGACTTATGTGGCTCTTGAAGGATAATTACCTCCACTATGGTTACTTCATCCTACCAATTGATAATGATTAATTTATCGTCCCCTTCTTTGTAAAGGGACGCTAAACATGCAGACTGAAATAGTCAAGATATTTCAGTTATCACGCCCTTCTTCGTTCGAGGAAAGGCCAAGTTGGGTGTGAGAAGATGCTCTTCTGCGCTCAAGAAGGTGCCCTTCTTGCGTGTTAAAGACGCCCTTCTTGATGCAAGAAGGGCGTCTTCTTTAATGCTATGTGTAATGGGTTGATTTGTAGTGGGTTATAAAGTTGGCTGTTGGAGATGTTATACTCCTGTCTTGGAGATGATTACTTTGATGTTATGTAATGATTTTTCGTAAGCTCGTTGATACTTCCGAAATGTGAGGTAGTTGCCGCTATATAACAAGTGGAAAGGTTGGTAAATGGAGTAGAGTAGGTTTATCCCGCATGGAGAGACAGAACTGAAGGTGATAAGGGATGGTTGAAACATCACTTGAAGCGTCGGGTGAATGCTATTTATAAGTAGGGGTTGTTTGTTTACATATAAGATATAAGATAGAGGAGAAGCGTTGTTTGCGTGTTTACGTATTCTTATTTTGTCTTCTTTTCTTCTTCTTCTTTTGTTGTGTTTTTGCGTGATAACAATTGTGTAGAGGAGTAGTACGAGTGTAGAATATTGTCAAGTAAGTTGATGCGTAGCGTTGTAAGAAAGCGAGGCAGAGATAAAAGCGAATGAAAGACAGTTTGTAGTAGATACGAGGCGTATCTGTTATCATTATCTTCTTTTATAGTCTTTTTATCCTTAGATATCAGAAAAATTGTGTAAGTTTGCACTTAGTATTATAACTATAAACTATCGAGATGGAAGATTTAAAGAAAGTCTTTGCAGGCAAACTGCTCGGAATTAAAGCCATTAAGTTGCAACCTAATGACCCTTTTACGTGGGCAAGTGGTTGGAAATCACCCTTCTACTGTGATAATCGCAAGACGTTGTCGTTCCACGATGTACGTTCGTTTGTGAAGCTCGAGTTGGTACATGCCATCCTTGAAAACTTCCCAGAGGCTACGGCTGTGGCTGGTGTTGCAACGGGAGCTATCGCTCAGGGTATGCTTGTTGCCGATGAGTTGGCCTTGCCCTACGCATACGTTCGTCCGAAGCCAAAGGACCATGGCATGAAAAACCAGATTGAAGGTGAATTGCCAACAGGCTCAAAGGTGGTTGTTGTAGAAGACCTTATCTCTACAGGTGGCTCTTCTCTGAAGGCTGTAGCAGCTCTGCGTGAGGCAGGATTTGAGGTTGTGGGTATGGTAGCCTCTTATACTTACGGTTTTCCAGTAGCCGAGGAAGCCTTCCGAGAGGCTCATGTAAAGTTGGTGACCCTCACCGATTACGAGCATGTTGTTGAGAAGGCACTTGAGACAGGATATATTAAAGAAGACGAAGTCGCCATGTTGCATGATTGGCGTAAGGACCCAGCAAATTGGAAAAAGTAGTCTTTTAACATTCCGTATGGAGTAACATAATTTATTTCTTGCGGACTGTTTGTAAATGAGTGATAGTAGTGGGCGCCTTGTTAGTGCGTCCCTACCTTTATTTGTCATCTTCTCTTACAATCAGTCTTGCTATCTTATAGCCCTCCACTCTATAACTCCTCTAATAAAGATAAGTAATGACAAAGTTTGAAAGTAGTGTAAAGCAGATTCCTCACTCTCAAGAGAGTGTATATAAAACGTTGAGTGACTTGAATAATGTACAGCGTCTGAAAGAGCGTCTTCCAGAAGGTTCAACAGGCGATGCTGATATGGATAAGGTGAAAGAAAGATTACAGAATATCACCTTTGACCAGGACTCCTTGTCTGTCAATGTAGACCCTGTTGGTCAGATTTCTATGCGTATTATCGAGCGTGAGGAGCCTAAGACGATTAAGTTTGAAAGTGATAATTCGCCATTATCCTTTAATTTCTGGATTCAGATACTCCCTGTTTCAGAGTCTTCCTCAAAGATGAAACTCACGATAGATGCCGATATTCCTTTCTTTGCAAAGGGTATGGTGTCAAAGCCACTACAAGAGGGTATTGAGAAGATTGCCGATGCCTTGGCAATGATTCCGTTCGAATAATATCATTATATGTGGAGAGTAAAATTATGATGAGACGTAGTGTTCAATCTGTTATCTTACTGTTTCTTATCCTATTATCATCATGTGGTGATAGGGTGGACTATGAATACAGTAGCCGTCGTATCTTTTTTACTTTCCATAACGATACGCATCAAGACCCTATCCTTGCCTCTGCGCTCAACTCAATGTCGCCAGGAGTATATTGTATCATACGATATTCATACGTTAGTGGGCGGCATAGCTTCTCTTTTGAGAATAATCAAGGACTGCGTTCGAGCTCGCCTGTGTGGTTTGATGGTATTGATCTTAGACTGGAGAGTTGGAAGTATGTGGGACAGAACAACGGACTTATAGTGGGGTATGGTAATCTTGACGTTCCTGCTCCATTGTATGCATACGACCTACAATGTCCTAATTGCTTTCAGCCGAATGTACTTCCTTTGCGCTCTTATGAGTTGAAAATGAGTAGTGATGGCTTTGCCTTTTGTACTAACTGCCATCGAAAGTATAACCTTAATACTGGGGGTAACATCGTGAGTGGCGAGGGGGGGAAGAAACTTATCCGTTATCGTGCTAATTGTACGGGACCAACTGGCGTTTTAGGCATTAATTAGTACTGTGACTTTTATTGTCACTTTCATGGTAGCACACATGTTTTATATATGTGTGATACGTTCGTCTTTCATCGCAATTACCCCTTTTACTCGTAGCGTGCATCGATGTTGACTAACAAAGAACAAGCGCCTTTTCAACCTTAAACGATTTGTTGAGACACAGAATATGTAGGAAGTTTAGTACTATATTATATAGGTGTATTTTGATAGAGTCAAGTAGAGGAAAATCATAAATAGCGATACCAATCAACCTAATAATATCAAAAAAGCATGAAAAATTTTGTTAGTTCGAAGATTTAGCCTTATCTTTGCAAACGGTTTGCCGCAATGGTGGAATTGGTAGACACGAGGGACTTAAAATCCCTTGGCCAGTAATGGCTGTGCGGGTTCGAGTCCCGCTCGCGGCACTTTCTTCTTAAATCTCAATGCGCATGAGGCGAATAGCATATATACTCTTGTTCTCCCTGCTGTTAGTTTCTTGTGGTACTCGTAGCGGTTACTTCAAGATGGAGGGGCGTTTCTTGCACATGAATCAAGGTGAACTTTATGTTTATAGCCCAGATGGGGGTATCAATGGTTTAGATACTATCAAGATTGAGGCTGGACGTTTCTCTTATGAGAAACCTTGTAGTAAACCTTCTACACTAATTATAATCTTCCCTAATTATTCTTCGCAGCCTATCTTTGCCGAATCGGGTGAGGCAGTAGACGTAAAAGCTGATGCTTCCCACCTAAAAGAGATGGAGGTTGAGGGAACGAAGAATAATGAATTGATGACTAAGTTCCGTAAGCAGATAGCAAGTGTATCCCCTCCTGAGGAGATGAAATATGCGATAACGTTTATCAACGACCATCCAGAGTCGCCTGTGAGTGTATATCTGCTCAATCGTTACTTTATTCAAACGGAATCTCCTGACTACAGTCAGGCGGCGAAACTATTGCGGGTATTGATGAAGGAACAGCCTGAAAATACCGATTTGGGTCGTCTTCAACGGCAATTAACCGAATTAGGCTCGTTGCCAGTCGGTAGTAAGATGCCTAAGTTTATAGCCAAGGATATAAATGGAAAAGTCGTGAAAAATTCGACATTCCAAGGGAAGAATATTGTTATTATCAATACTTGGGCCGCATGGAGTTATGAGAGTCTTGACATTCAGCGTGCGTTGAGTGATGCTGTGAAGGCAGGGAAGATTGCTGCTATGGGTATCTGTATTGATGCCAATCCCAAGGAGGTAAGGCAGTCATTAGAGCGTGACGGCATAGAATTTCCTAATGTCTGTGATGGGAAGCTGCTTAATACTCCATTGCTCAAAACCTTTGGACTTAATACAGTACCAGATAATATTGTCATTCGCAACGGGAAAGTAACAGAAAGGAATATCACCGCTAATGCTATCCGTCAGCGTTATGGCACTGACTAAAAACCAATAGTGTGCTTGTAAAAACATTCTGTGCAGCTGTCAACGGAATGGAAGTCACCACCGTGACAGTCGAAGTTAGTATTACGCGTGGCGTATTGTTCCACCTTACCGGGCTGGCAGATGGCGCGGTAAAGGAAAGTCATGACCGTATTGCAGCAGCACTTCTCAATAATGGGTATAAGTTCCCTGTAGCCGATATCACCGCTAATCTCGCCCCTGCCGACCTCAAAAAAGAGGGTTCCAGCTTTGACCTCCCATTAGCAATCGCTATTCTTGCAGCTAATGAGAAGATGAGTTATGACCGTTTGCGAGAGTTCATGCTTGTGGGAGAGTTGAGTCTCGATGGAACCTTGCAACCAGTAAAAGGTGTGCTTCCTATCGCTATCAAGGCACGTGCAGAGAAATTTAAGGGTATTATCGTACCCAAAGCGAATGAGCACGAAGCCGCTGTGGTAGATACGTTAGAGGTCTACGGAATGGAGAATATATTACAAGTTATTGATTTTCTTAATGGTAGCTCCAATCCAGAACCCTGTTTCGTTGATACGCGAAAAGAATTCTATGAACATCAATATGCTTTTGATCTCGATTTTGCAGATGTTCGTGGACAGGAGAATGTAAAGCGAGCTTTAGAAGTGGCAGCCGCTGGCGGACATAATCTTATTATGGTAGGACCGCCAGGAAGTGGAAAGAGTATGATGGCAAAGCGTCTTCCTTCGATTCTTCCCCCTCTGTCTTTATCGGAGAGTTTAGAGACAACACAGATTCACTCTATTGCGGGAAAACTGAGTCGTGACACCGGATTAATAACGCAACGCCCCTTCCGTAGTCCTCACCATACTATCTCTGAAGTGGCACTCGTGGGTGGTGGTGCTAATCCAATGCCAGGCGAGATAACCCTTGCTCATAATGGAGTGCTTTTTTGTGATGAACTACCAGAATTTAATAAACATACCTTAGAGGTTCTTCGACAGCCGTTAGAAGACCGCAAGATAACTATCTCTCGTGCCAAATATACCGTTACTTATCCTTGTAGTTTTATGTTCGTAGCAAGTATGAATCCATGTCCATGTGGCTATTTTGCCGACCCTACACATCATTGTGTTTGTTCGCCAGGACAGATTCAGAAGTATCTGGCCAAGATATCAGGACCGCTGATGGACAGAATAGATATTCAGTGTGAGATAGCTCCTCTTCCCTTTAAGGATATCTCACAGGCTACACCAGGCGAACCAAGTGCTACTATTCGTGAACGGGTTATCCGTGCACGTGCTATTCAGACTGAGCGTTTCAGTAGTTATCGTCATATTCATTGTAATGCGCAGATGAATGAACGTATGATTCATGAGTATGCTGAGCCTGATGAGGCCTCCATCAAACTTCTTCGTGATGCCATGGAACGATTGAAACTATCGGCACGTGCCTACAATAGAATTTTGAAAGTGGCTCGTTCTATAGCCGACTTGGAGGCGTCGGAGACGGTGCAAGTGCAGCATATAGCTGAGGCTATTGGGTATAGGAACTTAGATAGGAGTGATTGGGCAGAACGATAATTTTTGTTTCTTATCTATTGCCAATAAGAGAATTGATAGGGAATAAGAGAAAAAATAGTATTAAGCATAAAATTAAATGATATGAAAAAGCTATTGATGTTTATGTTGTTGTTGATGAGCTTAGCTGTGTCTGCTGAGACAGGTGACTCATTGATAACAGTAGATTGGAATAGTATAAAGGCTGAGGTGGAAGCTAATCCACAGCGTGTACAGAACTTGGTTGATGAGTTTATAAACGTAGACTCTGACTTAACGATGACTGCTAAAGATCGAATCTTAGCTGTCTACGGGCGCACTTACCTCAATAATGGTAGTGACATGAGTATTGAAATTGACATGATGAAGGTTAGACATGACGGAAAGTTTGAAGAGGCAGCTACGATAGCCGACAGGGTTCTTGCTAAAAATCCGCTTAATACGAATGCACTCATTTCTAAGATCTATTATTTCAGAAAACTATCTGGTTCTGATCCCGACAAGGAATGGATGACAAGCGATAGTCTTAAAGTCTATTCTGTCCGTCTTTCGCGTATCTTGGATACCATCTTCATGACGGGTGATGGTAGTAAAGGGCATCCTTTCTCTGTCACATCCGTAGGTGATGAGTATAATTTTGTGAACTTCTTCCTTGGTATTCTCAAAATCAATGGACAGATGATGATAGAGAAGACCGACCGTCTTATCTTAGGTGATACCAGTGGAGTCTATACCTCGCCTGATATCTATTTTGATATTAAGCGTGTCCTCGAATTAGAGGCAGGATTGTTTTGATTAGATGGAAAAGAGGTAGAGTAGAAGGTATCTGAGGTCTGCATACTATTTCCTCTTTAGGTTTATGGGGCAAAAGATACTGTTGTGTCTGTAGCGTCTATGGACTTTTTGCTATGTATTTGGCGTAAAGCGATTTCTAAAAAATAAAATTTGCTGTCATTACTGTCATGCAATAGAGGCTATTAACTTGTTAATTTATAGTAAGATAGACGAAATGTTAAAAATGACAGCAAATTGATTTTAAACTTATTCAGGTAATTCTATGTAATAATTACTACTTGTCTTGTAGGTATTACAACATCCATTTCTCAGGAAGAGGAATAAGCAGGAGAGGTCAGTGATAATTATTGGTATTAGATATGGTTATCTGAGAGGTCAATAAATAAGGACAGAAACGCGTAAAGGATTTCTGTATTACTTGTTTTCATGAGAATATTCAAGATTCTATTCGGCGAAGAATGTTTTTATTGAACATTAATAGATTTTTATCCCATAAAACTTTGATATATCATTTTTTAGCATTATCTTTGCACTGAGGTAAATTAAACATTAAGGCTATAGAATTCCGACATTCATTGAATTGGTGTTGGAATTCTGTTTCTTTATATGTTTTTTGAAAAACGAATTAATTATTTAAAACAAGATATTATGGCTTATATGTCACAGGAAGGTTACGATAAGCTCGTAGCTGAGTTGCAGTATTTAGAATCTGTTGAACGTCCCAAGGCATCAGCTGCTATTGCTGAAGCAGCCGATAAGGGCGATTTGAGTGAGAATTCAGAGTATGATGCTGCTAAAGAGGCGCAGCGTCATCTTGAGGCACGTATTGCTGAGATGAAGATGACCGTGGCACAAGCAAAGATTGTGGATTTGTCACGTTTGAGTACTGACGCTGTGCAGATTATGTCTACTGTTGAGATGACTAACGTGAAGACAAACGCTAAGATGAAATACACGATCGTTAGTGAGACGGAAGCTAATCTGAAACAGAACAAGATTTCTATCAAGACTCCTATTGCACAAGGACTGTTGAATAAGAAAGTGGGCGACGAGGTTGAAATCACAATCCCTCGTGGTACGATTGTATTGCGCATAGACAAGATATCAATTGATGCTTAAGAACTAAACAAGAGGAGGTTAGTATGACAATATTTAGTAAGATTGCTGCTGGGGAGATTCCCAGTTATAAGTGTGCAGAGAATGAGCAGTTTTATGCGTTTCTTGATATTGACCCAGTAACAAAGGGGCATACACTTGTTGTGCCTCGTAAGGAGGTTGATTATATCTTTGATATGGATGATGATGAGCTTGCTGCCTTTGAATTGTTTGCAAAGAAGGTGGCACGTGCTATAAAGACAGTCTTTCCATGTAAGAAGGTAGCACAGGTCGTGTTGGGATTAGAGGTTAATCATGCACATATCCACCTCTTGCCAATGAACAGTGAGGCTGATGTTGATTTTAAGCATCACGTACAAGTTGAGGCTGAGGAGCAGAAGGAGATTGCTGAAAAGATTTTCAAAGCTTTTCAGGAATTGGAATAACACTTGGCTTTTCTGGAATAAGATATTATCAAGATGGGGATATACAGTCATTGCATATCCCCGTTTATTATTTTCCTTAATATAAGGAAGCTTCGCTTAGCAAAGTAATCCCACTTTTACCCAATTTGTTACTCCCCTCCTTTGGAGGGGTTGGGGGAGTTTTTTATTTATACAAACTCATTCCCTTTCTTTATCTGTACTTCATTTACATATTTCCTTACCAATGCTGAGGAATCTTCTTTCTTGCAGATAAGTAATACGTTATCTTTCTCTGCAATGATATAGCCATCAAGGCCGTTGATGACACCTAATTTGTCTTTGGAGAGTTTTATGATATTATTGGTAGCGTCTTCAAGGATAACATCAGAGTCTATGATGACATTATCCCCCTCTCGCTTGCTTAGTGACTCATAGACACCATGCCACGTACCAAGGTCTGCCCATCCGAAATCGCATTTCATAACATAAACATTATCAGACTTCTCAAGAATACCATGATCTAAAGATATGTTTGGATAGCGTGGGAAGTTCTCACGTATGAAAGCTTCCTCTTCTTCAATTGTAGTAATCTTCTCTCCGCTCTCCTCATCACGAATGACGGATGGAAGAAAACCATAAAGGCACTGGCGTAAGTAGTTGGTGTTAGAAAGGAACAGACCTGTGTTCCAGCACCATTCTTTACTATCCATGAACATCTGTGCAAATTGTCGGTCGGGCTTCTCTGTAAAAGCCTGCACCTTATATATGTCACCAGTTCCTGTGTAGACACCCTTTTGGATATACCCATAACCTGGCTCTGGTCGGGTAGGGCTAACGCCCATGGTTAATATAGCGTCGTTGTTCTCAACAAACTGTAGTCCATCGGTAATATTACGAAAGAAAGCATTGTCGTTAATAATCGTCTGGTCAGAGGGAGATACAATGATGTTAGCTTTGGGATCGAACATCATGATACGATGTACTGCCCACGCAACGCTTGGTGCAGTATTACGGTGTATCGGCTCTGCCATGATACGGTCGGATGATACCTCTGGCAATTGTTCTCTAATCAAGTCGAGATAATCGCAACTTGTATTGATATAAATATTCTCTTTAGGAAGAACTTGAGCGAATCGAACGAAGGTTTGTTGAAGTTGAGTACGACCCACACCAAAGAAATCTATAAATTGCTTTGGGTGTTTATCTCTACTGCACGGCCATAGTCTTCGTCCCTTGCCACCGGCAAGAATCACGCAATAGTTGTTTTGTTTCGTAGTCATTATTTATTTAAGCTAACCAACATTTGTTTCCTCAAAGGTACCTTATATAACTCATACCTCCAAATCTTTTGATGTTAAATACCGCAAATACTAACGAATCACCGTATTGTCATTAAATAATCCCTCAAAAATTTGCCACATTCAGATTTTCTCTCTACCTTTGCACTCGTTGTTCAGACAACAGCCATGCCCAGATGGCGGAATAGGTAGACGCGCTGGTCTCAAACACCAGTGGGGCAACCCATCCCGGTTCGAGCCCGGGTCTGGGTACCACAAATCCCTTGTGAATCGATGATTTGCAAGGGATTTTTTATTTTATAAGGGATGCTTAAAGTTTTGTTCGATGTTAATGAATAGACGTTGGAATTGTTGAGTAGAGTTATGGGGATTATGGATACGCTTCTTTTTTGTGCGCCACAATCGGTTGCTGGGCCTTCATTTTACACAAACGGGAGGTGAGGTGGTGGAAAAGGTGGGCCACAAGTTTGGGGTGAGAGGGAGCAAGGTCATGATTTTCGGAGAGGTCGGTTGAGAGGTCATAAAGCTCTTTATTCCCTGTAAGATACGAATAGATTAGTTTCCACTTTCCCTCACGAATAGCACAGTTGAGGCTGATGCCCAGTCCTTCACCATCCCATATATTAGGGTAGTTCCACACCAGTTGACGTTTCTCAAAGCCCTGTTGCCTACTACGAAGTATCGGTGTAATATCTTTCCCATCAATAGTCTGTGGCACATGATAGTGCTTGATTCCCGCCATAGAGAGCAGGGTAGGGTAAAGGTCCTCGATGATTATCGGAGTATGTGAACGTGAGTTGGGCTTTACTACGTGGTTCCATTTCACAATGAAAGGCACTCTTATCCCTCCTTCATATAGTGACCCTTTACCGCTCTTGAGTGGTGCATTCTGTGTGTAAAGCTCCCCGTCTCTCCAATAGGACGATGAGGCAAGTCCTCCGTTATCACTCATAAAGATGATAATCGTCTCTCGCTTGAGTCCAGCCTGCGCCACCCAGTACATGAGGTCGCCCAAACTTTTATCCATTCCAGCAATCAACGAGGCGTAGGCAGCCTCCTTCTCCGATAGTCCACGTGCACGATAGGTGGGATAGAAACGCATATCTCGGTCGATGGGAACGTGTACGGCATAATGAGACATATATAGATAGAACGGCTGGTCATACTTTTTCGCCTTCTCCAAAGCCGCTATCGCCTCCCGTGTAAGGGCTTCAGTCGCAAAGATGCCAGTCCCCCAATAACGTTCCAAGCCTGGTATTGCGAAGGGAGATGTGGGCTTTCCATCCTTAGTAAAGCCATAGTTACGCTCGCTTAGATAGGTTGCTAAGCCACCAGCAGCAGTACCAGTTATGTTTGTATCAAAGCCAAAGTGGCAGGGATTCTCACCTGGAGTATCAATCGCACCCCAGTGTGCTTTCCCACAGTGTATGGTGTGATAGCCCGCATTCTTTAGTAGTTGTACAAAGGAAATCGCCTTTGCTGTATGCCCCACATTACCACTCTGTGCAATACCATTGTAATTCCAATCAGGTAGTGTGACCCCATCTCGCTTCCCATCTGTCATCTGATCGCGATGTAAGGTCCAATTCGTTACCCGATGCCGTGCCATATTCATGCCAGTCATCAAGCTACATCTTGAGGGCGAACTGATAGGTGTTGCGTACGCATCTGTGAACATCATCCCCTCTGCAGCAAGTCTTTCCATATTCGGGGTGTCGTATTTTCGATTATTAGCAGTAATCGAATCGGCAAAAGGAAGGGACGTATCCTGCCATCCCATATCGTCAACCATAAAGAAGATAATATTAGGCTGCGACTTAACTTGTTGTGCTTTAGCTGGAAGGAGAGCCCCTATTGACATCAACGAAGCCGTTACGAACAGGGGAGAAGGGCGTCTCGTGAAATGGAAGAGATAGATATTCTTCATTGTTGATAATTATTGCTTGGGTTCTTAGTCATGCCACAAAGTTAAAAGAAAGTAGGTAACAACAACATAATTTTACGATGTTATTAAAAAATATAAGACTTTTACGTCCTATTCAGAATAATTTTCTATCTTTGCACGTGGTCTTTATTTCACATTTTCAAGTTATTACCAATAGGCAGTATAACGATTTCTATCTATTTTATCTTCAGATGGTAAGCTATTTAAAAACAATCCGTTCGCTGGTTACAGTACTTCTTTTCACGTACTGTACGACTTATGCTCAGGCACAACAATGGGATGACAAGATTCTTATCTCACAATGTGACGAACAATACACATTGACTTTTGATGGTGATAAACCTATTGTAAAGAACATAGAGAAAATCACTTATCAGTCTAATTCAGTGACGAAAGTAATGCCAGAAACCACTGTCTTCTATGGAGAATTTATCTCTTTGGATAATATCTCGGGGCATGGTCAGAAGCAATATACGAATGTCACTCCTGAAAATGTGTTCTACGACGATACGAAGGCATGCACCCTTCAAGGTGAGATAAGTAAGAAAGGCAAAACAAGCAGTGCTTCCTTTGAGCGTACGTTTAAGGATATTAAGTATTTCACACGTGTTTATTTGCTCGAGGACTATTTCATTCAGCACAAGACACTGACCATCACTATTCCTAAGAAGTTGGCTGGCTATCGGCTTAAAGAGATGAACTTTGAGGGCTATAACATACAGGTAACACATGAGTCAACGCCTACGGATGAGGTTTACCGCTATACTATGGCCAACTGCAATCGCATGAAAGAGGATCCGCAAATGCCTCCTTCTTCAAGTGTCTATCCTTATCTTTTAATTATCGGTCCCTTTGCTGATGTCAACGACTTGTACACCTGGTCGATGAAAATGGCTGACGTGGATTGCAATATACCTAATCTTCAGTCGCTCTTAGCCGAGATTAATAAAACAAGTAAGACTCCCGAAGACCGCATAAGCAACACTTATCGATGGGTGCAAGACAACATTAGATACATAGCCTACGAAGCCGGAATAGCCGGACATCGCCCAGATACACCTGCCGAGGTGCTCCGTAAGCGTTATGGTGATTGTAAGGGTATGGCGTTATTGCTCACTACCTTACTTAAAGCACAGGGTTTCGATGCTCGTTGGACAGATATAGGAACGGAGGAGATACCCTTTAAGATGAGTGATGTCCCTACTCTTGCAAGTGCCGATCACGTGATTTGTACGCTCTTATATAAAGGTAAGACTTACTTTATTGATGCTACTTGCAAGCACATCCCATACACTTATACACCGCAAGGAATACAAGGTTCACAGGCAATGATTGCCAATGGCGACCGCCCAAGACTTGAGATTGTGCCCGTCAGAAAGCCTGATGAGTCTATTGATAGCCTCTCTTACAATTATCAGCTACAAGGAGATGCGCTTGTGGGAACGGCTACCTATATGACTCGAGGCGATATGAAGGAATGGTTTATGACGGTTTCTGACAAGGCTGGGAGCAAACATAACGATGATTTACTTGCCAATAACCTTAATTCTGACACGCATAATATGACGGTGTCTGACGTGAAATGGGTGGATGATGATCCTCGCCACGAATGGGGAAAGTTTACTGGTAACGTCGTTAATAAGCCTGCTGTGCAACAGGCTGATGGAGAGTTATATATCGAAATGAGCCCACATAATAATCTCTTCGATGCTCGCATAGATACGACACAACGTACACATGATTTCTATTTACCAGTTCGATGCAATGTAGTTAGGCAAGCTGTGCTAACCATTCCTGCTGGCTATCGTGTAGATTACTTACCTTCTTCAGCTACCTTTAATACTCCAGAGGGTACGTTCACCTGCCAATTTGTGCAGAATGGGAACGTTATCACTTTCCGTCAAAAGATGCAAATAAACAAAAGGCAAATCCCATTAAAGAACATACCACAGTGGAATGATGCGCTAAGGAAGTGGACGGATGCTTGTAACGAGCAAGTTGTCTTGAAGCGAAGATAGCCTTTTCTTCGTTCGTTTTAACTGCTATTAATTATTTTCAATACATATAATTATGAAAAAGCTAATCACATTGCTACTCCTCACCATCATAGCTCTTCCTATGATGGCATTCGATGATGAGGACTATCAAAAGTTTGCACGTGAAGTGAAAGCGGAGGTCTGGAAGAAGGATCTCCCACAATTCAACAATCGTACAGTACCGGCAAAGTATAATAAAGAGTCGGCTGTTGTCTTGGCGAGATATGAGGAGGTTGGAGTCGACTATAGCAACCGCTTCAGTGCGCTTAGCCTTGGTAAGGTGAAGCAATGTACGGGTACTCACCTCGTCCGTAACCTTGTGAAGATTAATGATAAGGCTGCTTTGGACAAGTTCTCTACCTTTGAGTTCCGCACATACGACTATTCTCTCAATAATGGACTATGGCGTAACGACCGCCGAACAGTACTCGGTGTACGTGTTATCAAGCCCAATGGAACGATTAAGGAAGTAGAAGAGAAGGATTATCAAGACGATAACGAAGGGAAGAAAGGAGAAGAGAAACATGCAAAGCTTGCCGTTCCTAATCTGCAAGTAGGCGACATGATTGACTACTTCTACTATGACTATGACAAGTTAAGAGAGGAGAATATTGACCCAATAGTGTTCTTCTTTGGTGGTCAATATCCTATCCTTGATTATCAGGTTCATTGCTCTATTGATAAGGACTTATGCACTCAGTACCGCACAATGAATGGTGCTCCTGATTTCAAGCAAGGCGCTGACAAGGATGCTGTTGTTCTTGATGTTCGTGAGAAGAATATCGATAAGACTATGCCTGATTACGCTTACAATCCATTGGCGCAGACACCTTATACAATGTTATTCATCAATGCGGACGTAGTTTTAGAGTACATTCCAAAGAGTATGAAGACCAAAGGTTTGCAGGCAAACCCCGATGCGAAGGTCATTCAAGAGGACGCTTGGACACTCTGGGATGTGACTACTAGCAAGTGGACATTCTATAAGATGTTCAACAAAGTGATTGATGAAGCGAAGAAAATCAGCGATCCAACAGAGAGAGCAAACTATGTCTACAACTTCGCTATGTTGAACACCTTGGTGCATAATAATCCTTATTTCTCCTACAGGAACTTTGGTTCTGTATTCGCATTCCTACTTGATAAGCTCAAAGTACCATACTCACGTTTGTTGGTAACTAACCGCATGACCGAACCTATTGGGCAGTTGGCGAATATCTGGAACGTAACAGATGGATTCATGTTGAGTAATGGTCAGTGTTATTTCCCTCTAAGTACTCGATACGTCACTACGGCTAATACCATCCCTTCTATCTATCAGAACCGAGACGCTGTGGCTACTGATGCGAAGAAGAAATTCCAAAATGGACCTTTTAGAAACGTGACTATCCCTGGCAGCCAGGCGAAGGATAACACAGAGAAGGTGGATATTGATGCTACTATCGATGGTATCTTGCTGAACATCAAACGCCAAGATGCAACCACAGGATGCGACAAAGAAGGTAACATCATGGACTATACTTCAGCTGAGCAGATGGCTCAGGCATGGGGTGCTGACTATGGCGTAACAAAGTTCGCACAGCTTTATGACAAGGGATTAAACGTTGCTGACCAGCGAGCAGCAGAACGTGCAGAGCAAGATAAAAAGTCTATTGCTGATAACTTCAGCGATGAGATTAAGGGATATCACGACCGTGCAGCAGTGAAAGTGAATGACACTAAGGTGCTCTCATGCGGTGAGAAGGATAAACCCTTTACTTATCTTGTAGATTACCAGATGGATGGTCTGGTTAAGAAAGCCGGTCGAAACCTTGTAGTCTCTGTCGGTCAGCTTGTCGGTCAACAGGTTCATATAGAGGGAGCAGAGCGTCAGCGCAATGTAGATATTATCTATCCTTACCCAAGAACCTACTCCGTTACAGTACGTCTGACCATTCCTGATGGTTATACAGTATCTCCCGAAAGCTTGCAGAAACTCAATTCTAATGTAGATAATAGTGCAATATCCTTTACTTCAAAGGCTTCTGTCGAGGATGGTAAACTATTAATGACTTTCGAGAAGGTGTATAAGCAGTACCGAGTGCCTGTTTCTCAGTGGTCAGACGTGTTATCTGCTCTTGATAAAGCATACGATTTCAATAGCTTACAAGTTATTTTGAAGAAGTAATCCAAACTCTCTCACGCTTCTCATAGAACCCTTCCCAGTCTCTCTGAAGGGGAAGGAGATTCTAACGAATGTTAGCTTGAAAGAGGAGAATGAAACCTTAATATGGCGGACAGATACTCAAATCTGGCCGCCTTTTTGTTGTCTCTTCTACCTTACAATACGCTATATAAAATATTTCCAAAGAGCCAATACACCTCTTTTTCAATAAAGTCTTGCTGATAGAGGGAAATGTAAGGCACCCCTCTCCCTCGTTCCGTTTTCTCAAGTAGATTCATAAGCAGTTGTTGAGTAATCTACAAATCGGCTTGGAGAAAGGCGTAGACATCCTTCACCAGGATTAGCCAACAAAGATAGATCCTCTACCAAATTAAGTTGAGCATGTTGTCTTTGTCTTTTTCTATTTATGTCCCCGAGAGGCCGTATTCTATATCTTTTAAATTGCAGAGTAATTCTTCTTTACTTTTGATACATCTCCCTAACATCTTCCTAATTAGGTGGTGTTACTATGTCTTAACACCTATTTAAAGATTATGTGATAGATATGTTTGCCAATATCTCTTAGATAGATATCTTTATGTCACCTAATTAACAGTATCCTAAATCCAAGGAGTGTTGTAGCACGCTTGCGAGCTATCGGATACGACAGAGGTGTCCGATGCGGGTATGATGTTATTCTTTTCTAATCGTTTGAGGTAACTCCATCGAATGTCTGGGTCTTCTAATTCAAGTCTTCTTGCCCTACTCATATTCAGAAACTCTTCCTCCTTCTCCAGCCCAAGATAGTTTCTTCCCAACAAGTTTGCGGCTATGCCTGTTGTAGCACTCCCACTAAAGGGATCGAGAATCCACGCATTAACTTCAGTACTTGCCTGAATTAGTCTTGCTAATAGGCCTAATGGTTTTTGTGTAGGATGCTTTCCACATGTCTTCTCCCATATCCCAATGGCTGGTAAGTGCCATACATCTGTCATCTGTTTATTCCCATTTAGTTCTTTCATTAAGGCATAGTTAAAGTAATGGGGTACTTTTGAAGATTTACGCGCCCAAATAATAAACTCAGTAGAGAATGTAAAATAACGACAAGAAATATTGGGTGGAGGGTTCGTTTTAGCCCATGTTATAACATTCAATATCTTGAATCCTAATTTTAATAACTGTTGTTGTACACTGAAGATATTATGGTGTGTACCTGATATCCATATCGTGGCATTGTCTTTCATGTGCTCACGTACAACAGAAAGCCAGCGCAGATTGAAAGTATCCAACTCTTCTGGTGTAGTTGGTTTGTCCCAAACACCCTTATCCACACAGACTATCTTGCCACTCTGATAGCTGATACCGCCACTTGACAGGAAGTAGGGAGGATCCGCAAAGACCATATCAAAGCCAAACTTAAACTTTGATAATGTTTCAACACAATCACCTTGAGTAAGTGTGAAATCGTTGTTTGGTGATTTATAAAAGGATGAGATCATTCTTTAATAAGCTTCAGAAAATCACTTATACTTGTTAGGTTATAGACGCTGGGGATGATGTTATATGCTTCATGAAGTTTGGTTCTCGCATCCTTCCAGCCAATACCATCAGTAATCCATACGAACTCAAAGTTTGGAACTGAATTTACTTTAGGTGCAATGTCAGTATATGCACGAGCAACTTCGTTTAGTTTTGAGCCTCCTCCGCTATAGAAGTTTACTTCTATAAGATAAGTCTTTTGATGTGCTTCTATTACAAAATCAAAGCGCTTCTCATCGTCTCCTAAAACTCTTTTAATGTCTGTCCATTCTTTAGAATACACTTCTTTTCGATAAGTGATATTGTTGTCATCAAATATCTTAGATACCATGTTCTCCATAACATGCCCACTTCTATTTTTACGAGCATTACTATCAAGACCTGTTTCGATGCCGAAGACGTAATCAACAAGGTTCTTTATCCTTCCTTCTTTTAGTATATGAGCAAGTCCAGTGTCCTCTAAATACTCAACAACACTATCCACGCTTTCAAAGAAACTGTCAAGGACAACACACTCCCCATTGGCGTTAAGCACCTTCTTCTGCCCATTACTACGAACAGCAATGAGGATATCTAAGATGTTGAAAGCCGTTTTGTCTCGTTACCAAATCGTTTCAACACTTCGTCGAAGGTCGTTTGTTCCTATGAGACTATTCAGCATACATAGGCTTAACTTTATGTTCTCAACATTATTAGATATTTTATCAAAATCGCAGAAGAAACCTAATGTTTGATTTGTTTCCCGTAGTTGAGACATGAAAGTCCCAAAGTTTTTCTCCATATTCATTATGATTAAGTTAGATGATATGCGTATTTAGTTTTGCATCTCTTTCCTGTCTTAAGTTTTCGATGTAGCTTACTTTGGTGGTGTTGGCCTTAGTGTTCAAATAATTGTGTACTAATATCTCTGTTAGTTTTCCTCTTTTATGAGGGTTGGAGTTAATACTTCTTGAAGCTACGAGGCGTTCTATTTTGTAAGAGCTATAAAGATTATCAAAGAAATTGTCGTCTCCGTTCATTCCTTTACAGTCTGAGTTACTGAGCATAAATTTATGGCCAGCATCATGAATCTTATCACAATATTCTTTTAATCTTACCTGAGCGTTATCATTAAAAGCCTCTTTTGTGTAATCGTTAAAACTGGAAGTGTTACTTAAAGGGCGGTAGGGTGGGTCAAAATAAAAGAGAGTCTTGCCTTGAGCATAGTCAAATGTTGCCTCAAAGTCTGCATTGATAATCTCAACCCGTTGTAAAAGTTCGCTATCTCTTCGAATGGTATTAGGATCGCAAATAGTAGGATTAGTGTATTTCCCAAAGGGGACATTGAATAGACCTCGCTTGTTTACACGATAGAGTCCATTAAAGCACGTCCTATTAAGGAAAAAGAATAATGTCGTATTCTCAACTGCTTTTAAGTCCTTCTGATTGTAGCGTTCACGCATGTTTAGGAAGAATAATTTACGTTCCTCCTCTGTCTTAAGGTCCTGATAAGTGTTTTCTATATCGTACAATGCTTCTATTAATTGCTCTGGTAGGTCTCTGACCGTTTGATAACAGGTACAGAGATCGCTGTTGATATCATTGATGATAGCATGTTGAATACGAGGATAACGCTGTAACATATAGAAGAGCATGGCTCCTCCACCTACGAATGGCTCTATGTATGTAGCATTCTCCCAATTATCAAAGTCAGCTGGAAGCTGTGCTTCAAGTTGTTCAATGAGTTGGGTCTTACCGCCAACCCATTTGATAAATGGCTTTGCTTTAAACATATTATTTATAGTTTACTTGAGTAGACAAAAATACAAAAAAACTATGAAGAAGCCATATTTATTCAGATGAAAATAAGTATAATGTGTGATTACGGGGATGATTGAAAGGCTGTCATTCGCCCTTAACCATCTTACTATTATTACTATTTAATCGAATAGTCGACTGTCTCTGATTTTGTTTTATTTATTGTTTGGTTATCTTCCTTGTATATTTCATCCCTCCATGGCCTAAATAGCCATCTACAACTTTGTTATTGGTGGTACAGTCATGGGCCCTTTTAGGAATATAAGAGCTTAGATAAGGGGTATTTTGCGCCTTAAAAATGTAAAGAAACCACGACGGTTTTGGTACGCTTCACCTTCTTCTTAGAATTATTTTCGTGAAAAGAAATATTTTTTCTCACGTAAATAAATATTTTTTTTCATGAAGAAAATTATTTTTTTCATGAAAATAATTCGAGAAGGGGATGGGGGGATGAGGTGGAACAGGGATAGGAGGCTAATGAACGACGGCTTTTATACTAATAAAAAACGCTTGTTACTGTTTTTGAGTAGTGCATTATTCTACTATTAAAAGCACTTGTTTCTTTTCAGAGTTAGCGGCTTGTTCTACTATTAAAGGCTCTTGATTCCTTTTAGAAGTAGCGGCTTGTTTAACTTAAAAAAGCTTGCTTATGTCTTGCTGTAGCGTTTTTTTTGCGTTTATGGTATGTTTTAGCTATTGAAATTCGTATCTTTGTTGCTGATTATATATGTAATCTTATGAAACTAAGTATCTTTGATAATACTCTTCCTTTGTGGTTAAGAAGGGTCTCATGGGTATTCCTTACGCCTGTTCCGATTGCTCCATTTGTCTTTATTTGGACTATAATGAACTATGACGGACCTACTAATGAATTGGAGAGAATTGGTATGCTCCTTCTCTTCAATAGCTATTCTCTATGGCTTATCGGGGTAGTTCAGTTGGGAGCTGTTCTGTATCGGCGCTATCATAAGGTGTTCATCTCAATTATTCCGCATGCCATTCTTGTGTTGATTATAGGCTTGTTGATAACCTGGTTAGCGCTTCGTCCTGCAGGTCCTTCTACGTTGGATGGGTATAGATATACGATATATCGTGATACACCAGCTGCCGAGCTTGCCACAGCAGTGGAGGATAATGATACAATGGAGATCGATCGTATCTTATATAGTCAGCCAAAGCTGGTGAACTTCCAAGACACGCTTTATGGGCAAAGTATGCTGAGGTTTGCTTGCTTGGATGGGAATGTAGCTACAGTGAAGAGCTTATTAAGGCATGGTGCTAAACCAAATCTCAGTAACTGGTATGATGGTAAGACGCCATTGATAAGCCTTTGTGAAATTCCAAATCCATCTGAGGAGCAACTCAAGATAGCGGAGATATTACTGCAACACGGGGCTACGGTGAAACCAATAAAATCTTACTTGAAAGATTTTAAGCGCCTACCAGATTCCGAAGACGATACTATCAGTTTAGCTCCATTGGACATGGCAGCAGGAAGAGGGTCGCTTCCAATGGTGAAGTTATTGTTGAAGTATGGTGCAGACGTAAACTATCAAGAGTACTACACGGCTAATGATAGCACTTACAAAAGCTATTCAGCTGTTACGATAGCGATGATTGGTAGACGTTATGAGGTTGTTACTTATCTTTTGGAGCATGGTGCTAATCCTTTCCTGACGTTCTATGAAGACAATGAGACCTTGTTGTCTATGATTGAGAAGAGTCTTAAAGACCCAAGGATTAGCCCCTACGATAGGGAGCAGACGGAGAAAATCAAGCATGTGATTATGACCTACAAAGGGCGTTCATATTGATTGAGCGTTTTAGTTGAGGCTTGTTAGGGGATGAGAAGATGTTGAAGAGGCGTATTAAAAGTATTAATCTGTAAAAGAAAAAGCCACCTTTGGTGTGTTGATAGATAAATAGTTTGCTGATGGATAAGATAAGACTTACACTCGTATTAATGCTGGTGACGTTAACTATCGTTACCTGTATTCACCCGATTTATCCGAATGAACAGGTGCTACAACATATTGGCACAGTCTTGTTATTGGTACCTTTGACCATCGATGTGTTTAGGAAGCGATTGCCAATGTCGGCCTTTATCGGTATTAGTTGTTTCACGGTTCTTCATGTTATAGGTGCCCGTTACATTTATTCCTACGTCCCCTATAAGGAGTGGGCGGTCTCATTAGGTTTGGTAGATAGAGGTTTCTTTCACGATCCACGCAATCACTACGACCGGTTAGTACACTTCTCATTTGGTGTGTTGTTCTTTCCTTATTTCGTTTATGTTTGTAGAAAGTGGGTAAAACAATCATCTGTTGTTGCTATTTTCATGGCGTGGTTGATGGTCCAGACGGGTAGTATGATTTACGAACTATTTGAGTGGCTATTGACGATCGTCATGTCTTCGGATGTAGCCGACAATTATAACGGACAGCAAGGAGACATGTGGGATGCACAGAAGGATATGGCTATGGCATTAGTGGGGTCTACGGGGATGCTGTTGATATATATGTTGCGTTGTGTAATAGTGCGTAGGAAGTAGGGTAGAAAGTGGCCTAACGGCCGGTTGATGAAGGTCCTAATATGGATAAGAAAGTCAGGACAAGGGAGGAGTATTGGCATTTATAGATGTCATTTTGACGTAATTTATGTATAAATTCTTGGGAAATCAGCCTTTTTTTCTTACCTTTACACCAAATTTGAATAACGTAGATTATGAGTTACAACTTATTAAAAGGTAAAAGAGGTATTATTTTTGGAGCCCTCAATGAGAAGTCTATTGCATGGAAAGTAGCTGAGAGAGCCGTTGAGGAAGGTGCAGTAATCACTTTGTCAAATACTCCTGTTGCAGTGAGAATGGGTACAGTAAATGCACTGTCAGAGAAGTTGAACTGCGAGGTTATCCCTGCTGACGCAACCAATGTAGAGGACTTAGAGAACGTGTTCAAGCGCTCTATGGAAGTGTTGGGGGGGAAGATCGATTTCGTTCTGCACTCAATTGGTATGTCACCAAACGTGCGCAAGCATCGTACATACGATGATTTGGACTACAATCTGCTTGATACAACACTCGATATCTCTGCTGTATCATTCCATAAGATGATACAGAGTGCTAAGAAGTTGGATGCTATCAACGAGTATGGTTCAATCCTTGCTCTCTCTTATGTGGCAGCTCAGCGTACCTTCTACGGCTACAATGACATGGCAGATGCTAAGGCTTTATTGGAGAGCATAGGCCGTAGTTTCGGCTACATCTATGGCCGCGAGAAGCATGTACGTATCAATACCATCTCTCAATCACCTACAATGACAACCGCAGGGTCTGGTGTTAAGGGTATGGATAAGCTCTTCGATTTCGCCGATCGTATGTCTCCATTGGGTAACGCAAGTGCTGATGAGTG
Organism: Prevotella sp. C561; assembly: GCF_000224595.1. Lineage (NCBI taxonomy): Bacteria > Pseudomonadati > Bacteroidota > Bacteroidia > Bacteroidales > Prevotellaceae > Prevotella > Prevotella sp. C561. The sequence continues at coordinate 71,813 of NZ_JH114150.1, read as the reverse complement.
TGCAGACTATTGTATCGTAATGTTCTCAGACCTCACTCGTAAGGTTACAATGCAGAACCTTTATCATGATGGAGGCTTCTCTAATGTAGGTATGAGTCTACGTGCTATGGCCACATACGAGAAGGGTCTTGATGAATATAAGGACGAGAACGGTAATATAATATACGGTTAACAATCTCTAACTAAGTCCTACAAAGCAGGAAAAGAACCTACGGGAGGTAGTTTAGGTAGGCAACTTCTCTAACCTCTTCCGATGGCAGGAAGCGACTAACGGAAGCCTGTCAGGGTGAGAGGTGATCTGCTTCACATTTCTAAAAGGGGAAGGGCTTGGGAATAATTTAAGGTATAAGAAAAGCTTCAGTAGGCCGAGACTTACTGAAGCTTTTTGTTTTCTTTTATTGACGTATAGCCTTGACGGGAGTTTGCTTGTTAGTTCAAAGAATAAGAGAATAGGGTTCTTTCTCTGTTGGGTAGGCTGAGATAGATGTCTCAATAGGTGTAGCTTCTCCTTTAAGAAGGGTGAAAAAGGCTTATACGCAAGGGCTTTCTGGCTTTTAGGAGGAATGAGACTAACTTTTAATTAATGGTTTCTCCTCTTTTAAGAAGGCTGAAATGGGGCGTTTCAAGCTATTTGCGTTTAGATCTTGGCTACGCTTAGTAAATGGTGGGATGAGCCTCTAAGCCATGTCTTTCTCTCTTTAAGAAGATTGGGACAAGGGCTTATTTCCTTCCAAAGTCAGCAGGTATCTCCCCCCACTTCTTTGTCTCCCACTTTATAATAGGTGTCGTTATCTTATGCGTTCGGAGCCAGTGTTCAGCGCGGGCGATGACTTGGTGGAGTTGTTCAGTACCTGCGTTACGTACGAGAGTGGTCTTACAACGCTTTTTGTTCACCCATAAGATGGCATTATAAGAGTCGCTGTAAATGACTTTGTCCTTGATTCCCTGTTTCTCCATCAACGCCAAGGCATGAACAATAGCAAGGAATTCACCAATATTATTCGTCCCCATTACTGGACCAAAATGGAATACTTGTTCTCCTGTCTGTAGGTCAATACATTGATACTCCATTGGTCCTGGATTACCAGAACAAGCGGCGTCAACAGCCCATGAGGGACATCGCACCTCAGGTGGCAATGGCAATACGGTATCGTTACGGTAGGTAGGAGGGTTTACAAGTTGGCTCATTGAATTTGCTGTTTACTGCTGTTGTTGTTTGTTGTTCTTTGATTCCAAAGCCATTGTAGTTTGTTTTCTCTTATTTATTACTCCCTACTAATGGTTCTTACTCTTCGTTATAAGTAAATCAAAAGAGGGGGTACAGATTAATAAACTATTGTATAGTAAGCTTTCTACAAGGTATATTAATCTATAACCCCATTAGGTCTCCCCGTCCTTGGAAGGGTCGGAGAGATAGTTTTACATCCTCTCTGGTACCTCAATACCAAGCAGTGCCATACCGTTCTTGATAACTTTAGCTACGTTCTTAGCAATCATCAAGCGGGTAATCCGCTCTGCTTCGGTGTCTGCATTGAGTATGCTGTAGTCATGATAGAACTGGTTAAACTCCTTGGTAAGCTCATAGCAGTAGTTTGCTATACCACTTGGACTATAGTCAACACCTGCCTGTGCGACAGCAACACTAAAGTCGTTGAGCTTTTGAATGAGTGCTTTCTCCTTCTCATTGAGCGGTGCATCGTCGCTAAGGGATGTTGGTAAGGTGATATTCTGTGCTTCGGCCTTACGAAGAATACTGCGAATACGTGCATAGGTGTACTGAATGAAGGGGCCAGTATTACCATTGAAGTCGATAGACTCCTCTGGGTTAAATAGCATGTTCTTGCGTGCGTCGACCTTAAGGATGAAGTATTTCAATGCTCCCAGACCCACGATACGTGCTATCTCGTCCTTCTCCTCCTCTGTAATACCTTCTAGTTTGTTCACCTTATCTTCGCTAAGTGTCTTCGCATTCACAATCATTGAGGCTACAAGATCATCCGCATCGACAACCGTACCCTCACGACTTTTCATCTTGCCGTTCGGTAGTTCGACCATACCATACGAGAAGTGAACAAGGTCTTTACCCCATTTAAAGCCCAAGCGGTCCAAGAGTATGGATAGAACTTGGAAGTGATAGTTCTGCTCATTACCCACGACATAAATCATTTTATCGATAGGAAAGTCGTTGAAGCGCATCTCTGCCGTACCAATGTCCTGTGTCATGTAAACTGATGTACCGTCTTTACGCAGCAAGAGCTTCTGGTCCAAGCCTTCATCTGTTAGGTCGGCCCATACAGAGTTATCGTCTTTACGGATGAAGAGCCCCTTTGCAAGACCTTCTTCCACCTTCTTTTTACCAACGAGGTAGGTGTTTGATTCGTAGTAGATCTTGTCGAAACCGACTCCTAACGCCTTATAAGTCTCATCGAAACCGGCGTAAACCCAGTTATTCATCATCTCCCACAAACCACGTATCTCAGGGTCGTTATTCTCCCATTTCACGAGCATGTCATGTGCTTCCTTAATCAGTGGAGCCTCGTGTTCTGCCTTCTCTTTAGCCTCATCGGCCGTCATACCTTCTTCTTCATACTGCTTTTGCAGTTGCTGACACTCCTCTTTAAAGTGCTTATCGAATAGTACGTAGAAGTCACCAATCAAATGGTCGCCCTTCTTACCAGCCTTTTCTGGTGTGACACCATTGCCCCACTTCTGCCAAGCCAACATAGACTTACAGATATGGATACCACGGTCATTAACGATATTCGTCTTTATTACCTTATTGCCGTTAGCCTCCATAATCTGTGCCAACGACCAACCGAGCAAGTTGTTACGTACATGTCCGAGGTGGAGAGGCTTATTAGTGTTAGGTGAAGAGTATTCAATCATCACCAAAGGACTCTCCTCTGTCACCGGCTTCTCGCCGAACTTTTCGTCAGCGTTGATGTCGTTCAACAGACCCGTCCATGCTGCTTGTGCAATAACAAGGTTAAGGAAACCCTTAACAACGTTGAAGTCAGCCACAGCCTTGCAGTTCTTCTTCAAGAATTCACCTATATCTTGTGCTGTGTCCTCAGGCTTCTTGTGTGAAGTCTTCAGTAGTGGGAATGTTACGAGTGTGAGGTTACCCTCAAAGTCGCTGCGTGTTTTCTGCAACTGAATCATCTTCTCTGGGACTTCTGTCCCATATAACTCCTTGACAGCTGCAAGTGCAGCAATGGTAATTTGTGCTTCTATCTTCATCTTTTATTACTTTTTATCTGTTTGCAAAGTTACGGAAAATCAGTTGAATAACGGCAGGAGGAAGCTTGTTAATTCTCATTTCGTAAATTAGAGGCCGTAATTAGGCTTACTTTTAAGCCAAAACACGTATGTTGTAGATTGTTATAACGAGTCCTACCCACCTTCTCCATTAAGCTTATATGCGGTTGTGTAACTCCTTTCTGATACTAACTTACAACAGAGTTGATAATCTACAAGATGCCTTTTAATCCTCAGCACTATTAGAGACTATGCCCCACATCCCTTGTGCATATCCATAACAAGAAATGTTACCACATATACTTTTTCCTCACCTTATCTATCCCCACGTATAGTATCCACCCTTCTCTTTGATATAGTCAATAAGCTCTTCAAATAGTTGGTTCTGTCTTAATGTCGATTCATTACCTGTTAGAATTAGCTGTTTGCGGGCTCTCGTGATAGCAACATTCAGTTTACGGTCAATAGGCAGACCATCTTCATAGAAGGTGTTGGCCGTCAGGAAGTCAAGTTGATAGCGACTTTGAATAGTGAACGAATACAGGATAATATCACGCTGGCTACCCTGATAGCGTTCAACAGTGTCTATACTGATTTCTTCAAGTTCGTGAATACCAAGTTTCTCTATCTCCTTTCTAATCATTGCAATCTGATTTCTATAAGGCACAATGACCCCAACAGATTTCTGTGCATCGAAATCCTTGCCAAGTTGTCGGTATAGTCGTTTAAGCAGGTCAGTAATGATACGAGCCTCCTCCATGTTTACCTTCTCTGATATATTCAGTTGTCTACAAGGTTTTGAAGGGATGAATATCATACGATGCGCCTTTAACAGCTCGTCAGTTTCGTCTTCGCTTGCTTCGTTGTAGGCTAATGTTTCTTCCAACTGGTGGGCTAATGGAACACACTCCAACCGTTCTTTAGCATAGAACTTACGATTGGCAAAATCGGCGATAGCGGGGTGCATGCGTCCTTGCTTGTGTAGTGTACCAATAAAATCAGTTCTTCCAGCTACCCGTTCGGTAAGGATAAGTCTCTCAAACAAGGAATTAGCACAGGATAAGAGATGGATGTCTTTGAGAATCTGATGGCTCTCATCCATCTCTAAAGAGTCTTGTTGCTGCACTACCGCAGGCAGTTGTTTATGGTCGCCTATTAGTATAAACCGATCTACTGCACGCTCTTCTCCATGTCGGGCAGACAGTAGTCCAATCACATTAGGCTCTAATATCTGACTTGCTTCATCGATGATAGCGAGGTCAAAATGCTTGATGTTAAAGAGCGAAGCATTACTGTTCATTGTAGAGGTAGTGGCTACTACGATGCGAGCTGCAACCAAGGTAGACTTGATACTGTTGAGGGTTGCATTCTCATCTAACACCTCCTTCAATAGATGATCACTGTATTTCGGATCACAACTGAACTCGTTACCTATGCGGATGTAGTCGAGTTCGTTCTCAGTCAGCATATTACAAATCTCATCGACAGCACGATTTGTATATGCAAGGAGAAGGATGGATGGTTGGGGGTGGGTGTTGAGTGTTGGGTGTTGATGGTTTCTGATGGGTTGTTAGACATAGAAACATTCGTTATACAAGCTGCTGCTGATTGCGAATAGATGTTGCCAGCCAGTTCTTCACGCACAAGGAACTGCAGAGCCTGTGAAGTCTTACCCGTACCAGGAGGACCGATAAGAAGAAAATAGTCCTGTGCTTGCTTTGCTTTCAAGACGATTTCGTCATAATCGAGGTGGTAGCTACGAGACAAGGTAAGCGACTTGTCGCTGCGTGGCACACGTTGTCCTAAAAGCAGCTGACGCCGTTCTTCACTTGAGGTGATGAAGGTGTGTAGACTTCTGATAGCCGATGTACCACCGATGTCACTCCCCGCATGTTCAATGGCGAAGTAGTCTCCGCTGATAAGGTTAGGGTTTTGCTGTCCGTCATTGAGGTGTACAACAAGTTTGTCACCGTGTATCTCCTGTAGAGAACCTTTGAAGAGAATACTCTTCCTGACGTCAGGAGCCTCCTTCTTCTTGTATGCATAGAGGTAAATCATGTCTCCTCTGCGAAAGTTAGGGAGGAAGTCTTCACCCTGTTGAGGCACGGAGAGCGTAATAGTATCGTATCCGTTGAACGAGTTACTACGCTCTTTCTCGATGATAGTCAGACCTGTATAGATGTTACCCGTCTCTTTCTTCTCCGCAAGCGGCATGTTCCAAAGGTCGGCATTGCTACTCCCAACGCCCTCTTGCACACCCACTTTTGAAACCAACTGTTCCTTGATAACGAAGGTCATCATACGTGTGAAATAGGCTCGTTCGAGGTCGCTGAGCTGATGGAGTGGTGCCAGTAATGCTATGAGTGGTGGTAGTAGATAACGTTTATAGAAATCATCATCATGCTTCTCAGTGTTCAGTGTTTGCGGAGTAAGCAGTGGTAATATCTTTTCAAAACCATTTTCTGCCATCCAGAACTCCGTTGCCACAGCTTGATTACGGAAGCGAATAGCCTCACGTATCAGCTTTTGCAGTGGTTCAACCTCAAGTAATCCGTCAGGTAGAGGATACTTAGAATACAACAACTCGATGTGTGTGTTCTTCGGACTGAGTTGGAAATTATATTGCAGAATACCATAGTAAAGCAACAACTGCACGTAGTGTTTCTCTACATGGAGCGACCCATGCTCATTGCGAGTCTTTCTTTCAATAAAGTAATTCTTGCCCGACTTCTGTTCAACAAGCAGTTTTAAGTCGGTCGTCATAAGGTCTACACGACCCTGTATGCCTAACCGCTCGCATACAAACGACGGTTCGAGGATAGCTTTCTGGCGGTCGAAACTACGGAAGATTTCGTCTACAATTTCCTTGATGTTCTCCACCTGTCGTTCAGCATCTTGTTTGAACGATGCTGCATCAAAGCCAGGACAGGTGGCATAGTCCAATGCCTTCTCTCTAAAGTTAGACCGAAAGGTGTCTTTAATGTCGTATTCTGCAGGATGATTGATGATATCGTCGAGGGCAGAACCAGCAAAGTTACCCAATAGAAAATACTTGTTACTGAGACGAGGACTAAGTCGGTTGACGGTGAAGAGCAACGGATGATGTCCGTAAGACTCAAAACAGTTGGCAATGGTAGAGATGTCTATGAGATAGTCTGGCTCAACAACGACAAGACGTGGTACTACCTTCTTGCGTGTGACAGTACAGTCAAGGAGGTTTAGTTGCATCCCTTCGCGTAGCATAGGGCGTAAGTAGCTAAAATCAATATACTCTGGTGTGTCCATATAGTCTACTGTCAGAAGCTCTTCGCTACTGTCTTGATTGGTTACAGCTACTTGAATCGTCTTGTCATCCCACTCTCTTACGATACAGCGGATGTATCGATAATTCATTATCTGTATGTTCTCTGTTGTGCGTCCACGTGCTGGAATCATCTTAACAAGGAACGAAGGGATAGCTTCCTGTACGACTGCAGAGACGAAGATAGCCAAGGCACGACAGTCGTAGGCCACGTCGTCGGGTAGAATGGGGGCCGTAGAGTTACTATGCCTACGCATTTTCTGTATTGCTACAATGTCTTGTGGAGCTATGTGATGTTGTCTACATAGCGACTCCACCTGCGACGACAGGTTACCGAAACCATGTCGGGTATTTTTCAATCCTTCGTGACAAGCAATGACAAGTGTCTCGTGCATGATGAGAGCCTGCGTTTCAGAAGGTGCCGAAAGGATGTCGGCAATACGTACAAAGAGTTCGTGTGCCATGATGAGAGTGTCTCCTTAGTACGCTGAACGTGTATGACGTGTATTCTTACAGAGCGTGGAGATTGATTTGCTGGGTTATGTTTTGAGTGGGTGTTATTGCTTTGTTGTCAGTTTACTATGCGCTTTATCTATTGCAGAGAGTCCTCTGTCGTGAATTATTTTCATGAAAAGAAGAATTTTTTTTCATGAAGAAAAATATTTTTTTTCATGACAAGAAATATTTTTCTTCATGAAAATAATTCGACGAGGTTGGTCGCTTTGCTCGCTTACTGTCCTCCTAAGCGTTCAAAGAAAGTGATAACTTCCTCCCAAGTCTTGAACTCTTCGCTACCAAAAAGCAATGTTGTTCCGAGGAAATCATCGTGCTTTTTACTACTGATAAGGTAGTCGCCATAGAGAAGCTGCGGCTGGTTGGTGAAGATGGCATGGTTCCAAGCAGGTGCACTGAAGGTGTCCTCTATCCATGCTTGCTGTTCGGTGATTGCAGATGGGTTGTTTGTCGGTGCTGGACAGGCAAAGAAAACGTTGTAGTTATCGAGCAGGAACTCGTAAGCTTTGTTCAGACTCGACTTCGGTTTGCCGTATCCATCAGCGAGCGTGTTCTGGTCTATGAGTACAGTTCGCCGTTCGCGTCCCTCCTGTCGGTCGTCAATCCATCGGATGACGGGCATTAGGTAGTGATAAATAGCCTTCTCTATGAGTCGGTGTTCACCATGAAAACGAATCGCTTGAGGGTAGTGCTCGTTGAAAAGGTCGAAGGTATGGACAACGGGATCAGCGTCGCCAAAGAGTCCGAAGACAAGTTGCTGCTCCTCTTCCGTCACTTGAGAGAAGCACTTCTCGGTTATCTCTTTGTATTCCTTAACCAATGCTTTGGTGACGATAACCTCCTGTATGCCGTCTTGTCGTGGATTTTGAAACACTTGTTTACCCATCATATTGGTCTCGCTGATGGTAGTTCCCATCTGAAAAGCAGGATTTACGCATATTCGATCGACCCCATAAAGCATCTCCGTGTACATTCCTCCCATTGAAGTACCTATGATTAAGTCGGGCTTCTCGGTGTCGACAAGGTTGTGTAAGAGCTCCATTGCCTCCTCAGGATGTATGGGGAGGTCGGGCGCAATGACTGTAGCTTCGGGCATGTAGTCCCTTAGTATTTGTACTGTGTGACTTGAACCGGCTGACATGAAGCCGTGAACGTAGATAATCTTCTTTCCTACCATGAGGTCAGGAAAGGTCTTTTTATATTGATTTTCCATTGTTTCTTTTTAGGAGTGAAAGGAGTTGAAGGAGTGAAAGGGAGTTAAGACAGCTGTCTTGTAGAGTGCTTTAATCCTTTTCCTCTAAGTCCTCTTTGCCTTGTGGAAAGGCTGAAGAGAGGGTTAAACTATGGGAAGACTGATACCGTTTATCTTCTGATAGATATCGAGAGCATAGATATCTGTCATCCCACTGATGAAGTCGAGCACTGCCATGATACGTGTTTCAAGACAAGGACTTTGAATGTCATACTGGCTTGAGAAGCGTCGGATAAGCTGCTGACTGTGGAAGTGTTCAGGCTCAACGGCCGCTCCGATGAGTGCTTCCATCAGTGTTTCCATAATCTTATAACCTGATAGTTCAACGTCGAGGACCGCCTTACTGCGGTAAATCCTGTCTACTGAGACCTCTGTACAGTGCTTGTAAGCCTGTCGAGGAAGCTCGGATATATGCTTGATGAGCGACCCCTCGAATGTTCCATTGAGTATTTCGTCCTCGTGTTCGACGAAGACATTGACACACTCGGCCTCTAATAATCCCACAGCACAGGCACGGAAATAAACGACTTGTTCGTTTTGGTCGGTCACACCCTCGTCTATTATGCGCTGACGAATACTCTTCTTTGTCGCCTCATCGAAGAAGCCAAGGAGCAAGTCGGCTGTCTCCTCAAACGAAAGGAGCTTGAGTTTATGAGAATCTTCGATATCCATAATCTCGTAACAGATGTCGTCTGCCGCCTCCATAAGGTAGGTCAATGGATGGCGAACATAACAGATACCAGTCTCAGAGCTATCCTTCTGTATGATACCTAATTCATCTGCAATCTTCTTGTAAGTGTCTTCCTCCGTAGCAAAGAAGCCGAACTTACCGTGTTTGCCAGCGTAGGTAGAACTGAAAGGATACTTGACAATACTCGCAAGGGTGGTGTAGGTCATCACAAATCCACCTTCTCTTCGACCTAAGAAACGGTGGGTCAGCAGGCGAAAGGCGTTGGCGTTGCCCTCAAAATGGGTGATGTCCTCCCAGAAATGTGGACTGACACGGTCCTTTAAGCTGGCTCCTGGACCTTCTGTGAAGAATGCTTGCATCGCCTTCTCACCACTATGACCGAAAGGAGGGTTACCCATGTCGTGCGCATAACAAGCTGTTTGTACGATGGTTCCAATCTCTTCAAAGAGCGTACCACGCAACTCTGGGTGTATTTCGATGAGTCTTCTTGCTACGTCATCACCCAAGGACTTACCTAAGGAGGCCACTTCCAAGGAGTGAGTGAGGCGGTTGTGCACAAAGACACTGCCTGGTAGAGGGAATACTTGGGTCTTGTTCTGCAGTCGTCGGAAGGGTGCAGAATATATCAGTCGGTCGCTGTCACGCTTGAATTCAGAACGGTCGTCGTGTCGAAGGGCATGTCGCTCTTCCTGTCCGAGACGCTTGTTGGATATTAATTGTTGCCAGTTCATTGCGGTTGTTGTTGGTTGATGGGTGTTGAATGTTGGGTGTTGATGAAATGAGCTGATGATTAGTTGGATGTTGAATATTGGTTGATGGGTGTTGAATGTTGGGTGTTGATGAAATGAGATGATGCTGAGTTGGGGTGTTGAAAGTTGGTTGATGGGTGTTGAATGTTGGGTGTTGATGAAATGAGATGATGATTAGTTCGGTGATTGAAAGCTACACGCAAAAGTAATTAAAATTGGCTAAAAACAAGTTTTTTACTACATAAAATGTATGAATATGGCTTTAATTGATTAATTTTGTACCTTATTATATAGCAATGATACAGATTAAAGTAATCAATAAAGGGCATCAGCAGCTTCCTGCTTATGCTACTTCACAGAGTGCGGGGATGGACCTCCGCGCTAATATCGACGCACCTATCGTATTGAAACCCATGGAGAGAAGACTCGTTCCGACTGGTCTTCATATCGCTCTCCCAGTAGGGTTTGAGGCACAGGTGCGCCCTCGTAGTGGTCTTGCCTTGAAGCATGGGCTAACCGTTCTGAACTCTCCTGGTACGATAGATGCCGACTATCGTGGTGAAATCATGGTTCTTCTCATTAACTTCTCAGATGAGCCTTTCACCATCAACGACGGTGAACGCATTGCACAAATGGTCATTGCACGGCATGAACAGGCTGAGTTTGTTGAGGTGGATATGCTTGATGAGACCGAACGGGGTGAAGGAGGATATGGCCACACAGGCGTGAAGTAAAGATAAAGAAAGGAACTATAAATGTTCAATAAAGTTATATTGAAAGGCATAAAGATACGTCGCACCCTCATTGCGCTGGCTCTGCTGGGTGGCTCTTTGGCTGTACATGCTGACCGAGAGGATAGCCTTCAAAGCTATAACTATTTCTTCCTTGAGGCGATGAGACAGCAGGATATGGGCAACTTAACGGCTGCTTTCGACCTACTACGCCATGCACGCGACCTCAATCCAGCTGCTCCAGAGGTTTATTATCAGTTGGCTGCTTTCTATGTAGACATGAAGAAGGATGCTCTGGCACGTGAATACTTCGAGAAGGCGGCAAGTCTTGACCCAGAGAACTCGGCTTATCAAGAGAAATTAGGTAAACTCTATGTGTCGCAAAAAGACTATCCTAATGCTATAAAAGCCTTCGAACGGCTCTATGAAGCTAATAAAACGCGCTCTGATGTACTGCAACTTCTCTATCAACTGTACGGCTCTCAGAATGATTATAAGATGATGATTAAGTGCTTGGAACGGTTGGAAACGGTGGAGGGAACCAGCGAGCAGATCTCTCTAAGCAAGATGCAAATATACGAACAGATGGGAGAAAAGCGCAAGGAGTACGATGAGTTGAAGGCGCTCGTTGATGGTCATCCTCTCGATCTCAACTATCGTGTGATGTTCGGGAACTGGCTCTTGCAGAATGGAAAGAAGAAGGAAGCACTTCAAAAGTACCGTGATGTGTTGAAGGAAGACCCTGACAACTCGCTTGCCAAGGTCTCCATGATGGATTACTATAATAATATTGGTGACAAGGCAACTGTAAAAACAATTCTACAGGAACTGTTGCAATCGCCAAAAACAGAGAAGGAAACAAAGTTAGAGTTACTCCGTCAGAGTATTACAAGCAGTCAGAAGGATAATACCCCAGATAGTACTGAGGTGATGCGACAGTTCTCTGTAGCATTAGCTGTTCCACAAGAAGACGCCGATATCTATATGCTTAAAGCCGCATATATGACACTTCGCAAGTGGCCAAAGGCTGAAATCAATCGCGTTTATGAGCAAGCTATTGAGGTAGAGCCTGATAATTCGCGTGCAAGAATAGCATTGATACAGAATATTTGGGACACACAAGACTACGATAAGGTCATCGCTATTTGTCGACCAGCCATAGAGTATAATCCAGATGAGATGGCATTCTATTACTTCCAAGGTATGGCTCAGTTCCAAAAGCACGATAGCGACGCTGCGTTGGAGACCTTCCGAAAGGGAGTGGGGCAGATAAAGCCAGACAGTAACCCAGATATTGTGTCAGACTTCTATGCTATTATGGGTGATATTCTTCATGAGAAGGGGCGCAATGATGAGGCTTTTCAAGCGTATGATAGTTGTTTGCAGTGGAAAGCAGATAATGTGGCTGCATTGAATAACTATGCCTATTACCTCAGTGAGGAGAATAAAAACCTTACAAAGGCAGAGCAGATGAGCTATAAGACGATAAAGGCAGAGCCAAATAATAGCACTTACCTCGACACTTACGCATGGATTCTTTTTCAGCAAAAGCGCTACGAAGAGGCAAAGATTTATATCGAACAAGCAATTCGTAATGACTCTACTCTGAGCAATGTTGTAAAGGAACACGCTGGTGATATCTATGCACAGACAGGCGATATGGCTAAGGCTATTGAGTTTTGGCAGAAGGCCATTGATGGAGGTAACGACAGTGCTACGTTGAGAAAGAAGTTAAAACTAAAGAAATACGTCGTAGAATGAAGAAAACAAAGATATTACTTATAAGCATGACTGCCCTTCTCTTGGCAGCATGCGGTACTAAGAAGGCTGTGGTTCAACAGAAGCCTATGCAGGACACAAAGGTGACACAGCCAACAGCACCTGCCCCAAAGGATAACAAGATGCAGAGTGTTGTTGCCATGCAGCGCATTACTGACAATGCACTCTACCAAAAGAACCTTGTTTCAAACCTAACTTTTACGCTCAATGATGGCCGTAAGGACATTACAGTACCGGGTATTCTGCGTATGCGTAAAGATGAGGTTATTCGCTTGCAGTTGCTCATCCCAATCCTTCGCAGTGAAGTGGGACGCATTGAGTTTACCAAGGATTACGTTCTTTTCATCGACCGTATCCATAAACAATATGTAAAGGCAAGCTACGGCGAGGTAGGGCTCTTGCGTGATAATGGTATCAACTTCTATTCGCTTCAATCGCTCTTCTGGAATCAAGTGTTTGCCCCTCGCCAGCAAAGGATGAGTGAGGCTGACTTGTCACAGTTTACTGTTGACGAGAGTAAAGCACAGGGGGAAGGTGTTATAACAGTAAGTCTTAAGGACGGAAAGATGGACTATAAGTGGTCTGTCAACCCTAAGAACAATCTTATTCAGCTTACTACTATAACATATAATAGTACTGCTCATGGCGCTTCAAAGTTCTCTTGGACCTATAATGACTTTAGGGCGTTTGGCTCAAAGCTGTTTCCTGCCGATCAGACTTTGACTATCAATACTCCAGCAATTGGTCAGAAGGCAGCAAAGACACTGAAAGCTAATTTCGTTCTTGATGGTTTTAGTGATGGTAGTGATTGGGAGACTTTAACCCAGCCATCGGATAAGTACACAAAAGTAAGCGTAGAGGATATCCTCGGCAAACTAATGAACTTCTAAATGAAACGTCTTTATTTACTATTTATATTAGCAATGATGTGTGTGCTGACAACCTCTGCTCAGCACACAAGAAGGCATTCACGCCATCGGAATACGGCTGTTGCTCAACCCGTTGAGACGAAGTCTACTGTAAAAGAAAAAGGTAGACATGCTACTACGGCAGCAGATAATAAGCAGACAACAACCCCTGTGACTCCTTTACGAGGACGTAAGCCGACGGTGGAGAAAATACAGTATCAGGCTCCTGTTAGAGGTCGATCACATCAGCAAGTGACGGCTACACAACAACAGGGCAAGCTTCAACAGCAACATGGAAAGCAGCAACAGCAACATGGAAAGCCTTTACAACAACAGCAAATCAAGGGACAACAAGTTCTTGTAAAGGGTCAACAAGTTGTGCATGGGAAAGCTGCTGCACGCAATGCTGTCGTTGGTAAGAAAGGAGCGAAGGGTCCTGCCTATGTGACGACGGCTGAGATTAAAGGATTGCAACAGCAGAATCAGAAGCTACAACAGGAGATATCAGCGCATGAAGAAGAGATGAAAGTGAAGCAGAAGGACGTTGATGACCGCTTGCAGAAGATTGTTCGGCTTGATACTGAAATCGGTCATCAGCAGAGAACGATTGACACTATAGCCACAGACATCAAAGGCTTAGATACGAATATCGGTATTCTGAAAGGTCAACTCGCCTCTCTTGAAGCACAGTTGAGCGAGCGTCGCGCTCGTTTCATCCGTTCTATGCGTTACATGGCACGTCATCGTAGTATTCAAGACAAGCTGATGTTCGTCTTCTCAGCAAAGAACTTGACCCAGATGTATCGTCGTCTTCGCTTCGTACGTGAGTATGCTGCTTACCAGAGGGCGCAGGGCGAGCAGCTTAAAGTTAAGCAGTTGCAGGTGGACGAGAAGCATACTCAGTTGAAGAACGTACGTGTCAATAAGAGTAACCTTCTGTATAAAGACCGTCAGGTACATGCCCAGATGGAGCGTAAGCGTGTTGAACAGCAGGCGGTGGTAACCTCCTTGCAGAACGACCAGAAGGTGTTACAGGGCGTAATAGCACAACGTCGTCAGCAGCAACAAGCGTTGAATGCACAGATAGATCGCCTTATTCAGATTGAAATACAGAAGGCGCGCGAACGTGCCATAGCTGAGGCAAAGGCACAGGCTGCCGCTCGTGCCGCTGCAGCAAAGAAGCGTGCAGAGGAGTTGGCACGTAAGAAAGCGGCTGCAGAGGCCGCTGCCCGTGAGAATGCTCGGCGTATTGCTGAGGCGAAAGAACGTGAGGCAAAAGCCAAGGCTGCTGCTCGTGCTGCTGCTGAGGCTGCTGAGAAGGCTCGTCAAGAAGCTGCTGCTCGTGCCGCTGCAGCCCGTGCTGCGGCTGAAAAGGCACGTCAGGAAGCATTGCAGAAGGAACGTGCTGCCGCTCGTGAACGGGCTATTCGCAAGGCTGAGGAGCAGGAGGCTGCGGCTAAAGCGGCACAGGAAAAGGCCGAAGCACGTGCTGCCGCAGAGCAAGCTCGTGCCGACCAGATGGCTCGTGAGGCTGAGGCAAACCGTGTGGCAGCCGAACGCAAGGCTGATGCCGACCGTGCACGAGCTGCTCGAGAGGCTGAGGCTGCAAGGGCCGCTGCCGCTGAAAACAATGATATGCTAAGCTCGGCTGACCGTGCAATAACGGGTAACTTCGCTAATAACCGTGGTCGATTACCAATGCCATTGTCGGGCCAGATAGTCAGTCACTTTGGTCAGTATAATGTGGCAGGCATGTCGAATATCCGCTTGAACAATGATGGTATCAATATCAAGGGTGCTCCTGGCAGTGCTGTTCGTAGCGTCTTTATGGGCGAGGTGAGCGGTGTCTTCATGGCAGGCGGTATGAGTGTCGTGATGATACGTCACGGTATTTATATCACCGTCTATGCTAACTTGGGTTCTGTAGGCGTCAGCAAGGGACAGAAGGTAGGTACAGGACAGACCATCGGAACGGTTGGTAGGACTGGTATACTCCAATTCCAGCTGCGTAAAGAGACTGCTAAACTGAATCCAGAGCAGTGGTTACGCTAACCAACTGCCGGTCTTCTATATTAATAAGGTGGGTTTGTTGAGATCTAATTGGCGGTAATCTGCTTTGCTTTTCATCGTCTTTCTTCTCTCAATAGAATGTCATTACTGAATTATCTTCATGAAGAAAAATATTTTTCTTCATGAAGATAATTATTTTTTTTCATGATGAAAAATATTTTTCTTCATGAAGATAATTCGGAGCCTTAGCTTTACTGTTGCGCAAGTAGTTGTGAATAAGGTGATTACTAACAGACGAAAAGAAAAGCGAAAAACGCCTTTGTGCGATGCTGTTCGTGATAGGCTTGATTGCAATCTATCGCGGTGTGTAAACCCTCTAACGTACAATAGTTTACATGCTCAGCGTAGTCTCATTTTCTGCTAACAATCATCAAGCCACTTGCTAACCACGTATTGGGAAAGCGTCAGGCATCCATCGGCAAATTAATCATAGGAAACATTATGTCGAGTGACAACTCAATTACTGCGGATAATCAGCTCTTTTGATTATTAGTTGATGGTAGTGTAGGGCTTATTCTGTCCTATAAAGGAATATAATTGTCCTGTTATTCTAAGTTTAGAGAGGGTGAAAGGAATAGGTAAAAATTATCATTTAATATCTAATTTATTTTTTGCTTTGCGGATAAATGTTTATATTTGCAGGAGATAAAGTATAATCGGCAATCCGTCTATAAGCTTCGCTTGTAGATAGAGTATCTGCTGAAGGGACGAAGAAAAATAAGGAAAACAATGCAGACAATCAGTCATCTTTCTGTTCTTATACATGAACAAGCGAAAAAATACGGTACTAAAGCAGCCATTACCTTCCGTAACTTTGGTAGTTTGGAGTGGCGTGCAGTGTCATGGAATCAGTTCTCAATGCGTGTAAAGGAGGTTTCAAACGCTCTTTTGAACCTTGGGATGAAACCTCAAGAGACGATTGCTGTGTTCTCACAGAACTGTATTCACCATCTTTATACAGAATTTGGTGCATACGGTGTGCGGGTGATTAGTATTCCTTTCTACGCCACAAGTTCTGAACAACAGATACAATATATGATTCAGGATGCCAGTGTAAGGTTCCTTTTCGTTGGTGAACAGGAACAGTATGACAAGGCACGTCGCATCCAATCGCTTTGTCCTTCGCTCGAAAGAATTATTGTTTTTGACTCGAGTGTACGACTTAGTCAGCACGACCCCAATTCTATTTACTTTGAAGACTTCCTAAAGTTAGGGGAAGGTTTCCCACGTGAAGCTGAGGTGGAAGAGCGTTGGGGGCAGGCGAATGAAGAAGATATTTGTAATATACTTTATACAAGTGGTACCACAGGAGAGAGTAAAGGCGTGGTCTTAACATATAAGATGTATCATGCAGCTTTGCGTGCCAATGCAAAGAGTGTACCCTTGAATGACAAGGATCGTGTTATCAACTTCCTACCGTTCAGCCATGTCTTCGAGCGTGGATGGGCTTATCTGGCTCTCTCTCTTGGAGCTGAATTGATTGTAAACACCTATCCTAAGGAAATACAACAGAGTATGCGCGAGACACATCCGACGTGTATGGCAGCCGTACCTCGCTTCTGGGAGAAGGTTTATGTGGCTGTGAAGGAACGCATGGAGAACTCCAGTGTCGTTCAACGCAAGCTGTTCTATCATGCTTTGAACGTTGGAAGGAAACGCAATATACAGTATATAGCACGTGGAAAGCGTGTTCCACTTACGTTAGAGATGGAGTATAAGTTTGTTAATAAGACTGTACTAAGTCTTGTTCGTAAGCAGTTAGGACTGGAGAATCCTCATATCTTCCCAACAGCGGGGGCTTACGTGTCACCAGAAGTAGAGGAGTTTGTACATAGTGTTGGTATTAACATGATTGTTGGATACGGACTGACAGAGAGTCTGGCAACCGTTACCTGCGACCATATTGGACAGCCATATACTATAGGTTCAGTAGGGCGTCCAATCGAAGGTATTGATATCAAGATTAGTGAAGAAGGTGAGGTAATGCTGAAAGGACCTACGATTATGCCTGGATACTTCCGTCGTGAGACATCTAATGCAGAGGCTTTTGATAAAGACGGATACTTCCATACGGGTGATGCGGGGTATATGAAAGATGGTGAGTTGTTCTTGAAAGAACGCATCAAAGACCTCTTCAAGACCTCAAACGGTAAATATGTCGCACCGCAGATGGTTGAGGGTATGCTATTAGTGGATAAGTTTATTGAACAAGTGTCGGTCATAGCAGACCAGAGAAAGTTTGTGGCTGCATTGATAGTGCCTGAGTTCTCTGTGCTTGAAGAGTGGGCTAAGGAGAACCATATAACGTTCAAAGACCGTGAAGAGTTATGCCAGAACAAGCGTGTTAACGAGATGATGCGTGAGCGTATAGAGACTTTACAACAGCGCTTGGCGTCATACGAGCAGATTAAACGGTTCACACTCCTCCCTCATCATTTCTCTATGGAGAACGGAGAGTTGACCAATACGCTGAAGCTAAGGCGCTCTGTCGTAAACCGTCGCTACCATGATGTGATTGAAAAGATGTACGAAGAGTAGGGAAGTAAATGAGTTGATGGGTTGACGAGTTGATGGGTTGGCAGGTTGATGGGTTAATTGTTAAGATGAATTAGGCAGTGTTTTGCTTGCTTTACGAGCCTTACGAGCCTTACGAGCGTCACTAGTCTTACTAGTTCTACAAGTATTGCTGGTCCTGCTAAACTTATTAGTTTTGCCAGCTCCCTAAGTCTCTAACAACGATAAAAGAATAAAGATGATAACAGCAGACCAGCTTAAAGATATACAAGAACGCACTGAAGCGTTGCACCGTTATCTTGATATTGATAAGAAGAGAATAGAGTTTGAGGAGGAACAACTCCGTACACAAGCACCTGACTTTTGGGATGATCCAAGCAGAGCACAGGTGCAGATGAAGAAAGTAAAGGATATTGAGAAATGGGTGAAAGACTATGATAAGGTGCGGGCGTTGGCTGATGAGGTGCAATTAGCATACGATTTCTATAAGGATGAACTTGTGTCTGAAGAGGAGGTTGACGCTGCCTACGATAAAGCACTTCGGTTAATTGAGAGCTTAGAGTTAAAGAACATGCTTCGACAAGAGGAAGATCCGATGGAGTGTGTGATGAAGATTAACTCGGGAGCAGGCGGTACGGAGAGTCAAGACTGGGCTTCTATGCTGATGCGTATGTATATGCGTTGGGGCGAGGCACAGGGTTATAAGGTGACTATCTCTGATATTCAAGAGGGCGATGAAGCTGGTATTAAGAGCGTGACAATGAAGTTCGAGGGTGGAGAATACGCCTACGGATACCTGAAAAGTGAGAATGGTGTACACCGATTGGTACGTGTTAGCCCCTTTAATGCCCAAGGTAAGCGTATGACAAGCTTTGCCAGCGTGTTCGTAACACCGTTGGTTGATGACACAATCGAGGTCTTTGTCGACCCAGCTCGCGTCAGTTGGGATACTTTCCGGTCGAGTGGTGCGGGTGGACAGAACGTCAATAAGGTGGAGTCGGGAGTCCGTTTACGCTATCAATATGAGGACCCTGACACTGGAGAACAGGAAGAGATCCTTATTGAAAACACCGAGACTCGCGACCAGCCAAAGAACCGTGCGAAAGCTATGCAGCTTTTGAAATCACAGTTATACGACCGTGCTATGAAGAAGCGGATGGAGGAGCAGGCTAAGATAGAGGCTGGTAAGAAGAAGATAGAATGGGGAAGTCAGATAAGGAGTTACGTCTTTGATGACCGACGTGTTAAAGATCACCGCACGAACTATCAAACCTCTGATGTCGACGGGGTGATGAATGGTAAGATAGATGATTTCATTAAGGCTTATTTGATGGAGTTCCCAGTGGAGGAGTAATTACTCCTCTTTGATTTAAACAGAATGATTTAATAACCTTTTTAAGTAATATAACTATGAGTGAAAGAAGTAAATATAATCGCAAAGAGCGTGAACTTAAACAAGAGAAGTATGCTAACCGTGTTATTGGATGGCTTGCATTGATATTGGTAGCCTTAGGTGTTTTGACGATTGTCATTGCTTCCTATATGTCTTAAAGGCATAGATAGGGAATGAGATGACGAACACATCTATAATATAAGACGGTAGATACTTATTATAACAACGTTTCTTATGAGTGGATTAGAGATTGAAAGGAAGTTCTTAGTACGTAAAGATAGGGATTGGAAAAGGCTTGCCAGCAGTTGTAGTCATATACAACAAGGATATTTCGCAGCCGTTAACACCGTTCGTGTACGTATCCGAGACGATAAAGGATACCTAACGATTAAAGGTCCATCAAGCAATGGAGGCTTGTCACGTTACGAGTTTGAAAAGGTGATATCACTTGAGGAAGCACAGCAGTTAATGCTGTTGTGCGAGCCTGGAGTTATTGACAAGCACCGTTACCTTGTCCCTTTTGAGGGTCACACCTTCGAGATTGACGAGTTTCATGGGGACAATGAAGGACTCGTGTTAGCCGAGGTTGAGTTAGGAAGTGAGGGTGAAGCCTTTGCTAAACCAGATTTCCTTGGCTTAGAGGTAACGGGCGATCGCCATTTTTATAACTCCCAAATGCGTCGCAACCCATTCAAGCTTTGGTGCGATATCGTACCAGAAGAATACCGATGATGAGGGCTATTGTGGAGCCTAAGGAGTCTGCAAAGAAGTCAAGCCATTCGCCACTCCGATTGCCATTCGTGCAGTAAGTCTGCAGAATCTCTATGAGTCCACCCATCAAAAGAGGTACAAGCCAGGCCCAGCCAACAATGAAGGAGGGGCTTGGATGCTTGGTTGTGCGTATGTATTCAAGGCATATACTTACTCCTAAGACCAAGTAGATGACACTATGTGTCCACTTATCAATAAATCTAATATCGTTCAGTGGCGTCTCTGGAATAGGTATAAAGCATAACACCCAAGTAGCAATAACGATGATGCAACTACATGGATACTTTGTGAGGATATGATGTAATAAATGCATAATTAACTTTGAATCTGATACAAAGGTAGATATTTTTTTGTATATTTGCACATGTATTCATGTTAAATCTATATGGGTGAACATAAAAGAGCAAAGTTTGGAAGCAAACTTGGGATGATACTTGCCACAGCAGGAGGAGCTGTTGGTTTAGGGAACGTATGGCGTTTCCCATACATGACAGGTCAGAATGGTGGTGCAGCCTTCATTCTTATTTATATTGGTTGTATCTTGTTATTAGGCTTACCGTGTATGATAAGCGAGTTTATCATTGGTCGTCATGCTGCTTCTAATACGGCCCGTGCCTACACGAAAGTGTCTAATGGCACTGCTTGGAAGTGGGTGGGTTACTTGGGAGTGCTCACTGGCTTCTTGATTACAGGCTATTATGCTGTGGTGTCAGGATGGTGTTTGCAATACGGTTTTGCCTCTGTGATGAATCACTTACACGGTTCACCAGCTTATTTCCAATCCTATTTTTCAGACTTCTCCACCAACCCTTGGAAGCCTGTCTTATGGACAGCTGCTATTCTGTTCTTCACCCACTACATTATTATTCATGGTGTAAGGAACGGTATCGAACGTGCTTCAAAGATTATGATGCCTGCCCTCTTCGTGTTGTTAGTTGCTATTGTCGTCGCTTCTTGCCTTCTTCCAGGGGCAAGCAAAGGTATTGAATTTCTGTTGAAGCCAGACTTTAGCAAGGTAACAGGCGATGTTTTCCTTGGTGCGTTAGGTCAGTCTTTCTATTCGATGAGCATTGCTATGGGTTGTATCTGTACTTACGCCTCTTATTATAGCCGTCATACAAACCTCTTGAACTCAGCTGTTCAGATTGGATTGATTGATACCATCGTGGCTATTCTTGCTGGTCTGATGATCTTCCCAGCAGCTTTTTCGGTAGGAATCAACCCTGACAGTGGTCCTTCTCTTATCTTTATCACCTTGCCAAACGTCTTCGAACAGGCCTTCTCGAGTATGCCTATCATCGGATATGTTATCTCCTTCGCATTCTATCTACTCCTTTCTATGGCTGCTTTGACGTCGTTAATCTCCTTGCATGAGGTGAGCACGGCTTTCTTCCAAGAGGAGTTACACATTAGCCGACCACGTGCTGCAATGATTGTTACGGTGGGTTGTTTGCTGATAGGGGCTGTTTGTTCTTTGTCATTAGGAGACTGGAACTTCTTGAAGATAGCTGGTGTCGACCTCTTCGACGTCTTCGACTTTGTCACAGGACAGATATTCTTGCCTGTAGGCGGACTCCTTACCTGTCTGTTCATAGGGTGGTATGTACCGAAGAAGTTGGTGAAAGACGAGTTTACTAACTGGGGGACGATACGTGGAACCTTCTTTGGAGTGTATTATTTCCTCATTCGCTTCGTCTGTCCATTGGCTATTTTGGCCATCTTCCTACATCAGTTAGGAGTCTTCTAAACGATTAGATACTTGCTTCCCTCCCTCCTCTTCTTATCAAAAGAACGATGTCTTGTTGTGCTATCAAGTAGAGTCTTTGGACGAAGAGGAGGGAGGAAAGAGTTGAAAAGATATTCCATAATATTCTACTCTCTACTACCTAAAGACTTAAATCAGTACTTAATAATTACATGACTATGCCCAACCCTTCAGAAGCACAGATTTCCAAGGGATCATAGGGACTTAAACCTTACAACCAATGAACCTCAAATCTATATTCTATCTCCACCGTTCTGACCGCAAAGTAGTCTTTCTGTTGTTACTATTCGTTGCTGGATGTGTTGGTATAATACTCCTTGTTGGCAACCAGACAAAGACGACGTCGGATGTTAAGAACGATAGTCTTTCACATCAGAAGTCAGTATCCTTTGCCCATAAAGCACCGCTTCCTGAAGTGGTGACAGCAGAAGGTAACCACCTCTTCACCTTTGATCCGAACACAGCCACGCCCGAACAGTTGCAACAGTTAGGCTTGGCTCCTTATCAAGTGCGTAACATCATGAAGTATCGAGCTAAAGGAGGAGTGTATCGTTCACCGATGGACTTTGCCAGAGTCTACGGTCTTACATGCAAACAATATCGGACTTTAGAACCTTATATAACGATAGGCGATGATTATCAACCTGCCTCAACACTGGCCTCCGTACAAGCTTATATAGCCCAGAAAGAAGCCAATAAGCAGGCAGCCCATGCCGCTTACGAAGCTTATAAGGCACAAAATACGTATCAACCCTACAAAGGTTACGAGCGTGACACGCTCCGTTATCCTGTGAAACTGAGAGTGGGAGAACACGTCAACCTCGTTACTGCGGATACAACACAGCTAAAGAAGATACCAGGGATAGGGTCGGGATGGGCACG
Source organism: Prevotella sp. C561 (assembly GCF_000224595.1). Classification (NCBI taxonomy): domain Bacteria; kingdom Pseudomonadati; phylum Bacteroidota; class Bacteroidia; order Bacteroidales; family Prevotellaceae; genus Prevotella; species Prevotella sp. C561. The sequence continues at coordinate 49,236 of NZ_JH114150.1, read as the reverse complement.
AGCTATCCTCAATTATGGTAAACGATTAGGTGGATATGTTGCCGTGGGACAGTTACAAGAGATTGAGGGGTTCCCAGAAGAGGCCCTACCTTACTTCTCTATTGCCAATCCAAAGACTGAGAAAATAAACCTAAATACGGCAAGTCTTTCACAACTTAGGCGTCATCCTTATATGAACTTCTATCGTGCAAAGGCAGTCTGCGACTATCGGCGGCTAAAGGGAAAACTCACAACTCTATCACAACTCCACCTGTTAAAGGAATTTACCCCAGATGTTATCGAACGCCTACGTCCCTATGTTGAGTTCTAAATAGGTGCTTTCATGTAGCATATATACATGATTTTAAGATTGTTATAACATCATATAAGGTTAGAAACGAGTGATTATAAAGGTCAAAAAGAAAGTCTTCACAGTCTTATGAAACGTTCATTCTGTTCAACGAACACCACCCGTAGCGAATTATTTTCATGAAAATAAATATTTATTGTCATGAAAATAAATATTTATTTACGTGAGAAAAAATCTTTCTTGTCATGAAAATAATTCGGTCAGAATGGTTGGGAGGAGGTTTGCGAAGCGATTACAGAATGAGAAAAGACGGTTTCTAAGAACCGTCTTGATAGTGTTCTCTCATCTATAAAACCTACCTTAAATCGCAAGATAAGTATTAAAAAAGACATACAATACTTTGCATTGTCTTTCATTTAGATTACCTTTGCAGTAAGAAAAACTAATGACAATGGACATACAGGAGATATACAAGATTTACCAAGAGCATCCCGTCGTTACTACTGATAGTCGTAACTGTCCTGAAGGAAGTATCTTCGTGGCATTGAAGGGAGCTTCATTCGATGGTAATAAGTTTGCGGAAGCAGCCTTAGAAAAGGGCTGTAGCTATGCTATCGTTGATGAAAAAGAGTACGCAAAGGATGGTGATGAACGCTTCATCCTTGTCGACGACGCCCTAATCACCTATAAGGAGTTGGCGCGCGAACACCGTCGTCAGTTCTCAATCCCTGTGATTGGTATTACAGGAACTAATGGTAAGACAACGAGTAAAGAGCTTATCTCAGCCGTGTTAGCCGAGAAATTCAACGTACACCATACGGAGGCAAATTATAATAACGACGTTGGCGTGCCACGTACCTTACTTGGTATTCGTCCTGAACATGAGATAGCTGTCATCGAGATGGGTGCCTCTCACCCTGGAGATATCGAGAAACTCGTTACTTACGTAGAGCCAACTTGTGGTTTGATAACCAATGTTGGACGTGCTCACCTGCAGGGCTTCGGTAGTTTTGAAGGTGTGAAAAAGACGAAGGGCGAACTCTATGACTTCCTTAAAGCTCATGATGGATTGCTCTTCCTCAATGAGAGTAACCCCGACCTGACGGCGATGGCAGGGCAACGAGAGTTCAATCGTGTCATCACATACGGGCAGGATGAGACGGCAGACGTGCAGGGCTATGTTGTTAATTGTGCTCCTTTCTTACATTTCGAATGGCAGTCATCAAGTCTGAATACCCACCAGCCAGCTCCTACCATCTATGATGTGCAAACCCATCTGATAGGTTCTTACAACTTAGATAATATGTTGGCGGCCATAGCCATTGGTCTTCACTTTGGCGTAACACCGCAACAAATAAACAACGCATTGGAGAATTACATTCCTCATAACAATCGCTCACAGCTGACAGAGACTGCTCATAACAAGCTAATCGTGGACGCTTATAACGCTAACCCATCCAGTATGGCTGCTGCGATAGACAATTTCCAACTGATGGAGGTGGATAATAAGATGGCTATTCTTGGTGATATGCGTGAGTTGGGAGATGCTTCTGCAGTCGAACACCAGAAGGTTGTTGACTTATTGAAGGCTACTGATATCCGTAACGTATGGCTTGTTGGTGAAGAGTTTAGTAAGACACAGACTGCTTTCCGTAAGTTCCATGATGTCGAGGAGGTCAAGGCTGAGATTGCTTCTCACCGTCCAGAAGACCATTACATCTTGATAAAAGGAAGTAATGGAATCCGTCTTTTTGAATTGACAGACTTGTTATAACGGGTTGTAAAAAGGGCGAGATTGTTTGCATTAGTTGCAGAAAAATACTTATCTTTGCACTTGCTTATCATAGCAATCGGGATGTAGCGCAGTTGGTAGCGCACTACGTTCGGGACGTAGGGGTCGCCAGTTCGACTCTGGTCATCCCGACTGAAAAAGGGAAGAAACCGTGTGGTTTCTTCCCTTTTTGGGTTTTATAGGGCTTATAAGGCTTATTAGTCTAATTAGGCCTATAAGCCTTATTAACTATCATCCCCTTAGTCTTTCCCTGCAATCCTCAAGGATAGCTAACAACTCAGCCAGCTTTGTTGTGCGAAGCATGGCTATACGCGTCTGCTTAAAGTCAGGTATTCCTTTGAAGATAGGCGATGATGCTAAGTGTCTACGGGTGTGAAGAATACCGCGATGTTCGTCAATACGCTCCACATTGATACGTAACATCTCCTCAAGAATGTCAATCTTCTCGTCTATTGTCAACTGCTTCTCTCCTTGATAGAAGAGCCACGGACAACCAAAGGTAGCACGCCCAATCATCACTGCGTCTACCCCGTAACGGTCGAAGCGTTCGTTTGCTTGTTCGATACTCGTCACGTCGCCGTTGCCAATGATGGGTATATGAATACGTGGATTGTTCTTTACTTCACCGATGAGGGTCCAATCTGCCTCACCAGTATACATCTGTGAACGTGTGCGACCATGGATGGTTAATGCCTGAATACCGCAGTCTTGTAGTTGTTCTGCCAGTTCTGTTATAATAAGGTTGTCGTTATCCCAACCCAAGCGGGTCTTTACTGTGACAGGTGTCTTAACTGCTTTCACAACCTCTCGAGTGATGTCAAGTAGCAAGGGGATATTCTTCAGCATACCAGAACCAGCCCCCTTGTTAGCAACCTTCTTAACGGGACAACCGAAGTTAATGTCTATTACGTCTGGTCTTACCTGTTCAACGATCTTTGCGGCTTCAACCATTGAAGCCACGTCCCTGCCATATATCTGTATTCCTACAGGTCGTTCGCTATCATCAATGACTATCTTTGCAAGGGTCGACTTGATGTTTCTGATTACAGCATCAGCCGAAACGAACTCCGTGTAGACCATAGCTGCACCGAAACGCTTGCACATCTTGCGAAAACCTATGTCTGTTACGTCCTCCATAGGGGCTAAGAATAGAGGGCGTTCTCCTAAGTCTATTGTTCCTATTTTCATACTGCAAAGGTAAGGAAAAGGCTTTGAATAGTAAAAAGGTAGGGTAGTAAAAAAGTGAAAGGAGGACGAAAAGGCTCACTTCTCTCTGTTGGGTAGGGGATAAGAAAGCCTTGATAAGAGGGTAGTCTATGATTGTTGGGAAGGTTATATATTCTTAATTTTTTTCTTGAGAAGGCCATCTTTGCAACCAAGTTGCAAAAGTTAATCTTTATCTTTGCAGCAGAATATTAATCCAGTAACAGGTTTTAAGTTATGAATAAGAAACTATTAAGAATCATTCTCACGGTTGTTCTCCTCGTTGGAGCATGGCTGGTAGAGCATTTCGCAGCACTCCCAATGTGGCAGTTGTTGCTTGTTTATCTGGTACCATATCTGGTTATCGGTTATGATGTACTTGAAGAAGCTGTTGAGGGAATCATGGAAGGCGACCCATTCGACGAAGATTTCCTCATGAGTCTTGCGACAATTGGAGCATTGCTCATCGGTTTCCTCCCAGGTGCTGAACCCCAGTTTATTGAAGGAGTCTTCGTTATGTTGTTCTTTCAAGTGGGCGAACTCTTTGAACATTATGCGGAGGATAGGGCCCGTAAGTCCATCTCCGACTTGATGGACATCCGTCCTGATGTTGCTTATGTAGAGCGAAAAGGAAGCGTAGAGAAGGTAAGTCCAGACGCAGTAAATATCGGTGAAACATTGATTATAAAGCCGGGAGAGAAGATACCATTGGACGGTACGATTCTTGAAGGGACCTCGAGTCTTAATACAGTGGCGTTGACAGGCGAGAGTCTACCACGTGATGTGAGCGAGGGGATGGAGGTTATCTCTGGTTGTGTCAATCTTTCGGGGGTATTAAAGGTACGAGTAGACAAGCCATTTAGCGAGTCTACGGCAGCTAAGATTATCCAACTTGTAGAGAAGGCGAGTGAGAATAAGTCGCACAGTGAGTCGTTTATCCGTCGATTTGCACGTGTTTACACTCCGATAGTAGTCATCTCTGCCCTTGCGTTGGCCATTATCCCACCTTTCTTCTACGATAGTTATGCTACGGCCTTAGGTGTTTGGCTCTATCGTGCATTGACCTTCTTGGTCGTAAGTTGCCCATGTGCCTTAGTGATATCTATCCCGTTAACCTTCTTCTCTGGTATCGGAGGAGCTTCACACAGGGGTATTCTTATTAAGGGAGGAAACTATATGGATGCTTTGGCAAGGCTCTCTACGGTGATGTTCGATAAGACAGGAACATTAACGCGAGGCTCTTTCGCTGTTGAGGCTGTCCATCCAGAGACCTTATCAGAGCATGAATTACTCCACTTGGCGGCTCATGTCGAACGTTACTCTACCCATCCTATTGCCCTTGCACTTCGTCAGGCTTATAAGAATGAGGCTGATAGTTGTAAGGTGGAGGATATAAAAGAGACAGCAGGACAGGGTATTACGGCTTCTATCAATGGTAAGACAGTGAGCGTAGGCAACGTTCGTATGATGACAACACTTGGTATCACACCCCCTGTTTGTGAGCGTTGTGCGCATCAGACAGGAACAGTTGTTCACATAGCTGTCAATGGTGAGTATGCTGGACACATAGTTATTTCCGACCAGTTAAAGGACGATTCGATAGCAGCTATCGATAGTTTGAAGCAGTTAGGAGTACGAAAGACGGTGATGCTGACTGGCGACAAAGAGGAAGTTGCAAGGCAGATAGCCGAAGAGACAAAGGTCACGGAGTATCATGCCAACCTCCTTCCTGCCGACAAGGTAGACTATATCACACGTTTTATCACAGCTAAGAAGGAGGGCGAAACGATAGCTTTTGTTGGCGATGGCATCAACGATGCGCCTGTACTGGCACGTGCTGACGTAGGCATTGCGATGGGTGCTTTGGGCAGTGATGCCGCTATCGAGGCTGCTGATGTTATCTTGATGGATGATAAACTATCGAAGATAGCACTTGCTATTAAGCTCTCTCGACGTACAATCTTTATAGCGAAAGAGAACGCATGGTTTGCTATTGGCATTAAAGTAGCAGTCCTTCTCCTTGCAACCTTTGGGTTGGCAAGCATGGGGTTAGCCGTCTTTGCTGATGTTGGCGTTATGGTTCTTGCTGTTCTCAATGCGATGCGAGCACGATAGAACGGTCTCTCCTCCGAATTATTTTCATGAAAAAAAATATTTTTGTTCATGATAATAAATATTTCTTTTCATGAAAATAATTCATTTTGTTCGTGAAGAAAAATCGAGAAAGGTTGTTTCTTCATTATAGTTTTCCTTCTTCTCGATAGGAGAAATAGCCTCCATCGGTAAGCACAACATGGTCGGCAAAGTGAATGTGAAGCAATTCGCAGGCCTTTTGTATGCGTGATGTAAGGAGGTCATCATCACGACTTGGAGTGGTGTTGCCGCTTGGATGATTATGACAAAAGACCAGAATGGTCGTGTTCTTCAATAGTACTTCCTTCATCATCAGGCGTATGTCGACAGGAGCCATAGTAAGTCCACCCACGGAGATGCGTTTCGCTTCGATGAGTCGAAAGTTCTGTTTCATCATTAAAACCCACGCTTCTTCGATGTCAAGGTCCTGTATTGTGGTGTGCATGAACTGATAGATACCATCAGCACTATTGAGTATTGGCGCCTCTTCTACGGTAGCCTTTTGTCGTCTTTTACCCAGTTCGCAGGCAGCAAGGATGGTGATAGCCTTTGCAGGACCTATCCCTTTGTATTGTTCTAAGTCGTGCAGAGACAGTTTACCAAGGCTGTTCAGGTTGTTTTTACAATCGTTGAGAATACGCTTCATGAGGTCTACGGCACTCTCTTTCGGGGTACCAGAGCCAATCAGTATGGCAAGTAGTTCGGCATCACTTAGCGCATTTGCGCCCAATCTCTCAAGTTTTTCACGTGGGCGGTCGGCCTCCGCCCAGTGAGTAATAGATAAGGTTTTTGGTTCAGAAGGCATTATATTAAGTTATCATTAGGATTTACTTGTAGAAGTTCTTCTCGTATGCAGAGAACTCATCCATGCCACATACGCAGCGTTTCCACCATGCACTGATGAAACCACAACCGTAGCCTGTGAGCTGAATGAAGGCTGCAGCGATACTAAGGAGTCCTATCTTTAGACTGTTGTTTTGCATGGTTGAGTCTACACAGATGATGATGCTGTAAAGTAATAACGGTATCAACCCTATCATGACGAGGAGACTACCAATGATGTTGAGTATCGGTATGCAGAGAAGGAAGAGTCCGGAGAGGATTAATAAGAGCAGACAAGCAGTGCCAACGGTGAATACCATTGGTAGCAGATGGACAAGTTTCAGAGAGTCGGGATACTTCTTATAGAGGTTGATTCGGGCTATACCAGAATTATAAACCTGCTTCCAGAACTTGCGGAAGTCCGTTCGCCGTTTGTGCCATACCCATGCTTTAGGGAACAGACGACAGCGTTTGCCGGCCTTGAAGATACGGATAGAGAAGTCAATGTCTTCTCCAAAGCGCATCTTAGAGAACCCACCTAACTCCTGATAGACGTCACGTCGGATGCCCATATTAAATGAACGAGGATAGAACTTGTCAAGTTTCTTCTTGCCACCACGTATTCCTCCCGTTGTGAAAAACGATGTCATTGAATAAGAGATGGCCTTTTGTGTGTCGGTGAAGGACTCATGTGCACAGTCAGGACCACCAAAAGCGTCGGCAGGTTCACGGTTCAGCTCCTCGCTAACAGCACGAATATAACCCTTGGGAAGTACAACATCGGAGTCAAGAATCAGTAGATAGTCCCCCTTGGCACGCTCGGCACCATAGTTGCGGCTCTGTCCTGGACCTGAGTTCTCTTTGTAGTAATAGTGCAGGTCGAGCCTGTCGGCATACTTGTCGCACACCTTCTTACACGGAACTTGTGAGCCATCTTCAACGATGATGACCTCGAAATCCTTCTCTTCCTGGCTGAGCAGGCTCTCTAATAGTTCGTCAACCTCATCCGGACGGTTGAAGACTGGGACAATAATACTGTACTTCATAATATTGCAAAGATACTATTTTGTTCGTGAATGACAAGTAATTTGAAAGATTATTCTTCCTAAATAATGGTCTTTCTATTAAACGGTAATATTTGATAGGAGCCTTGTTTGTTAGCTATGATACGATGAGAAAGCCCATTTTTCACCCTCAAATAATTGTTAATCTTCTGTTAAACGAGTGCTTCACCTTTACTCATTGATTTATTTTAACTATATTTGTACGATACTATTCTTGGGTGATAAAGCATGCAAAACGGCTGCTGATGGCCCTCATGAAGAGGCATTGATGAAGGGAGGGGGAGATAGGTGAAACTTTGCTTTTAGCTATCTTCTAACGGAGAAGGCAGTCTTCATGCTCTCTATTGGTGCTCTTCACAAGGATAGACATTGGTGTAAAAGCGTTAGAAGGAGGGGTAGAACCATTCTGAATAGACGTTTTCAGCATAGAAAAAGAATATAAAACAGAAACTTATTAATTATTAGAATTATGAAAATACCATCAGAGTTTGACCCTATTCGTCCGTTCGAACCGGAGGAGCTACCCGCAGCATACGAGCGAATCCTTGCTGATAAGCAGTTTCAGCAAGTGTTGGCTTATCTCTACCCTGATGTTCCAATAGAGGCGATAAAGCAGAAGATGTATGCTTGCAAGACAAATCTTGAATTTCAAAAGGTTTTCTGTTATACCTTCCTTCAGCGTCTTGTTACTGAGCTTAGTTTAGGTTGTTGCATGGATGCAGCGAATATCAACACGAGGAAACGCTATACCTTTGTTAGCAATCATCGTGACATTGTGCTCGACTCTGCCTTTCTTGACAAACTGCTTATTGATGTGGGCTTTGCTACGACATGCGAGATTGCTATCGGTGATAATCTCCTTTCATTAGACTGGGTGCGTGATCTTGTACGTATCAACAAGTCGTTTACTGTAGAGCGTGCCCTTCATTCGGTTGAAATGCTGCGTGCAAGCAAGCGTATGTCAGAGTATATTCACTTCGCTGTAAGGGAGAAGAACGAGAATGTATGGATTGCACAACGACAGGGAAGAGCAAAGAATTCGAACGACCTCACCCAACCCGCTATCTTAAAGATGATGGCTATGGGAGGGGAAGGAACCGTTATAGAGCGTCTTAAACAGCTGCACATCGTTCCGTTATCTATCTCCTACGAGTACGACCCATGCGATTACCTTAAAGCACGTGAGTATCAGTTGCGACGCGATCTACCTTATTGGAAGAAGACAGCAGAGGACGATCTTGAGAGTATGTTGGTAGGTATAAAAGGCTACAAAGGCCATATATTCTATAAGTGTGCGCCTTGCATTGATGATTGGCTCGATACTGTTGATGAGGAGTTACCAAAGAATAAACTCTTCGATACGATAGCTGCGCATATTGATCATGAGATACACAGCAATTATCGACTCTATCCAATCAACTACGTGGCACTGGATATGATTCAAGACACACGTGTCTATGAAGAGTATTATACTGCAGAAGATTATCAGAACTTTGAGGCTTACCTCGAAGGACAGATTGAAAAGGTTAAGATAGACAACCGTGATGATAAGTTCCTACGTACCTGTCTGTTGACACAGTATGCTTATCCTGCAAAGAATTATATTGCTGCATCGTCAGAGAATGGGCGTTTGAAATCATTGTTGAGTCGTCTCACATTCTTAAAATAGTATTCTGTGGAAAGGTTCAGACAGACAGCTTACAGCGTGTTGACTATGGTGGCGGCGCTTGTGTCGCTACTTGTAGTCTCTGCTTGTGAGCATGATTTCTATGAGACAGGCGACAGTGAGCTATCTTATCTGCATACTGACTTCGTTGAAGCACGGACAAACGAACTGGGAGCGTTCGTCTCTGCAAAGACTGACGATGGTGAGGAACTTACGCTAAGTCCTGCTGTAAAAGAGCAGTGGGCTACAAGACCTGATACTACTTACCGTGCTCTGTTATATTATGATAGGGTGGAGAAGGGCGTTACAACGTCTTTTGCCTTAAATCCTGTCTTGGTTCTTCGTCCTCATCTGACGTTTGATTTAGCCTCCGTTAGTACCGACCCACTTGGTTTTGAGAGTCTATGGATGAGTAAGAATCGTAAGTATCTTAATCTAACACTTGTGTTGAAGAGTGGACAGACAGATGATAAAAAGGCTATACAGTCGTTGGCGCTTGTCTGCGACTCCATTAGGAAGCAGGCTTCTGGGGGTAGGAAGTTCTATCTCCGATTGTGCCATAGCCAGAACAGAGTACCTGAATACTATAGTAAACGAGTCTATACAAGTATTCCGTTAACGGGGCTTACTCCTAATGATGTCCTTTGCCTTGATATTAATACATATAAAGGGGTAGTAAGAAAAGAGGTTGTTTACTAAGTTCGTAAATAAGCTTTTCTTTTATATATCATGGACGTTTAGGAATAAAATAGGTCCATGCGTGATTTCAACATAAATCTTAGTATAAAATAAGAGAGGTGACTTCTGTAAGGGAAGACACCTCTCTGTCTTTTGAACAATAGTAGGTTAAAGAGACCGTTTACATGCTATGTGCGGTAAGGAAAGCCTATCCTTAGCTTTCTAATCGGCACGTCTTATAACCTACCTAATCGTATAGAGTATTTTATTTCAGCTTTGCCTCAAGGTTCTTCAACATATCAACAGTCATGGACTCAAGGTCGTACTGTGGTTTCCAATCCCATTCAGCACGTGCACAACTATCGTCGAGACTGTCTGGCCAACTGTCAGCAATACCCTGTTTGAGCATGTCTACGTCGTATTCCATCTCAAAGTTAGGCTTGTGACGTTTGATGGCTTGGAAGATCTCATCGGGGTCGAAGCTCATAGAAGCTATGTTGAAACCATTACGATGGACCAGACGTGTTGGGTCAGCCTCCATCAATGAGATAGCAGCATGTAGACCATCTGGCATGTACATCATGTCCATCAAGGTTCCTTTCTTTATAGGACACACGAACTTCTCACCACGAACAGCAGCGTAATAGATGTCAACTGCATAGTCAGTAGTACCACCACCTGGAGGAGTTACGTAGGAAATCAAACCTGGGAAACGAACTGAACGTGTGTCGACACCATACTTCTTAAAGTAGTAGTCGCTGAGCAACTCTGTGGTAACCTTTGACACACCATAGATTGTACCAGGACGTTGAACAGTGTCCTGTGGCGTCTGTGTGTGAGGTGTACTCAAACCGAATGAACCAATGGAACTTGGAGTAAAGACAGCACAGTTGTTCTCACGTGCTACTTCCAAGATGTTCCACAGACCGTCAATACCAATTTTCCATGCCAGTTGTGGTTTCTTCTCTGCTACTACAGATAGTAATGCAGCAAGGTTGTAGATGGTGTCAACGTTGTATTTCTTTACAATATTGGCAATCATCTCTGGGTTAGTAACATCGGCCTCAGCTGATGGGCCGCTTTCTTTCAGTTCACCTTTAGGTTCTGCTCCTTTAATGTAACCAGCAATAATGCTGTCGTTTCCATAACGTTTTCTAAGTTCTCTGGTAAGCTCTGAGCCGATTTGACCTGTAGAGCCTATGACCAAAACATTTTTCATAAATATTGTTAAGCTTATTATAACTGAGTGCAAAGTAAGCATATTTTTTGTTGATTACACCACTATTAGGTATTAAAATTATTAAAAATTTAAGTCATCACGTAAAAAAAAGCTCCTTAACGGCCTTTTTCTCGTTTTTTATCAGTTACTTTGCTAACTATTAAATAAAATCTAATGTTATGTACGGTAAGATGAAGGAACATCTCAGTAACGCACTTGCTGAGATTAAAGAAGCAGGACTTTACAAGGAGGAAAGAATCATTGAGAGTCCTCAGAGTGCGGCAATAGAGGTTAAAGGTAAAGAGGTATTGAACTTCTGTGCTAACAACTATCTTGGTCTTTCTAATCATCCAAGGCTGATTGAAGGTGCTAAGAAGATGATGGACAAACGAGGATTCGGCATGTCCTCTGTTCGTTTTATCTGTGGAACGCAGGACAGCCACAAGGAGCTTGAGGCGGCTATCTCCGACTACTTCAAGACTGAAGACACTATTCTCTATGCTGCTTGCTTTGATGCTAATGGTGGAGTCTTCGAACCATTGCTCACCGATCAGGATGCTATTATCTCCGACGCCCTCAACCACGCCTCTATTATTGACGGTGTACGTCTTTGTAAGGCGAAGCGTTATCGTTATGCAAATGCCGACATGGCCGACCTTGAGCGTTGTCTACAAGAGGCACAGGAACAGCGTTTCCGCATCATCGTAACGGATGGTGTGTTCTCAATGGATGGTAATGTCGCTCCAGTTGATAAGATTTGCGACCTCGCAGAGAAGTATGATGCACTCGTGATGGTCGATGAGTCTCACTCAGCAGGTGTCGTTGGGGCGACAGGTCATGGTGTTAGTGAGCTCTGCAAGACATACGATCGTGTGGACATCTACACGGGCACACTTGGTAAAGCCTTTGGTGGTGCACTTGGAGGATTTACTACTGGTCGCAAGGAAATCATTGACATGCTTCGTCAACGCAGTCGTCCATACCTCTTCTCTAACTCTCTTGCACCTTGTATCATCGGTGCCAGTCTTGAAGTATTCAAGATGTTAAAGGAGAGTAATGAGCTTCATGATAAGCTTGTAGAGAATGTTAACTACTTTAGAGACAAGATGATGTCTGCTGGTTTTGACATCAAACCAACTCAGAGTGCCATCTGTGCTGTGATGCTTTATGACGCTAAGTTGTCTCAAGTTTACGCTGCTAAGCTCCTTGAGGAGGGTATTTATGTAACTGGCTTCTATTATCCAGTAGTACCAAAGGGCGAGGCTCGTATCCGTGTTCAGCTCTCAGCAGGTCACAACCGTGAGCAGCTTGACAAGTGTATTAACGCTTTCATCAAGATTGGTAAGGAACTTGGTGTATTGAAATAGAATTTGTAAGCACTGCCAAGAACGGCCATTATCGCAGCTTGGCAGGCTCTACACATATAAACTAAAGGCTGAACTCCAAGATAGGAATTCAGCCTTTTATTTATTCTCAACCTTAAATCAGAAGTGTGTTGTATATATAAAGAAGGTGTCACAATACTGTTATACACGCCTAATACGATGTGACATCTTATCGGATAACGCTTGTGTAACGACCACTTTGTGTGATGATGCGTACCACGTAGGCCCCCTTTGGTACGGAGAGGGTAAGGTTGTTGCTATCTTTCACACTATTGCTTGCTACCAACATACCATTCATACCATATACCTCCACACGTTTCAAGCCCAGCTGCTGTATGTGTAAGCGACCGTCAACGAACTGCAGCGCAGGTTTGATGCTCAATTCCTCCACACCATCTGTTCCTCCCTCAGGATATTTGTCATACGGTCCATTGATGAAGGAAAGGTAAGGTGATGTTGTCGAAATTGGTAATAAGTCAACGTTCCTACCATCTACCACCCCAAACAATGCCACTCGATAACGTCGGTTATTGATGAGTTTCTCGGTCTTTGGGTCAATCCAGTCGCTGGTTATTATTGTCATATCATCAGCCTGCGAGAGGTCTACTTGTAGCGGATTCTTCGTCACTTGGATAGACATACCCGTCACAGTATCGATAAGATAGAGTGTCAGACCACCCTTGTATTGTACGTTCTTTGCAAGAGATGCAATACATGCGACTCTGAAAGTTGGACTTTTTGATACATCAAAGTTCTCCATTGGGACACTTCCTTCCTCGTTATCTTGCGTATAAACAGTCGCTTTTGAGAAAATACCAGCTTGACTCTTTCCCTCAATCGTGAGCGTATAAGGCTCTTGTGAAGCCTTCTCACGTACTGGATAGCTTATGTTGTCGGTACTGGTGATGGTCGTGCGCAAGTGATAAGTACCAGAAGCTATGTCGTAAGGAAGGTTGAACGGCAGTCTAACACGCTTTGTGTTGAAGGCATCAAAGTCTACTGTTCCTGCGGTCTCTGTGGTATATACCACCTTATTCTCATTGTTAATTAGTTCAACCTTTACGGTTCCATAGAAGATATTAGCATCTAATTTTCGGATGTTTAGACGTAGTACATTCGGCTCACCTAACATCAGTTTGTTGTCTAACTTAGGCTCGGCTGTGAGCAGGAAGGCCGGTTCTTTCGTTGGCAACTCTAAGTAGGTTATCTTACTGTTCTCCACCTTCATCACGATACGAGGGGCTGATTTCATTCTTGCCCAGGCGCCTAACGTGCTATCTTCCAGCATTCGTGCTGCAATAGGACAGAGTGAATAGGTGCCATCAGGCAATGCCTTAAAGTCGGGGGTGAAGGTCACCTTATCATTAATCACACCTCCAGAAACCCACTCACCATCGTTGAAGACAAATCGCTCTTTGCTGAATATCTTCCTTCCGTCCTGTCCGTATGGTGTTACTTTTACTAGTTTGCCCTCTTGATTATAGATTCCTAAACCGATATCACCTATGAGTTCTGCGTCAGAGCGGTTGACAAACCCAGTAAACATCACCTTTGCTGCATCGGATGTAGTGGTAGGAGCATCTCCTACGAACGCCATCATGCCATCGTTGTTAAACTTGATAGTAGGCGACTGATAGGCAATGTCAGCATCAATCTTAGGTGTATTAGGTTTGTTAGGATGTATCGCAATGACTTGAATACGTTTGTTAAAGCTAAGCTGTGCACCGTTAAACTCACTACCTGTAGACTTTACATCCAAGGTAGCGAGTGAGTAATAGCCATCTGCCTGACCGTTCCATCCAAAGTTCATGTGGAACTTATCCTCCTCATCAAAGCCATCGCAAACCCACGCATGGCCACCTCCTGAGCTTGGATCACCGGATATATAGAGTGGGAAACCATTGCGGAGCTCTTTCTTTACAATCTCGATAAAGTTGTCTTCACCCTCGTCGAATCTTGTTACCAACGCTGCATCATAGTCGAAGTAATTGCGCAATGCACGCTCAGCCATATAGCTCTGCGTACCACTTACCCTATCCGTGTATTGCATATTGGTTGCAATACCCACGTCGTTCATCAACAAAGCCACTGCATCTTCCTGCTTTGTAGTAACGTTCCTACGGTTATAATCGGGCAACATATTGTCCCAGTCGTAGTGTGACTTTGTGAAATCGGCCGAGCGAACAGTGTTATCAAACGTCACCTTATAGCTCTCTTGTCCCTTTCCTTGTGCTGGCCATTTATGGTAATACATCACCTGTGCAACCGCAGTAGCCACACATCCCGTTACATATTGCGTCTGTTTGCTATAGGGATAGTCCTGTCCCCACTTGCTTTTCAGCAAAGGCTGCACAGCATCAGTCGCCTTTGTAGCTGTTTCGGTACGTGTGGTAAGCCCCTTGTTCTTGCCCAATTTCTCATACACCTGCCGATAGGAATCAAGGAGATAACGTGCTTCGGGATTGAGGTTAGCCATGTCGATGGATGCCTCATGACTATAAGCTAACACCTCACCCATCTTGTCATCGCCTGCAACAACTACAAATCCTTTGCCCGTATCATCATTGAAGACGTAGTAAGGCTGTTGTGTTGTCGTTGCTGCAGCACGTGTTTTTAGGTTCTTGGCGGATTTCTTACTAATGTTTACATACGTCCTCGCAATGCGCAGTGCAGCATTGAAATCAACATTGTCAGCATAGTTTGCTGTTGCTGAAAATAGGAGGGTAAGAACAAGAAAACCTCTTTTCAATAGTTTGTTATGTGCTGAAAACACCGTCTTTCTAAAGTTAATTTGAAATATAGAATTAATCATGTCAGGTTTATACTAATTGGATTAATGGACTACAAAGGTATATTATTTTTTCTTAATCTTAATTAGAAATAAGAGAAATATTCATTGTTTGCGATTAAAACTCAGTTTATATGCGCTCTTGCTGGCAGTCCCTTGGTTTGTATGGGTTTGTAGATTGTCAGTTTACTAACCCTCCACAGTTTGTTTATCTTTGGTCGTATGGTATGGATGACCGTAATAAGAATGATAAAAAAGACTGCTGTTTTAAGGAGATATATATAGCTCTATATATCAAAAAAAGTTTTATTTTTATTTGCTGTCATATTTAACATTTCGTGTAACCATACTGTAAATTAATGAGTTAAGAGGTCGTTTTCGATGACAGAAGTGACAGGAAAATTATTTTCTCATCAGTCCTATCGACCTTTCTTTATCGTAAGTTGTATGGTTCCTCCGCCTTGTCGAGTGGGGTTTCAATTATCTCCTTTCTATGAGCAGGCACACATCCTGTTGCTTTTGCCGATATTTTTCATGTTGCGAAAAATCGTTACAGTGAATCTTGAAAAATACATGCAAGATAGGGGGATGTAATCTTCTTATATATAGTCTGTAACTCTTTATAAATCAGTATGATATGATTAGTGTTGAAGAAGACGCCTTTCTTGCTCCAAGAAGGGCGTCTTCTTGCCTTAAGAAAGGCCTGTTCTTGAACGTAGAAGGGCCTCTTCTTCACTCATGAAGGGCATGTGTTAGAATCGAGAAGAGTGAAAATTGCTTACAAAAGGATAAGGGAGAACCTCTCTCCATGACCTGAATAGGGAGGGACCTCCCCCAACCCCTCCGAAGGAGGGGAGCCCCTAACAGGATAAAGATTGCTGTAATCTTATTTATTAAAAAGTTCCCTCAGATGCGCACTTCTTCATCTATCAATATACAACCCCCAACACCTATCAGCCAAGCAGAATATCTTCTCTTAGGCGAACATTTCATCATCACCTAACAGTCAACACCCATCACCCACGAAGCAAACCATCATCACCTAACAGTCAACACCCATCACCCACGAAGCTAAACCATCATCACCTAACAGCCAACACCCATCACCCACAAAGCAAACCCTTAACACCCATCACTCAACACCCATCACCCACCATTCATGAGCGTGATCTCAATAGATTTCTCCGTCAAACTCACTTGCCAAAAGTTCTTCTCGAAGCCGTTGAAGTTCTCGACTTGGAGAGATTCCACCGATGAAGAGCGTGACACGTCTCCCATCCTTTATATCCACGACAACAGAAAAGGCGCCATTGAAATATATTCTCTGATTAAGCTTTATCCTAACAATATCTTTTATACAGATAGGTTGAGGAGGCTTAATCAGTGCAATATGGCCCTGTTGAAAACGGGGATACAGGTAACCATCAACTATAATAAAGCTATTTATAAGGCTCTTTGGAGGGTTGAGTACAAGCCGTCCAACAAAGAAGATAATTACCAATATAAAAAGTAGGTTGGAAAGAACTACAAGATAGAATTCACCTTTTGTCATGGTTTTAAGCGTTATAACTTTATTTACAATCGGTGAAGACGTAGCCTATCGGCGGATGTTCCACATCGGTGTCTCACCTCCTCCGAATAGAACGTCTATGTTAGCTCCATTCTTCTTCTCAATGACATCCCATGCACGTAACTGTATGAACTGTGCTGGAGAGAGGTTCAGCTCGGTCATATAAGCCTTGTCAGCCACCGCTTTATTACGCTCAGCCTTGGCACGTGCCAGCTCCATCTCAGCTCTTTTCTCCTGTGTTTGCTTGGCTTGAATACTTGCAGCAGTCTTGTTCATCTCCTCTAACTGCTCCTTGTTAGGCATCACACGGTCGGTAATCACCTGTTGGATGTCAACAGGGAAATTGGCTTTTCGTGACAAGGAAGCTACATACTGGCGCATAGACTGCTTAATGCGGTCGTCGAACTTAGCGAGTACTTCGCGATTACTCATCAAGTCGAATGGCGAACAAGAGGATACATACTCACGTACCTTATTGCGGAAATAGGGTTCAATAAAGTTCTCAAACCAGTTCTCACCATAGTTTCTTAGTAAGTCGGGGGTCTGTCCCTTCTTCACTTGAATAATCATATACATATTGACATCAAGTGGGGTATTATCGTTTGAGAGTAGGTCGTCAAACTGAAACTGCATCTTCTGCGGTAGGATATTGAAGTAGACAGCCGACGTCGTAGGCGCTACGAGTGTGATAGAATTGACTGGTTCGTCAGAGACACGTGTGCTACCAAAGAAGATAGGCTTCATCTTCAATGCTGCTTCTTGGTCGTATGAAGGGTTTACGAAAGTGAAGAATACGAGGCTAAGCGCGCAGGCTGTGACAATAAGGGCTACTGGGATTAATAGTTTCTTAGAATTATTCATGTTAAAGAAGTTAGAGAGGTTAGAATTTAAACGCTGTTGACTGTTTTGTCTTTGATTAGGATTCATATAGATAAACTTTGTTATGTTGCTTGTATAATGTACTTTCTAATGATTGCAAAGATAGTGAAAATAATAATATGTCACAAATATTTATGGAGCTTATCACTTATTTTTACTGTGCTTTTTGAGGGATAGACAAAACCCCAGCTATGGTGGATATAACTGGGGCTTATCGTTTTCTGCGTGCGTTATCACTTAGGTGAAGCTGCTAAAACATTAGTCTTGAATGTCATCAGGGAGTGACTCTTTTATTCTGTCAACGAGCATTCGGAGTAGTGTATGACGTATGAAATTAGGCGAAGTCATAAGGATAATCTCACGAGAGGGCACTGGGTGCGCAAAAGGACGTACGAGTCGGTGTTGCTCCTTGGTGAGCTGTGAGAGTGCAAGTTGCGGTATGAAGGTGACTCCCTTGCCGTTCTCTACAATGCGCATGAAGGTCTCTATGCTTCCTAAGTTATAACTCTTTTTACTTAATGCGGCCGACTTTAGCTGGCAGAACTTGACAAGTTGGTCGCGAAAACAATGTCCTTCATCGAGTAACCATAGGTATTCACCAGACAAGTCGGCTGGACGAATAAACTCTTTAACGTACAGTGGGTCGTCTTCAGCTACGTATGCAAAGAACTGTTCACGGTAGAGTGATGTACAGTTCATCTCTTCCAAGCCGTCAACACGTGCTAATATACCAGCGTCGATAGTACCCCTTCGAAGTGCTTTGCGCATGTCTTCGGTCTTCATCTCCGTGATTCTCACATCCATCTCAGGGTGTTCATTCATCAACTGGGGGAAGAAGCGGGGGATAAGATAAGGTGCTATCGTTGGAAGCACAGCCACTTCAAAGGTGCCTGTAAGGGTCTGTCGCTCCTCGTCGATAGTCTGTCTGAGTTTCTTTGCACGGTTAAGAACCTTCCACGCCTCCTCTATCACCTTCATTCCCGCTTGTGTTGGCTGTATTGGTTGACGCTTACGGTCAAAGATTTTAACCCCTAATTCGTCCTCTAACTTCTGTATCATCGAACTAAGGGTAGGCTGTGTAACATTGCAATCATCGGCTGCCTTTGCGAAATGTTTCAGTCGATAGACAGCCATTACATATTCTAATTGTTGTAGTGTCATGCTTTTAATACAATATATAGACTATGACAAAAATAGATAAAAAAAGTCGAATAACCGTGTCCTCATCGTGTTTTTATTCTTTATACTCGTCTTTTTCATCCTTTATAGTGACTACTTTCACCCCTCCATCATCATAAATAAGTATTGTTCTCTCCCCATATAAGCTCCGTATCAGTATCCCTCTCTACCCGTTCCCCAGTATTCCTTATCATCCACCACCCATCTATTAGTATTCATAATCACCCATCACCCAACACCTACCAACCATCACCCATCACTAAATAACATCGACAGTCAATCTTTTTATTCGGCTTTTACTCGAGTGTAACCTATTGATAATCAGTAGTGGAGTGGGGCTTGATAGATTTTATTTATCAGCACATAGATTTTATCTATTGGCTGTAATGATTACAAATACTAACTTTGCACTGCGAAACAAAAAAGTATAATCACATAAATAGAATTAAGTTAAATATGGAACCAATTATCAATGCACACGCACCAGAGTTTACCGTTCAGGCATTTCAGGACGGACAGTTTAAGACCGTTTCAAGCAAGGATATCGAGGGCAAATGGGCACTCTTCTTCTTCTATCCAGCTGACTTTACCTTCGTATGTCCTACGGAGTTGGAGGATTTGGCTGATAAGTATGAGCAGCTTAAGGGCCTTGGTGTAGAGGTGTTCTCAGTTAGTACTGATACTCACTTCGTACACAAGGCATGGCACGATGCTTCTGATAGAATCAAGAAGATTAAGTACACTATGCTTGCTGACCCAACTGGCGTATTGAGCCGTGGCTTCGGTGTTTATAAAGAGGACGAGGGTGTCGCTTATCGTGGTACATTCCTTGTAAACCCAGAAGGCCTTGTTAAGATTGCAGAAATACAAGACAACAGCATTGGTCGTAATGCTGATGAGTTGGTACGTAAGGTTGAGGCTGCTCTCTTCGTTGCTTCTCACGATGGTGAGGTTTGCCCAGCTAAGTGGAAGCAGGGTGGTGAGACCTTGAAGCCAAGCATCGACCTCGTAGGTAAGCTCTAAGACTTATTATCTGTAATAACAGACATAAGACTGTCATAGTAGTTATAATGGAGAGATAGGTCACTGTACTTTATCTCTCCATTCTTTATAATGTATAGAGAAATTTACAAGCCCCATGTTAGATTCAAACATACTTGAACAGGTGAAGGGTGTCTTTGCTTCGCTCTCATCTGATATAACGCTTAGCGTTACACGCAATAGTAATGACGAGAACTCGGCTGAGTTCTCTTCCTTCATAGAGGACATCGCTTCTACTTCCGACAAGGTTAAGGCTGTTTACCAAGAAGGAGAACAGTTCTCATTCAGTATTCTTCGTAATGGTGAGGAGACGGGTATCAGTTTCCGAGGCATACCTAATGGACATGAGTTCACCTCCTTGCTCCTCGCTGTACTTAATGCTGACGGACAGGGTAAGAACCTCCCTGATGAGGTGATAACGGCTCGTATCAAGGCACTGAAGGGTGAAATACGCCTTCAAACCTACGTTTCTCTCACCTGTACCAACTGCCCTGACGTTGTTCAGGCACTCAACGTAATGGCACTTATCAACCCTAATATCAGCAATGAGATGGTTGATGGGGGGCTATACCAGGATGAGATACAACGTTTGAACATACAGGGTGTACCGTCAGTGTACGTCAATGGCGAACCATTACACACTGGTCGTGGCGACCTCGGCGTCCTTCTCCAAGAGTTAGAAGACAAGGTTGGCACCGACCATGACGCTAACTCCGTGCAAACCGTACGTGAATATGATGTTATCGTACTTGGTGGTGGTCCTGCTGGAGCGTCGTCTGCTATCTATTCTGCCCGCAAAGGCTTACGTGTAGCTATCGTTGCAGAGCGCATCGGAGGACAGGTAAACGACACGACGGGTATCGAGAATCTTATTTCAGTTACTAAGACAACTGGTACACAACTTGCTGCTGACCTCCGCACACATATCAATGACTACTCTATTGATGTTTTCGACAACCGTAAGGTGGTGGCAACTAATCTAAAGGAGGCTGTTAAGACTGTCTCTGTAAGGGGTGGTGAAACCTTTACCGCACCAGCTGTTGTGATTGCAACAGGTGCAAGCTGGCGTCGACTTGGGCTGCCTGATGAGGATAAATATATTGGTCATGGCGAGCATTTCTGCCCTCATTGCGATGGTCCTTTCTATAAGGGTAAGGACGTAGCAGTCATCGGTGGCGGTAATTCTGGTATCGAAGCAGCTATTGACTTGGCTGGTATTTGCCGCCATGTGACCGTCCTTGAGTTTGCTGACACTATGCGTGCCGATGAGGTACTACAGCAGAAAGTGGCCAGCTTGACCAATGTTGATGTGTTTCTCTCTACTCAGACAACAGCTCTCTTGGGCGATGGTAAGAAGCTAACGGGCATCACCGTGAAGGATCGCACCAATGATGAGGAGCGTAATATAGCCTTGGATGGTGTCTTTGTGCAGATTGGTCTATCGCCAAACAGTGATGCTTTCAAAGACGAGGTGGAGGTTAGTCCTCGCAATGAGATTGTCATTGACGCAACAAATCGAACCAGTCTAAGGGGCGTATATGCTGCTGGTGACGTTACAACGGTGCCTTACAAACAGATTACAATCGCTATGGGAGAAGGTGCGAAGGCTGCCCTTTCAGCCTTTGACGACCGTATCCGTGGTTTGATATAACGAATAGAACTTTTCCATAACTTGAGTATATTTTGAGCCCGATGAGGCAGGTGTGATATGTTGTCACCTTGTCTATCGGGCTTTTTTATGGTTTATTCCAAAAATGAAAAGTAACTGTTATAATTATGATTACCAATACGAGGGAGCTTATAAGGGATAAGCATAAATCCTTAATCGCCCTCTTCAAGTTCGAAAATATCATCTACACGTTTATCGAAGACACGTGCAATCTTCAGACTGAGAACTGTTGAGGGAACATACTTCTCGCTTTCGATGGCGACAATTGTTTGTCGGGACACTCCAATAAGTTCTGCTAATTGCGCTTGAGTCATGCGTTTTATAGCTCGTTCTACTCTTATATTATTCTTCATTACCTATTCTTCTTTTATGTAGTTCGTACAGAAAACGGAAGTGAAACAGCAGGAATATGCTGAACATTGAGAGCATTAATAAAGTTATATAAACCATACCAAAGCAGAACCAAGTGAAGATAACAAAGAAAATCGTATTTACTTTCAATGCCCATACTAATGAACGCATGCGGAGATGTTCAACATATTCATCCTCAACTATATTCTTTGAAAATGCTATCATATATAGAGAGAGAAAGGTCAAACAGTAGACAAGTTCAGAGAACATGTCTTCCTGTGCAAAATAAAAGAAAGAACGACCCTCTTGTTCAGGCGCAAAGAAATTAAGGTTCCCAATGTGTAAGGTAATAAAACTCAGTCTGTCATCATTAAACCAGTCGTTGATACCTAACCAGGAAACCAAGATCATGACACAACAGGGGGTGAAAATAATCCAACCAATCTTCCTAAAGATGTGGGGTAAAAGGTAGTCTGCTTTCATAAAGTAGCTTTTTTGATTAATAAGAAAAGATTTCTATCACGCTACAAAAGTAATATTTACCTTTCTAAAAGTCAAGTAAACTATACAAAAAGATTGCTTTATTAATCTTGTGTTTAACCTTTATTTGCATTGAAAGCTATCTCTTTGGCTCTTTCTCTTCGTTTTTTTTCTGAATAGAGTCGGCTTTTAATTCCTGTTGTGTCTGTCGATAGGCCTTAAGGATTGGGTCCTCGTTATCCTCTAAACCGTCCATTTTCTTGAAAACTTCACGTAGCTTCTCAACATGCTTACGGTCTCTACGGTATCGTTTATCAAGCATAAGCCCAACATCAAACTCTAATAGGGAATGGGCTGGCTTCTTTTCTAAGATGTCTCGCTTCGGCATTCTCTTTAAGAGTTCACGTCCGTCAACAATCTGTTTGCCTGTCACTATGACTTCATCTAAGTAATGTTCTGCGGGATAGAGAAACACCGTGTCACGTAAAACCTCATTGCGTAACAGTTTCTCTGGTGCGTATCCTTTCTTTTTGAAGCTGGCTGTTTGGAAGGTATCGGGTAAGGTGATGAGGCCTTTCCATGTGGTTAGTCCGATATTCTTACCGTCTGCAATGACTAAAACATCACGTATTGGGAAATGCGAGACGCCATCGCATACCAGCACCTCCTGGGCCTGAAGTGAGGCCAAGGGGAGTAGTAATAGCAAGAGGAAAAGTACGACTTGTCTACGCATAGCTATCTATTTGTTTTTTGCAAACTTACATAAAAGTTTTCTTATATACCCTTTTTTGTAATTGTTTTTCGTGGAGAGGAATGTAATCGTAACTTTGTTTAACCTGAAACGACCCTCTTAGTTGATTATTCTTGCCCTCTTTGCGGAATATCTGCACCCCCTTTTGTCCTCGTCTTCATGCTGTGTTAATGTTTTGTTTAGGGCGGTCTTAATACGACTCATCGTTTAGCTCGGGTTTATGTTCATGAACGGAAATATTTATTTTCACGATAAAAAATATTTTTCTTCATGACAATAAATATTTCTTTTCATGAAAATAATTCGTGGAATACGATATTTTCAGCCTTTAAGACTGAACCTTTCCATGTGGATTTATTGTGTTTATTGTTTTTAATTACTATCTTTGCAGAAGATAGGCGGCACTCGGCAATGTCAAAGCAAGCTTTCATTGCGCTCGTTTGCACTATCTTTGCAGAAGATAGGCGGCACTCAGCAATGTCAAAGCAAGCTTTCATTGCACTCGTTTGCACTATCTTTGCAGAAGACAGGCGGCACTCGGCAATGTGAAAGCAAGCTTTCATTGCGCTCGTTTGCACTATCTCTGCAGAAGATAGGCGG
>NZ_JH114150.1:10466-25473 GCF_000224595.1 Prevotella sp. C561 | reverse complement strand
GGCACTCAGCAATGTCAAAGCAAGCTTTCATTGCACTCGTTTGCACTATCTTTGCAGAAGATAGGCGGCACTCGGCAATGTGAAAGCAAGCTTTCATTGCGCTCGTTTGCACTATCTTTGCAGAAGATAGGCGGCACTCGGCAATGTGAAAGCAAGCTTTCATTGCGCTCGTTTGCACTATCTTTGCAGAAGATAGGCGGCACTCGGCAATGTCAAAGCAAGCTTTCATAGCACTCGTGTGTACTATCATCATAAAGAGTAATTCACCTTAAAAGGATATTAAAAGATATGACAATAGAAGAGAAAACAAAGATAGAAGAAAGTATCGTTGATGTGTTGAAGACCGTTTACGACCCAGAGATACCTGTGAATATCTATGACCTTGGTATGATCTATAAGATTGATCTTGATGATGAGGGTAACCTTGACATGGATATGACCTTTACTTCTCCATCCTGCCCAGCAGCTGACTTTATATTTGAAGATGTGCGCACAAAGGTGGAGAGTGTTGAGGGTGTTAAGACTGCAAACATTAATCTTGTGTTTGAACCGGTCTGGGATCAGAGCATGATGTCAGAAGAGGCACGTGTTGAATTAGGCTTCGACTAAGCATCCTCGCTCCCTCTTCGTTAGCCCAGAGGTGCCCCCCTCGTCCCCAGCTGGGTCCCCGTTTCTGAGGTACTACCTCAGAACTCCCTCCGAAATCACCCACCTTTCATCACCCATTCACCCTCCCAATGATATGAAAAATATCTATTTCCTTTCTGATGCCCACCTTGGCTCACTTGCCATTGACCACCGTCGAACACACGAACGCCGCCTTGTACGCTTCTTGGATAGCATTAAGCATAAGGCTGCCGCGGTCTATCTCCTTGGAGATATGTTCGACTTTTGGAATGAGTATAAGTATGTTGTCCCCAAAGGATTTACTCGCTTCCTTGGGAAAGTGTCTGAGTTGACGGACATGGGAGTGGAGGTCCATTTCTTTACAGGTAATCATGACCTATGGACCTACGGCTATTTAGAGGAGGAGTGTGGTGTCATCCTTCATCGCAAACCAGTGACAACGGAAATCTATGATAAGGTGTTCTATCTTGCACATGGCGATGGCTTAGGTGATCCAGACCCGATGTTTCGCTTTCTTCGGGAGGTGTTTCATAATCGTTTCTGTCAACGACTGCTTAACTTCTTCCACCCTTGGTGGGGTATGCAGTTGGGCCTTAACTGGGCAAAGAAGAGTAGATTGAAACGTGTCGATGGGAAGGAAATACCCTACTTGGGCGAAGACAAGGAGTATCTGGTGCAATATACGAAGAAGTATATGGCTACTCATAAGGATATAGACTACTTTATCTATGGTCATCGCCACATCGAACTGGATCTCACTCTGTCGCGGAAAGTGCGTATGCTTATCCTTGGCGATTGGATATGGCAGTTTACTTACGCCGTCTTCGATGGTGAACACATGTTCTTAGAAGAGTATGTAGAGGGTGAAAGTAAGCCTTAACAAACGTAAAAATTTCCTATTTGTAAAGACAAATGGACCCATTTTGAGTATAAAATATAAATTTTCGCAAAAGAATTTGGAGGTTATCAAACAAAAGCGTAACTTTGCATTGTCTTTAAGAGGGATGGACATTAAACCATTACCGATAGAGAAGAAGACTGGCGTTCAGCCTTTGATTTGATTTAAGACATTCATAATATAAAATAAAACTCAGGTTTGTAGATTAAGTTTAGTCAAAAGAAAGGTAGTTGTCGTGAGACAACTACCTTTCGCGTTTGTATGTGTCTTTATTGTTATTCGACAATGTCTTTATACAAATATAGGCGGTTATAGCTCCCTAAGGGATGTCTATAACCGCCTAATACGTCTAAGTTACGATGTTTACTTCTTCAAGTCTCTGACCAAGTCCTGTGTGTCGCGTGCAATAACAATCTCTTCGTCTGTTGGAACAAGGACAACCTTTACCTTTGAGTCGTCGGTAGAGAGTATCTTTTCCTCACCTCGGCACATGTTGCGTTCCTTGTCGAGTTTAATGCCAAGATACTCCATGTCCTTGCAAGCATCCCAACGAAGACCAGTCTGATTCTCACCCACACCAGCTGTCCAAACGATGATGTCCACACCATTCATTGCTGCTGTGTAAGCACCGATGTACTTCTTAATGCGATAGGTGTACATCTGTAATGCCAGATGAGCCATCTTGTCGCCAGCGTTGTCAGCGTTCTCAATGTCGCGCATGTCCGAACTGATGCCAGTAATACCAAGTACACCAGACTCCTTATTAAGGAAGTCTGCCATCTCCTGTGGCTTCTTTCCGAGTTTCTCCATTAGGTATGTAACGGCAGAAGGGTCGATGTCGCCAGAGCGTGAACCCATCATCAAACCTGCCAATGGGGTAAGTCCCATAGAGGTGTCGATGACCTTACCGTTCTTGATAGCAGCCATTGAAGCACCATTACCGATGTGACAAGTGATAATCTTCTGTGTCTTAATGTCAACACCAAGCATCTCACAGACACGGTGTGACACGTAACGATGGCTCGTTCCATGGAAGCCGTAGCGGCGAACATGGTACTTCTTGTAGAACTCGTAAGGCACTGCATAGAGGTAAGCGTAGTCAGGCATGGTGCTGTGGAACGCATTGTCGAATACTACTACCTGTGGTGTGTGAGGCATTAAAGCGTCAACAGCACGCAAACCACGCAAGTGTCCTGCGTTATGAACAGGTGCAAGGTCGATAAGACTCTCAATACCTTCCTCCACTTCCTTGGTTACGATGCAGCTTTTCTCAAATAGATCGCCACCTTGTACGACACGATGACCAACAGCGTCTATCTCGTCCAAGCTCTTCAAAGCACCCATCTCTGGGTCGAGGAGCACCTTGAATACGAGTGCAACACCCTCCTTGTGGGTAGGAAGGTCAGCCATAATCTGCTTCTTCTCACCGTTGTCAAGTTTCACTTTGATGAATGCCTCATCAAGACCAATGCGTTCAACGATACCCTGAGCCAGTACAGACTCGTCTGCCATATCGTACAGTTTGTATTTAATAGAACTACTTCCGCAGTTTAAAACTAATATCTTCATATACGTAATTGTGATTATTGAATGATGTTGTTAGTAATATTGATTTTGAGTCTTGCTGGTTTCTAATAGTGCAACAGACGAAGTAATAACTATTAGATCAGCACTTTTGATTTCAGTTTACCTCTTTGCGTCCTGTGCTTGACACGCTGTGATAGCTACCATATAATAGATATCATCAACGCAGCAGCCACGTGAGAGGTCGTTTACAGGACGTGCTATACCTTGGAGGATAGGGCCAATAGCCTTCGCACCACCGAGGCGCTCAATCAGTTTATAGCCAATGTTACCTACCTCAAGGTTAGGAACAACAAGCACGTTAGCCTTACCTGCGATGTCAGATCCTGGTGCCTTCTTCGCAGCAACGGCTGGGACTAATGCGGCATCTGCCTGCAGCTCGCCATCAACCTTCAGTTCTGGGAACTTCTCTTTGGCAATCTTTGTAGCCTCAACGACCTTATCGATGATATAAACACTCTTACCTGTCTCGCGGTCCTTAGCGTCTTGTGCAGAGCCCTTAGTAGAGAAGCTCAACATAGCAACGTATGGGTTCTGGAAGCCAGCAACGCTCTTTGCGGTCTCAGCGGTCGTATATGCGATCTGAGCCAACTGGTCGGCTGTTGGGTTAGGAGTAACAGCAACGTCGCCCATAACGACAATTCCGTTCTCACCATACTGTTCCTCGTGTGTAAGAATGAGCATAGCACCACTCACACAGCTAATCCCTGGTGCACATTTAATAATCTGTAAAGCAGGACGAAGGGTGTCTCCTGTTGTAGAGAGGGCACCAGAAATCTGTCCATCAGCACCATCTGTCTTAATAATCATACAGCCGAGGTAAAGATTGTTCTTGGTTACCAGCTCACGAGCCTGCTCTAATGTCATACCCTTCTTTTGGCGTAGTTCGGCCAATTTAGCGGCATACTCTTCACTCTTTGGGTTGTTTTCTGGGTCGACAATGGTAGCCTTGTCAATGTTCTTAAGCCCCCACTCTGTGGCAAGCTTACGTATGTTGGCTGGGTTTCCAATGAGGATCAGATTGGCGATGTCGTCAGCCAACACTCTGTCAGCTGCCCTTAAGGTACGCTCCTCTTCTGCCTCGGGGAGCACGATACGCTGCTTGTCGGCTTTAGCACGTGCAACGATTTGCTCTAATAAGTCCATATTTGTATCTTAAAATGTATTTATTATAAATTCAGTTTTGCTATGCAAAGATAGCAAAAGAAAGTTGTAATGCCAAACATAATTATTGTTTTCTCCCATAAAAGAGAATTATGTTGTTTGCTAAACATTTTTAGTAATAACCTTACTATGGCTGTCTTTTGAATGTGGTAGGGGTGAAAATGCTCCTATTTTACCTTCTTTCGTAGTTGTACAGGGACTTCACGCCGCATGTGCGGATAGTGTACATCAATGGTAATCGGGGCTAAACAGGATGCAATCTACTTACATTAGCCTGCATGATGATAGGAGATACCATTTTATTTCACCCTTAAAAGAATAAAAGCAAGCCTGCCTTTGCGAGTCTAAAGTTTTCTGGTTATCTTTGTAATCTAAACAATGTAGATAATTATATGATTAAGTTTCATGATGTAAAAACGACCGACCGTGAATTAATACAGCGTTATACGCTGTGTGGCGACCGCATGAATTGCGACTTAAGCTTTGCCAACATCATTTCATGGAGGTTCTTATATAATACGCAAATAGCTGAGGTTGATGGCTTCTTAGTGTTCCGTTTCTATACAGGACACCATCTTGCTTATATGGCTCCGGTGTGGAAATGCAAGTGGGAGGAGGGGATGCGAGAGCGTTTTGCTGCTGTTGTCCGTCAGATGCGAGACGATGCTATCATCTTGGGTCATCCCTTCTTGATGTTAGGCGTATGTTCTTATATGACGAAAATATTAGAGGAAACCTTCCCAGAGACCTTTTATATTAAGCCAGACCGCGATCACTTCGATTATATCTACACACGAGAAAAGCTGGCGACACTATCTGGTAAGAAGCTACAAGGGAAGCGTAACCACTGTAATAAGTTTCGTAAGAGCTTCCCAAACTATGAGTATCGAACACTAACAAAGGACATGATACCAGAGTGTATCGCTGTGGAAGAGTCATGGAGAGCTGTCACAAAGGAAGATACAGACGAGTCTGAAGAACTCTCAGAGGAGCTTCGTTCAATGACACGTGTCTTCGACTTGTGGGATGAGATTGGTGCTCTCGGTGGGACAATATGGGTAGATGGCAAGCTGATAGCCTTTACCTTTGGCTGTCCTATTACGAATACGGTCTTTGATGTGTGTGTTGAGAAGGCTGACACGGCCTACGAAGGAGCTTTCTCTATCATCAATCAGGAGTTCGCACAGCATCTCCCAGAACAATATGAGTATATGAATCGTGAGGAAGACCTTGGTATAGAGGGTCTCCGATATGCGAAGCTTTCTTATAAGCCAGACATCCTCTTGGAGAAGAATGTTATCATGGAGAAATATCCACTGGCGCAGGAAGAGACACAGGAGGAGATTAAGGAGGAGACGATAGCACTATGGCGTGACACCTTCCATGACGTTGAACCCTTTATTCAACTTTATTTCTCACGTATCTTCAAACCTGAATATAACGTTATCTGTCAGGTTGATCAGCACACTGTGGCAGCCCTTCAGACGCTCCCTTATACGATGAAGTATTATTCAGAAGAGGTGCGAACTGCTTATATTAGTGGTGTGAGTGTACGAGAGGAGTACCGCAAGCAGAACATTGGCAACAACCTTATGTCACAGGCTCATTTCCGTCTTTATCACAAGGATATTGTCTTTGCCACATTAATACCTGCTGAGGAATGGCTTTATGACTGGTATGCTCGATGTGGTTACACACGTAACATCACTTGTACTCCGAGTCCGAAGGAGATTGACAAGATGGACTTTAAGACCTTTGATGAGTGGCAACGCAAGAAAGACTGTGTACTCTTACATGACGAGGAAGGGTTGGAGATTATTAAGGAGGACAATCGTCTCACATTGACGCTTAACCCGACTGGACAGCAAGAGACCAAAGATATCCCTGCTATGATACGTGTTATCAATGCGGAGAAAGCATTAGAACTCTATGCGCAACGCCATCCTGAACGTACAGAGAATATCCGTGTGTATGACGATTCGGATATTCCAATGAACAACACATACTTCCAAATCAAGCGAGGACACGTCGTTCGAACAAATCGACCTTTGCCTAATACGCGCTCACTAACGATTGCTGAGTTAGCTGATTATATCTTTAAGGATGATAGCCTTGAGATGAACTTAATGCTTAATTAGGTGTTGAGTCATGGGTGATAGGTGTTGAATGTTAGGTGTTGATGAATGGTGATGTTGGGTGATAGGTGTTGAGTGTTGAATGTTGGTTGCTGATTTACATTTTATCCAACACCCTTTATAAGTATTCATCAACACCTATCACTCATCACCCAACACCCATCATTCATCGCAATTCATCAACACCTAACACTCATCACCTAACATCCATCACACAGTGACAATCTCTTTTGTGAGGATACTCTCCAACTGCTCGGCTGAAAGACGTAGTTGGAACTCACCATGTATGGCAACACTAATGCGGCCCGTCTCCTCTGATACGATGATAGCTAAGGCGTCTGAGTCTTGCGAGATACCCATGGCTGCACGATGGCGGAGGCCAAGTTCCTTTGGAATATCCTGCTTATGACTTACAGGAAGGATGCAACCTGCTGCTTTGATACGGCGTTTTGAAATCACCATCGCACCGTCATGAAGGGGTGAGTTCTTAAAGAAGATGTTCTCTATTAGGCGTTGGTCGATACGAGCATCAATCAGGTCACCGGTCTCAACAATGTCTTCCAACATCACACCACGCTCTATTACAATCAGTGCACCAACCTTTCCACGACTCATACTCATACAGGCCATGACGATAGGCATAATGGTCTCTTTGTCTACCTCACCTTTATTGCCTTTCCTTGTGAATAGTTTCATGATGTTATTCACCTTTCGGTGTGCGCCAAGGCTATAGAGGAAGTGACGTATATCTTCTTGGAACAGAACGATAAGACCGATGACTCCCACCGAAACGAGCTTGTCTAAGATACTACCTAATAAGCGCATCTCTAACACTTGACTGACTATGAGCCACACGATAATGAATACCATGATACCGATAAAGACGTTCAGCGAACGCGACTCTTTCATCAATCGGTAACTATAGTAGAGCATCAATGCTACCAGCACGATGTCGATTACATCCTTTATACCAAATGGAAAAAACATAATTACAAAACTACTCCCCGTCTTTTTACCATCGTCTCTGACCGTGTAGGGCAGAGGATAGCTGATAGTGGGTGAAGTATGGGTTATCTGTTGGGTTATAATTAATGTGTAAAATCGGACTTACTGCTCAGCATTCTGTCGCATTGCCTCAACGATTCTCACTGCTTCAACGGCAGGACGAACGTCGTGAACGCGAAGAATGTTGGCTCCCTTCATGAGCGAGATAGTGTTCAGAACGGTGGTTCCGTTAAGACTCTCTGCGGCTGTTATGCCTAAGAGCTGATGAATCATACGCTTACGACTAATGCCAACGAGTATAGGTAGTTCCATGACCTGCAGTCGCTCCATTACGCTCAGTAGTGTGTAATTACCGTCAACGGCCCCTTTTCCAAAGCCAAAGCCTGGGTCGAGGATGATGTCTTTCTGTCCTAAGGCACGTAGCTCTTGCACTTCACGTGAGAAATCGATGAGCATGTCGTGCAGATTGGCTGCTGTCGACATTAATATATAAGGTGCACCTAATTCGGCGACAGTAGGGAACATGTTTGGATCTTTGCCTTCTTCAACATCATTAATGATGTCGGCACCAAACTCTTCTATCGTCCGTTTGGCTATTGACGCACGGAAGGTATCGATAGAAAGGATAGCATCTGGCTCGGCATCTCGTATGATGGGGAGTGCAAAAGCTAATCGGTTCATCTCCTCTTCGGCGCTGACAGGTTCACTGTCGGGACGAGTAGAGCATGCACCAACGTCAATAATTTTCGCTCCCTCAGCCATTATCTGGTGTGCACGTTGGCGGATAGCTTCCTCTGTCTGTACCCGACTGCCAGCAAAGAAAGAGTCGGGTGTTACATTCATGATACCCATGACGAGTGGATGACTCAAGTCGATGAGTTGCCCTCGTACGTTGATAGTGTAATTAGTGGGCTTTATGTCTGCCCCAAGGTTCATATTCTCCATATCCGCAAAGGTAATGCAAAAGTAGCATATATGGGAATTTTGAATTGAAAAAATAACTTAGTGGGGGAGACAGGGTATGTTTAAGACAGGGTAACAGGGTAGAGTGGGGAGATCTTAAGACATGGTAACAGAGTAGACAGAAGATGTTTAAGACAGGGTAATAGAGTAGGGAGGGGAGGTTTTAAGACATGGTAACAGAGTAGACAGAGGATGTTTAAGATAGGGTAACAGAGTAGGGAGGGGAGGTTTTAAGACATGGTAACAGAGTAGACAGAGGATGTTTAAGACAGGGTAACAGGGTAGAGTGGGGTGGTTTTAAGACATGGTAACAGAGTAGACGGGAGATGTTTGAGACAGGGTAACAGGGTAGTTGGGGGCATTATAAGGCATGATAACAGGGAGATGGGGGAGTTGGTGATGTGGAAAAGTGATATTATTTGTATGGTAGAATGAGGTTTGTAGAATTTAATAAAAAGGATAAGATGAAGGTAGAGTGGTGTTACGTCTCGAATTATTTTCATGAAAAAAATATTTCTTGTCATGAAAAAAATATTTTTCTTCATGAAAATAAATCTTTCCTGTCGTGAAAATAATTTGGAGGTGGAACTTTTCTCCTATTGTAGAACGAGTTGTGAAGATGGTAGAAAGGTGTAATCAAATGATGGGTTGAGCCTTGCGAATGGACCGTTATACTCTTTTCTCTTATTCTATAATAAGCTTTTAAGGAATGAGGAAAACAAGAAATACGTTACAGTATTCTATCGTCAAGAATTTGGGAAAGTAAGGAATAAGATTTGGTGATAAGCTTTTAAGGAATGAAGGAAAGCAAAAAAATAGGATATGCCAGTCGTTTGACATATCCTATTCTATATGCTATTTGATGATAATATCTGTCTTTCGACAGGCAAGACTTAGGCGTTTACACGGCCCAAGTAGCTACCATCACGAGTGTCAATCTGGATAACTTCACCCTCATTGATGAAGAGAGGGACACGAACAACAGCACCTGTCTCAAGTGTAGCAGGCTTTGTTGCGTTTGTAGCAGTGTTACCCTTTACGCCTGGCTCGCTGTGTGTGATAGTCAAGGTAGTCTTAACAGGCATCTCAGCGAGGAGGATTGTGCCGTCAGAAGTGTCTGTAACAACCTCTACAACATCACCTTCCTTCATGTAGTCAGAACCAGTAATCTGGTGCTTAGGGATAGGAATCTGCTCGAAAGTCTCCTGATTCATGAAGATGTAACCCGTTGGATCCTGATAAAGATACTGGTAAGGGCGACGCTCAACACGTACATCTTCAAGTTTGAAACCTACCTGGAATGTACGCTCAAGCACACGGCCGTCTGATACATTCTTTAGTTTGGTAATCATAACAGTGTTTCCTTTACCTGGCTTGCGGTGCTGGAAGTCGATGCAAGTCCAAATTTTACCATCGAGACGGATACATGTTCCGATCTTGATTTCCTGTGAATTAATCATAATCTGTTAATATCTAATTTGTTATTTTTTATATGCTGTTATCTTGTAAATGCGGTGCAAAGTTACAGAAAATATAGAAAAAAACGTAAATAAAGGGCGTAAAAATCATCGTTTTCTTGGTTAATTCAAAAAGATTAAGTAATTTTGCAACCCATAATGGCAGGCTTTGTCCTGCCGTACTGATAATTTGCATAATAACAATAAAATAGGATAAGAAAATGAAAAGAACATTTCAGCCGCACAATCGTCGCCGTGTCAACAAGCATGGTTTCCGCGAGAGAATGGCAACAAAGAACGGTCGTCGCGTATTAGCTGCCCGTCGTGCCAAGGGTCGTAAGAAGTTAACTGTTTCTGACGAGCATCACGGAAAGTAAATGAGTACGCCTGTCCTTAATGAGGAAATAGGTGAAAACGGAAAGAAGTAGAGAGTATTCTTTGCTTCTTTCCGTTTTTTTATCTAACTTTGCCAGATAGAATTATGAGTTGACAAGTTGGTGAGTTGGTAGGTAGACAAGTTGACAGGTTGACGAGTAAACAAGTTATTTGAGAATACTACGAGTTGATAAGTTAGAAGAAAAAGAGACAAGTTGAATGACATCAAGAGAATTCTTCCACAAATTTAACAGCACATATATCTGGGGTAATATCCTTGCTATTGTCATCCTTGTGCTGATACTCTCGATAGGAGTCAGGTTTGGGCTTGACTATTATACACTTCATGGTGAGTCTATCGTCGTGCCGAATGTTATTCATAAGCAGTATGATGATGCTGTGGATATTATGGATAAAGTAGGACTGACAATCGAGGTTACGGATACAGGATATGTGAAGGAGCTTCCTGCTGATTGTATTCTTGAACAATCGCCAGCAGGTGGTAAGCGCGTTAAGTCTACCCATGTAATCTATGTAACGATTAATGCTGCGAGTGCTCCATCGCTTGTCATCCCTGATATTATTGATAATAACTCGCTTCGTGAGGCGCAGGCTCAGTTGCTCTCTATGGGCTTTAAGGTCGGTGAACCAGAATATATCCCTGGTGAGAAAGACTGGATTTATGGCATCTTAGTTAATGGTAAGCATGTACAAGCAGGCGATCGTGTTCCATCTGATGCTGTGATTGTCTTGCAGGTGGGTGATGGTACACGTCAAATCTCTGATACAGCAGGACTGAATGAGCCTGAGTATGAAGACGTGGAAGTAGAAGAGAAGGTTCCTAAATACGATGAGGTAGAGGAATATGTAGAGGTGCCTGTTGATGAGAATGGCAACGAGATAAAAGATAGCCGTGGAAGGTCGGGCGCTAATAGTTCGGGTCCCTCTTCACAGTCGGGCTTACCTGCCGACCCATCTTCGGTTAGATCAAAAGAGTAGTTTACGATGACAACAGAAGAAGAGATTGTTTTTGACGATGAGCTTAACGATGACCTCCTTCCTACTGAAGGCAGTGGAGAAGGGGAGGGAACGTTGTATGAGCACTTCCGTGTCGTGGTAGACAAAGGGCAAGAGCCTGTCCGTATTGATAAGTTCCTCTTCGAACGGATGCAACACTCCAGTCGTAACCGTATTCAGAAGGCTGCTGATGCAGGGTATATCCATGTGAATAACGCACCAGTGAAGAGTAATTATAAGGTGCGTCCAGAGGATGTTATCACCTTAATGCTCGACCGCCCAAAGCATGATAATACGATAGAGGCAGAGGATATACCCTTAGATATTGTTTATGAGGACAATGTCTTGATGGTAGTAAACAAGCCGGCGGGTCTTGTCGTGCATCCTGGAGCAGGCAATTTCCATGGTACATTGATCAACGCAGTGGCTTGGCATCTGCGGGATATGCCTTCCTTCGACCCTAATGACCCTGAGGTTGGGTTGGTACATAGAATAGACAAGGACACGAGTGGCCTTTTGGTGATTGCAAAGACGCCTGATGCGAAGACAGCCTTGGGTAAACAGTTCTTTAATAAGACAACCCATCGCAGCTATAATGCCCTTGTTTGGGGTAATCTGACAGATGATGAAGGGCGCATCGAAGGGAACATTGCGCGTGATCCGAAGGATAGATTGCGGATGACAGTATTCCCTCCTGATTCGGAGATAGGTAAGTCTGCTGTCACACATTATCGTGTCATTGAGCGCTTCGGTTATACAACACTTATCGAGTGTATCCTTGAAACGGGGCGTACACACCAGATTCGTGCACACATGAAACATATTGGTCATCCTTTGTTCGGGGACGAACGTTATGGTGGAACGGAGATTCTGCGTGGGCAACGGTCGAGTTCTTATAAGGCGTTCATCCATAACTGTCTCGCTATCTGCGACCGTCAAGCACTCCATGCACGGACGTTAGGATTCGTTCATCCCGTTACGGGCGAGCAGATGGACTTTACGAGTGAGCTTCCCAACGACCTTGCCACATTGATAGAGAAGTGGAGAAGCTACGTTGGAGGCTTAGCAAGCAAACAAGTAGATGAGTAATGAAACTCAGTGTTGATGGTTGGGTAAATCGCTTATTAGTAGGATTTTAATTCGTCCATACCATTGACTATTCATAAAGATAGAAATAATAATAACCCAAATAAGCCCTACGAAGGGAATAAAAAATATCCTTCTCTGCAAGGGAAAAGAGGGAATAAAAATAAAAAAGGCACAATGAAAGAATTAAAGCGTACAATTGCTATCGTTTGTGGTGGCGACTCATCAGAGCATGATGTATCTATGCGTTCAGGACAAGGGTTATACTCTTTCTTTGATAAGGAGCGTTACAATATATATATAGTAGACGTAAGAGGTCTCGATTGGAATGTCGAATTGCCTGATGGAAGTCTGGCTCCGATTGATAAGAATGACTTTTCTTTTGTCGTGAACGGTAAGCGTACGGAGTTTGATTATGCTTATATTACAATTCATGGACAGCCTGGTGAGAACGGAGTGATGCAAGGCTATTTCGACCTTCTCCATCTTCCTTACTCAACAGGAGGTGTGTTGGTTGAGGCTTTGACCTTTGATAAATATGTTCTTAATAACTACCTACGTAACTTTGGGATAAAGGTAGCAGACAGCATCTTGCTCCGTCGTGGTGAAGAGTACGATGAGGCTGAGATAGAAAAACGCCTTGGTATGCCTTGCTTCGTTAAGCCTTCTTCTGATGGAAGTAGCTTTGGTGTGTCAAAGGTGAAGAATATCGACCAGTTAGCACCAGCTCTTCGTGTAGCTTTTATGCAGAGTGATGAGGTGATGATAGAGGCTTTCATGGATGGAATGGAAATCTCTCAGGGTGTTTATAAGACTAAGAATAAGTCTGTTGTATTCCCTGCTACGGAGGTAGTAACCAGCAACGAGTTCTTTGACTACAATGCTAAGTATAACGGTCAGGTTGAGGAAATCACCCCAGCTCGTATGTCTGAGGAGACAGCTAAGCGTGTAGCAGCCGAGACCAGTCGTATCTATGACATCCTTCATGCCAATGGTATCATCCGTATTGACTATATCATTTCAAAGGATAAGGACGGTACTGATGTCATCAACATGCTCGAAATCAATACTACTCCTGGTATGACAGCTACCAGCTTCATCCCTCAACAGGTGCGAGCAGCAGGTTTAGATATCAAGGATGTACTATCCGATATTGTTGAGAATCAGTTTTAGTGATAGGATAGAGTTTATCTCTTTCAAGACAACATAAAGTAAGAGAGGGTATCAGATGCGCCATTGTCCTTCCGACAGGCTTTCTGATACCCTCTCTTTTTTGTGTTTGTTCGTTGACAGAAAGTCACGAACAAACAGGTAATTATTATCTACGTCTGTGTGCAGGACGTGCAGGACGCTTGCCTACAGGGCGTTTGCCAGCTGGGCGCTTACCAACGGTTTGCTTTCTTGGAGTGCGGTTGCTGACCGTCTTCTCAGTTGTTTGCTGAGTCTGTGCAGGCTCTTCACGTACAATCTTCTCTGGCATCTTGTTCTCAGGACGGGTGAATCCATCTCTCTCAGCACGCTTACTCATAGTCTTGATACGTTTGTCGAGGTCTGGATGAGATGAGAACATGCGCTGCCATTTACTATCTTTTTGAACGCCAGCATCCTCTTCTAATTTCTTGAGACGTTCGAATGCAAGTGCCATAGCCCATGGGTTCTTATCGTTCTCTTTAAGGAAATCATAGCCGTAGGCGTCAGCCTTACTCTCTTGTTTCTGTGAATAGTTAGCTTGAAGGAGAGCTTCACCAAGGTCGCCAAGCTGTGACTGGCTAAGAGATGAAGCCACACCGTTGGTTGAAGAGATACCGTCTTTCAAGGCAGAGGTGAGCAAAGCTGTGCGGAATCGCTTCTTTGAGTCCTTGTGGGCGACGTGTCCAAGCTCATGTCCGGTAACACCTAACAACTCATCATCGGTCATTGCGTCCATCAGAGAAGAGAAGACACGAACACTACCATCAGGACAAGCAAATGCATTAACGTCTATAACATAGTACACCTTAAAGTTCAAAGGAATGCCTTCAACCGATGTCAGTCCCTTTGTCAGTCTATTCAGACGCTTCGTGTAAGGGCTATTTGCGTCACAAACGTGGTTGTGCTCATCCATCCATTCAATATACTCTTTTACATACTTTGCCATGTCGGCATCTGTTAATGTGGCTGCTTTTAGCACTTTCGTAGCACCACCTGCTGCTTTACCAATGTTGAACTGTGCCATTGCAGGCATGGAACCTAATAAGAGTAGGGCACTAACGCATACGCTAAAGATACTTTTTTTCATACGATTTTAGTAATTAATAATATTTCTTATAAGTGCAAATGTATTGATTATTTTTTGATTACACAAGCTAAATTAGTGCTTTCTATTTTCTTTAAATTTTATTTAAAATTGGGTTAATGATGGGTCTCTTTTGATTAATATTTAGTGTGTTATTATGTATATAATTATCACCTTAATTCCGCAGCATAAATTCTTGTAAGAACTCCAAGTGTCTGAGAAACAAAGTTCTCAAAAACACTTGGATATGTCAGAAATTTCACCTATCTTAGTGCTGCAAACATAACAAGTAAGCAAAAATCTGACATGACAAAGGTAGCAATTAAAAACGAGAATATCACTTCTTTCGGTGGAATTTATCATATTATGGACGTTTTCTCAAAAGTTGGGCTTTTGAAAAACTTACCGAGTCTGTATTGGG
>NZ_JH114150.1:0-10010 GCF_000224595.1 Prevotella sp. C561 | reverse complement strand
GATGGTCACATCTGCCATTTTCCTTTATGGCTGAGAACATGGTTTTCATGATGGTTACCGCTATGCTGAAGAACTTCTATCTCTATCTCGTCCGTCATATCAGCGAAAAGGTCAAGCCATTGAAAAAGACAAGTAGACTGAAAGCCTTTATCCTGCATTTTGTCAGCGTTCCAGCAAAATGGGTGCGAACGGGAAGGCAGAACGTTCTAAACCTGTATACAAATAAAACCTACTACGCTGAAGTATTCCTTGAATAAACAGTATTTCTTTGTGGTGTTTTCATACTTCCCCATTGGTTTGGGTGGGGGGATTTCATGCCTATGCAAGAACCAAGAACCCTGGAAAATTCCCAAATCAATGGATTAATCCCAAAATATCACTTCAATATATAAAAGTACCTCACAAGGAATAATGCTGCGGAATTGAGGTATTAAGAAAACTGCCTTCAACGTGTACTTGAAATAGTATTAACCCTGTGCTTGTTTGGTATATGTGGTCTCTTCCCATCTCTGTAGGCTGCAATACGGTTGCTATCTGCCGTTCGCATCATGTGTCCGGAGGCTTCGGACAATCTGTCCGAGGCCTCCGGACACTTTGTCCGAAGCCTCCGGACAAGGTGTCCGGGGCGTCCGGACATTGATAGATGAGGGGAGAAAAGCCAGATGAAGACCCTAATACTAAGAGGGAGTAAGGCGTTATGAATAAACTCGTCTGGGGTTGTTTTTATTTGTTATCCATAGTCTATGCGTTCTGAAAAGGCATGCTCTCTTTCACATTTCATGTGTGATGAGAGTGGTCATTACTGATAACTCAATTTGCTAAAAACAATTTTTCCTGTCATATCTATCATCCTTTGTGGTCGTGTAAGTAGTTAGATAATAGGATAGTTACGCTAAATGTTAAATATGACAGCAACTGAAAATAAAACTAATCTTGGTGTTTTTGCCTTATATCTATGGTCAAGAAATTAGGAGCTGATAGAAAACTCATGTCTTCTTTTACGTAGGACAATAAAAAAAAAGGACAGTCGTAATGCGACTGTCCTTAGATATTTATTTCTCTTGTCTGATTAGTTTCTGTTGTTACCGAAGAAACGGAGAAGATAGAGGAAGAGGTTGATGAAATCAAGGTAGAGGCTCAATGCACCAAGGAGTGCTATCTTTTGAGCACCCTCGTCAGCATCTGGTGCCATCTGAAGGTTGCGCTTAATCTTCTGAGCGTCCCATGCAGTAAGTCCTGTAAAGACAAGTACACCGATACCACTTACGATGAAATCGAACATTGCACTCTTTAGGAAGATGTTCACAAGACCTGCAATGATAAGACCGATAAGGGCCATGAAGAGGATACCACCCATCTTTGTCAAGTCCTTCTTAGTAGTAGAACCTATCAACGCCATTGCTCCGAAGGTTCCTGCTGTTACAAGGAATGTCTTCGTGATGACCACTGATGAGAAGGCAGCGAAAATCCATCCTAATGTGAGTCCATTGACAGTAGCAAAGATAATGAACCATATTGTTGCTGCTGTGAGAGACAGTTTGTCAATGCGTGAAGAGAGATACCAGACGATACCAAACTCTACTAATGCCATGACAATCATAGCACCTCTACCCATGTAGAGGAACTGGATGAGTGCAGGAGAGTTACCCGCGCCGTATGCTACGACACCAGTGATAGCAAGCGCCATCGTCATCCATATATAAACCTTACGCATTAAGGAAGGGAAGACACGTGACATCTCTAAGTCACGCTCTTGTGTGTTTGTTACGTTAGTGAAATTGTCAAAGTTCATATTCATTCTTTTTAATTTGTTATCAATGGGTTATTGGCTCAAAAGAAATGTGCCATCTATGTTTGAATGTACAAATGTCATGCCATTCAATCGCAAAGATAATAGAAAGATTAGATACTGACAAATGTAGTACATGTTTTTTCATTTTTTTAGATATTATGGTTTTTGCTTTATATAATAAGGTGGGTTACGTGTTATTATCATTTTCGCTTCGACTTTACGAAAGGCATACCTACTTTTATGTATTTTATGTATAATAATGTGTTCAATTACTTGCTATTACGCTTTTTTTGTCTAACTTTGGTCACTGTAATACATAGTACTTTGTAAGTATGATGTGTTATAGCTAAAAGTATTAAATATTTCACAACGTAACAAACAGACATTTATGAAAAAAGCCTGGAGAGGATTCACTGGTACAAAGTGGCTCGACGAAGTCAATATGCGTCAGTTTATCCAAGATAATTACGAAAGTTATGATGGTGATGCTTCATTCCTTGAAGAACCTACAGCCGCAACAAACAAACTTTGGGGTATGCTCAAAGAGCTGCAAAAGCAGGAACGTGCTAAGAATGGTGTGTTAGACATGGAGACCGAGGTCGTTTCCAGTATGACTGCCTACGGCCCTGGCTACATCGGAGAAGGAACCAAGGATTTGGAGAAAATTGTTGGTT
The DNA here is from genome assembly GCF_000224595.1 of Prevotella sp. C561. Lineage (NCBI taxonomy): Bacteria > Pseudomonadati > Bacteroidota > Bacteroidia > Bacteroidales > Prevotellaceae > Prevotella > Prevotella sp. C561. The sequence continues at coordinate 7,544 of NZ_JH114150.1, read as the reverse complement.
TACAAACTGATAAACCTCTGAAGCGTGCGTTTATGCCGTATGGTGGTATCAAGATGGCTGAGCAAGCTTGCACAACCTACGGTTATGAACCTTCTGAAAAGCTACATGAGATCTTCACAAAGTATTGTAAGACACATAACGATGGTGTCTTCGATGCTTATACAGACGAGATGAAACTTGTAAGACACAACCATATTCTTACAGGACTCCCTGATACCTATGGTCGTGGACGTATCGTTGGTGACTATCGTCGAGTTGCACTTTATGGTGTAGACTTCCTTATCAACGAGAAAGCAAAGGACCTTCGCAACTGTGGAGACGGTACGATGACTGAAGAGATAATCCGTTTACGTGAAGAGATCTCTATGCAGATAAAGGCTCTCAAGGAGATGAAGGAGATGGCAGCCATCTATGGTTATGACATTTCTGAGCCTGCTAACAATGCACATGAGGCTGTTCAGTGGCTTTACTTTGGCTATTTAGCAGCCATAAAGACCCAGAACGGTGCGGCGATGTCGGTGGGTCGCATCTCAACCTTCCTCGATATCTACATTCAACGAGACTTCAAAGAAGGCACACTAACGGAGAAAGAGGCACAAGAACTTATCGACCACTTGGTTATGAAGTTCCGTATGGTTAAGTTTGCACGTATTCCTTCATACAACCAGCTCTTCTCTGGCGACCCTGTATGGGCTACGCTCGAGGTGGCAGGATTAGGTATGGACGGCCGTTCAATGGTGACTAAGAATGACTTCCGCTTCCTTCATACACTTGAGAATATGGGTCCTTCACCAGAGCCTAACCTCACCGTGCTCTATAGCTCTCGTCTTCCAAAGCATTTCAAGGACTATGCTGCAAAGATTTCTATCTCTACCAGCTCTATACAATACGAGAATGATGACGTGATGCGACCAATCTGGGGCGACGACTACTCTATTTGTTGCTGTGTATCTGCTACCCAGACAGGAAAGGAGATGCAGTTCTTTGGTGCTCGTGCAAACCTTGCTAAATGTCTTACATACGCTATTAGTGGTGGCGTTGACAGTAAGACACGTGAGCAGTGTGGACCTGCTTACCGTCCGATAGAGGGTGATGTTGTTACCTACGAGGAGTTTATGCCTCGCTTCATGGATATGATGGAGTGGTTGGCGGGTGTCTATGTAAACACATTGAACCTCATCCATTACATGCACGACAAGTACTTCTATGAGGCTGCAGAGCTCGCTCTCATCGATACAGACGTACGTCGTACTTTCGCAACGGGTATCGCTGGCTTCAGTCATGTGGTCGACTCTATCTCGGCTATCAAGTATGCTAAGGTGAACATCATACGTGATGAGACTGGCTTCCCAATAGAGTATAAGACGGAGGGTGACTTCCCTCGTTATGGTAATGACGATGATCGTGCTGACGATATAGCAGTATGGTTGTTAAAGACCTTCATGGATATGATTCGTAAACACCACACCTATCGTCACTCTGAACCTACAACAAGTATCCTTACCATCACTTCAAACGTGGTATATGGTAAGTTTACAGGTAATATGCCAGATGGTCGTCCAGCTGGTGCACCGCTTGCGCCGGGTGCTAACCCTTCTTATGGTGCAGAGCAGAATGGCTTGTTAGCATCGTTGAACTCAACTGCCAAGCTCCCATACGAGTATGCGCTTGACGGTATCTCAAACACTCAGACGATTAGCCCAGACGCTCTCGGCCACAATGACGAGGAACGTGTCAACACTCTCGTGGGTGTTATGGATGGCTACTTCGACCGTGGTGCACACCATCTGAACGTGAACGTCTTTGGTGTAGACAAACTAATCGACTGTATGGAGCACCCTGAGAAGGAGGAGTATGCTAACTTTACCATCCGTGTGAGTGGCTACGCTGTGAAGTTCATCGACCTCACACGTGAGCAGCAGATGGACGTTATTGCTCGTCGAGCACATGGATCAATGTAAAGTGAATAGTCAACATATTGAATTATCGGATTTGCCGACGTCTGAGACGATGCTACGGGTGCACTCTGTAGAGTCGTTCGGGTCGGTTGATGGGCCTGGTATTCGTTTCGTCATCTTCCTTAAAGGATGTGCTATGCGGTGCCAGTACTGTCATAATCCAGACACATGGGACAGGGCGGGGGGTAACCTCCGCTCTGTTGATGATGTCCTTTCACAAGCACTTAGATACCGCAGCTATTGGGGTGAGAAGGGTGGCATCACGGTGAGTGGGGGTGAGGCGCTGCTACAGATACAGCCTCTGACCGAGCTATTCCATAAGGCTAAGGACTTAGGTATCAATACTTGTCTTGACACTTCTGCCCAACCTTTCAGCAGAAAGGATGGTCGTTTCTCGGATTTTGAAGCATTAATGAAATATACCGACTTAGTCTTATTAGACATAAAGCATATTGACAATGATGCCCATAAACGGCTTACGGGGTGGGAGAATGAGAATATCTTAGATTGTGCACGTTATCTGTCGGATATTCATAAACCTGTGTGGATAAGACATGTCTTAGTCCCTGGTATTAATGACGATGATGAGTCGTTGCACAGACTTCGTTCTTTCATAGACACGTTAAGCAATGTGGAGCGTGTTGAAGTGCTACCTTATCATGACTTGGGAGTCTATAAATGGGAGCAGTTGGGCATTCCTTATAAACTCACAGACGTGAAACCTCCTACGGAAGAGAGTGTTCTCCATGCACGTAAGATATTGACAGAATGACGGGGGTATATATATTATGGTGTAACAAGTGTCTTATAAGTAAGCTTCATGAGGGGTTTGCGTTATTCCTCTGGTGTTTTGTAGATACATGTTCCTCTGTTTTCTTGTCTCGGCACTGTGCTTTTAGATAGTCATAACAATAAGGTTAGCTTTAAGAGACTTTATGTGATAAGATGACTGATAGGTGGAGATAAGTTTGGAAGTATGTATGTTTTATTATTGAGTATTTATGCAACATTATGCGGTATAATAATACTCTTTCTTCTTAATTTATACGTTTTTATTTGCATATATCGGTATAATTGCATACTTTTGCAGCCGAATTAGAATTTATATACGGGTTATGAAGGTAAAAAACAGTAGACTTGAAACATTGAAAATGCTTATTTCAAGTATGGAACTAAGTTCCCAAGAAGAAGTATTGAAGGTATTGGAACAAGAGGGATTTAAGCTGACGCAGGCTACGTTGAGTCGTGACCTAAAACAGTTGAAGGTGGCAAAGGCGGCTTCAATGAACGGTAAGTACGTTTATGTTCTACCAAATGAAACAATGTACCGACGGGTGACAACGCCTCGTAAGGCAACTGAGATGTTGCAGAGAAGTGGGTATATCTCGGTGAACATCTCTGGTCAGCTGGCTATTGTCAAGACGCGTCCCGGTTATGCCAGTGCTATTGCATACGATATTGATAACTTGGATTCTCCTTACATCTTAGGTTCTATTGCTGGAGATGATACCATCTTCATCGCTCTTCGTGAGGGTTCTACTCGTGGGCAAGTACTGGATGCTTTGTCTTACGTAATCCCAGAGATTGGATAGTACTTAGGTAGTAATCAACTATATTCGACGTTAGCTCGTTGCGTATTTCCTTTGAATAGGGCTTTACGCAACGAGCTTTATTTATGGCTTATCCTATCTTCTTAGTGGTAGCTTGGTCGCTACTCCATATTTCGGAGGACTTAGGTGAAGCGTAAAAAACTATTACAGTTGCTCTCGACAAGTATCTTCGAAATAGGAATGTACTATCTCTTATAATAGAATCTGTAACCAACAAGTAATCAGTATGTTGTGAATAACGAAATAGAAGATGCCCTTCTTGCTCCAAGAAAGGCGTCTTCTTGCTTCTTGAAGGGCATGTTCTTGGATGAAGAAGGGCGTCTTCTTGAAACAAGTTGAGGCTCTCTTCGAATGGAGAAGGAAATGTTCGCCGAAATATCTTTACATTTTCTGCGTGCACGTTCAGGGTTCTTTCTTCTTCTTTTATAAATATCCTCTATATCTGTGTAGGGTTATTTAGCTTTATCCGATTACACTTTTAAGTTACTATTTACATGCACAAACATCCTACAAGTGTGTATAAATTTAATTATTTAATGCTTATTTTATCGAATACTTGTTACTTTTTAATGCCAATATGATTTTATTTATTACTTTTGCGGAGAGTAAAGTAGTATGTTGAATTATGGAAGAAGCGATAAAGCAAATAGGCGAAAGATTAAAAGGGTTACGTGAATCTTTAGACCTCTCAGTACAGGAAATGGCAGAGACCTGCGGTGTCACGGAGGAGAAATATCTAAAGATGGAAGCGGGAGAGAACGACTTGTCGGTTAGTAGACTGTATAAGTTGTCTCAAAAGTATGGTATTGCATTGGACGCTTTGATGTTTGGTGAGGAACCACACATGTGTTCTTATTTCCTTACACGTAGGGGGAAAGGTATGAGCGTAGAGCGTAAGTTCGCATATAAATATCAGAGTTTAGCAAGCGGATTCAGTGGACGTCGGGCCGACCCCTTCCTTGTGACGGTTGAGGCGAAGCCTGAAGATGCCCCTGTAAATATGGATATACACCCTGGACAAGAGTTTAATATGGTTTGGGAAGGCCGTATGGACCTGCGAATAGGGGATAAGAAATTTATCTTAGAACCAGGCGATTGTATTTATTTTGATGCTAATCAGCCTCACTGTATGCGTGCTTTGGATAACGTGACGATGCGCTTCTTGGCAATTATATTTTAGGTTGTAATTTACTCAATAGCTCTAAGTAAACGATGGAATATCGTGAGACTTAGAGAAAGGTTTGGTCTTTTAATGTTTATTTATGTGCTATAGAGTAGTCTATAGACCATGTTTTTAATTCAATAGGATAAGATGATAGAGAGATATTTGACGCAAACACATTTCACGTCAGAGGCAGATTTTCGAGAACACTTGCATTTCAAAGTCCCTGAAACATTTAACTTTGCTTATGATGTCATGGACGAATGGGCGAAAGTGGCACCTGATAAGTTGGCTTTGTTGTGGACCAGTGAGCGTGGAGAGGAGCTGAAAACGACGTATGCGGAGTTCAAAGAGCAGACCGATCAAGCTGCTGCTTATTTCCTAAGTCTTGGTATTCGACGTGGAGACAAGGTTATGCTGATTTTGAAACGCCATTATCAATGGTGGGTTTCAATGATGGCTTTGTGTAAGATAGGGGCTGTGGCCATTCCTGCAACCCACATGTTGACGGCAAGTGATATTGTCTATCGTAATCAACGTGCGTCGGTAAAGGCTATTATATGCGTCAATGATGAATACGTAACGACGCAGGTTCTGCAGGCTATGGCGGAGAGTCCAACAGTTGAAGTGCTCGTTGCTGTTAACTCATTGGCTGAGAGAAATAAGCCTGTGGCTGAAGGCTTTCATGATTGGTTTGCCGAATTGGAGAAGGCACCGGCCTTTGTTCGACCAGAGAAGGTAAACTCCAATGAAGACACGATGCTGATGTATTTCACAAGTGGTACCAGTGGAGAGCCGAAGATGGTGGCACATGATCATCTCTATGCGTTAGGTCATCTTATTACGGGTGTCTTTTGGCATAACCTCGATGAGGATAGTGTCCATCTGACGGTGGCTGATACTGGTTGGGGAAAGGCTGTGTGGGGTAAGCTTTATGGGCAGTGGTTTGCCGGTGCAACGGTCTTTGTGTATGATCATGAGAAATTTACGGCTGAGAAGATTATGCGTATGATGGAGAAATATCACATTACATCGTTCTGTGCTCCACCTACTATCTATCGCTTTATGCTGCAAGAAGATTTCTCAAAATACGACCTCTCTTCGCTAAGATACTGTACTACGGCAGGAGAAGCACTTGAGCCTGTTGTCTTCCAAAAGTTCTTCGACCTCGTTGGAGTTAAAATGATGGAGGGATTTGGACAGACTGAAACAACGATGACTTTGGGTACTTTCCCTTGGGTTAAACCTAAACCTGGAAGTATGGGAAAGCCTAATCCTCAGTATGATATACAATTGTTGAGGCCTGACGGAACACCGTGCGAAGATGGTGAGAAGGGTGAGATATGTATCGATACCAGTGCAGGAAAACCGTTGGGGCTCTTTAAGGGCTATTATCGGGATACTGAACTGACGGAGAAGGTGTGGCATGATAATCTCTATCATACAGGCGATTTGGCTTGGCGTGATGAGGAAGGATACTTTTGGTTTGTAGGTCGTGCTGATGATGTCATTAAGAGCTCGGGCTATCGTATTGGTCCGTTTGAGGTAGAGAGTGCGTTAATGACGCATCCAGCGGTCGTTGAGTGTGCAGTTACGGGTGTACCTGATGAAATTCGTGGTATGGTTGTTAAGGCTACTGTTGTCCTTGCTAAGGAGTGGAAGGATAAGGATAAAGAGGCGCTCATAAAGGAGTTGCAGGGTCATGTTAAACGTGTGACTGCTCCTTATAAGTATCCGCGTATCATTGAATTTGTGGATGCTTTGCCTAAAACTATCTCTGGTAAGATTCGTCGTGTAGAGATTCGTGAGCGTGATAAGCAGTAGTCTTCTGCCTTCAGAGGACTGTAAACCGGTGTGCATCGGGTGGGTCGTTAGGCTAATCTCTGACTTTTTTTATTCAAAGATAGAGCCTCTGCCCCTTGTTGATACTGTTCCGTTGAATTTAAAGAGGCATGAGAATGATGTGTGATTGCTTTTATTACGGTTGTATGTTGCTTATATTATATAAGGTGTAAACCGATTATTAAGCTTCAAATTAGGCCTGAAAGAAGAAAAAGTGCACTTTTTTGAAACTTTTTCTTCAAAATGTTTGGAGGGTACGGAAATTCTGTATACCTTTGCACTCGCTTTACAAAACAAGCCTCCTGGCAAGTTAGTTAAAGCATAGAAGAAAGAGTTCTTTGAAAATATTTACATAAACAGAGAAGTAGTACAAGAAGCGTCTGTCTGACATTATTTGTCATTCAGATGGGTAAAAGAAACGAACCGATCAATTCATTGTTCCTGCTTTTGAGGCATCGCCTCAAAACAATTAAGGAATAAAAGAATAGGTGCTTTTTAACTTGATACTTTTAGGATAAGCGTTCTGAAACAGAGATTACTCGGTGAAGCGTTTGGGTTAACATGGTATCCATTATCATTTATCACCCATCACTTATCACCAAAACATATTTTACAATGGAGAGTTTGATCCTGGCTCAGGATGAACGCTAGCTACAGGCTTAACACATGCAAGTCGAGGGGAAACGGCATTTAGTGCTTGCACTGAATGGACGTCGACCGGCGCACGGGTGAGTAACGCGTATCCAACCTTCCCATTACTGTGGGATAACCTGCCGAAAGGCAGACTAATACCGCATGGTCTTCGATGACGGCATCAGATTTGAAGTAAAGATTTATCGGTAATGGATGGGGATGCGTCTGATTAGCTTGTTGGCGGGGTAACGGCCCACCAAGGCAACGATCAGTAGGGGTTCTGAGAGGAAGGTCCCCCACATTGGAACTGAGACACGGTCCAAACTCCTACGGGAGGCA
>NZ_JH114149.1:127628-130942 GCF_000224595.1 Prevotella sp. C561 | reverse complement strand
GCGACAAGCTTTTTAAAGTCTGGATTATCGTAATCGCCTATACCGCTATCTATATAATCTTGCACCCAAAAAGCGACATTTACTTCTCCCTCGAAAACGCCAACTCCTCCTGTCTTCATCGGGTCAGCACCTTTGTCCCATAACCATAGTACGAAAGCCCATTGGGCAGTGACCGCCTGATTTGTAATTACAGTTTCCTTGACACTGTCAAACTGATTTATGTATGCTCCATGCTCTAATAAGAATTCTATTTTTTCTTATCTTCATATAATGCAGCCGCAAATAAAGGAAGCTGTGCCCGTGTATCATTCGGATTAGCCCCATGTTCGAGCAATAATTTCATGTAGTTTATGCCATAATCATTATAGCATGAAATTTCTAAAGGAAGGCGAGGTTCTATCACATCAGGTGTACTTGTCAGTGGAGAAACCATATTGGGGTCTGCTCCATTCTCTAAAAGAAATTTTGTCATGTCATAATTATGTTCCCATACGGCATAAAGCAGATAGGACATACCATATTTTCCCGTAGAATTTACGTTCCATCCTTTGTGCATCATATCAAGGATTTTATCCTTGTCGCAATCATGAATGGCTTGGATAATGGGATATTCTTTCTCACTAAAAAAACGCTTGTAAGGTGCTTCATTGTTAAACATACTGCATGAGGTTAAAATGAGTAATGATAGTAATGCTATAATATACTTCATTGCCTTATCATTCATTATCTTTCCTATTAATCATAGCTGGTTTATATGGGAACTCTACACCTATACTTTTTAGTCGCGCAACAAGCTTCTTAAAGTCTGGAGCATCATAATCTCCATTTCCATAGTTTATAAAGACTTGAACCCAGTATGCAACATTTGTTTGTCCTTCAAATACGCCAACTCCTCCTGTCTTCATCGGGTCAGCACCTTTGTCCCATAGCCACAATACTAAATCCCATTGTCTTGCAAGGGCTTGGTCTATTATTACGGTTTCTTTCGAACTGTTAAATTGGTTGATATCTGCGCCATGTTCTAATAAGTATTCTATTTTTTGTTTATCTTTATACAACGCTGCCGAAAATATTGGAAGTTGCGCTTGCGTATCATTGGGATTAGCCCCATATTTGATTAACAGCTTAACAAAATTTATATTATAATCTTTATAACAGACTGTTTCGAGGGGGAGGATACGTACCGTTTCTTCTGGTTTCACTTCCCAGAATACTGATACAAAATTAGGGTCCGCTCCATTTTCTAAAAGAAACTTTGTCATGTCATAGTTATGTTCCCATACGGCATAAAGCAGATAGGACATGCCATGTTTACCCATAGAATTTACGTTCCATCCTCTGTGCATCATATCAAGGATTTTATCCTTGTCGCAATCATGAATAGCTTGGATAATGGGATATTCTTTCTCACTAAAAAAACGCTTGTAAGGTGCTTCATTGTTAAACATACTGCATGAGGTTAAAATGAGTGATGATAGTAATGCTATAATATACTTCATTGCCTTATCATTCATTATCTTTCCTATTAATCATAGCTGGTTTATATGGGAACTCTACACCTATACTTTTTAGTCGCGCAACAAGCTTCTTAAAGTCTGGAGCATCATAATCTCCATTTCCATAGTTTATAAAGACTTGAACCCAGTATGCAACATTTGTTTGTCCTTCAAATACGCCAACTCCTCCTGTCTTCATCGGGTCAGCACCTTTGTCCCATAGCCACAATACTAAATCCCATTGTCTTGCAAGGGCTTGGTCTATTATTACAGTTTCCTTTACGCTGTCAAACTGATTAATATCTGCGCCATGCTCTAATAGGTATTCTATTTTTTGTTTATCTTTATATAATGCAGCCGCAAATAAAGGAAGCTGCGCTCGTGTATCATTAGGATTAGCCCCATGTTCGAGTAATAATTTCATATAATTCATGCCATATTTATCGTAGCACGTTCTTTCAAGAGGAAGCATGCAAACCGTTTCTTCTGGTTTCACTTCCCAGAATACTGATACAAAATTAGGGTTTGCTCCATTTTCTAAAAGAAACTTTGTCATGTTATAGTTATGTTCCCATATAGCATAAAGCAGATAGGACATGCCATGTTTACCCATAGAATTTACGTTCCATCCTTTGTGCATCATATCAAGGATTTTATCCTTGTCGCAATCATGAATGGCTTGGATAATGGGATATTCTTTCTCACTAAAAAAACGCTTGTAAGGTGCTTCACTGTTAAACATACTGCATGAGGTTAAAATGAGTGATGACAATAATGCTATAATTTTTTTCATTGTTATGGATTGTTTCTTTAAAGAATGTTGGCAATAATTGGTCTTCCTAACTCTGCCTCCTCAGCTTGTATTGCTTTGAAGAGTAAAGGGAGGTCGTGTCCTTTAGTAAAATCAAAGCTGTCCAGAGTGTGCAACATAATTCTTTCGCCTGCAGCCTTTGGCATTAGAGATAGGTTATTACTTGCCATGTTTAAGAAATCTTGATTTGAATAATAGGTATGAACCTTTGAAGTATCAGGATTCTTTACGCCATACATTTTATAAGTATTCGGATGAACGCCCGCAGGGCAGAAAGCGTAAGTCTTGCTACCAGTGGCAGCACCTGCAGCTGTCGCCAAACCGCCACCAAGGGAATGACCAGCAATAGTCATTTGCTTACCTTGTTTTTCAGAGCCTTGTTTAACCTTTTCTGCTAATTTTATAGACTTATTATATTGTTCACTTCCCATACCTAATCCCTGCCTCATGTTATCGTCGGTCCATTCTTTGCTCCAGTCATGTATTAAATCATTTTCAGGGTGGTCAGGGTCACTGTAGGTACCACGATAAACAAGTACATAATCCCCATTCTTGTCTTTATAGATATCTGCTTTAAAGCCTGTGGAAGGATCCTTTAAATCTGAATCTTTAATATTCATCTTTCCCATTTCCTCTGCATTCAACTTCTCATACCCCTCAAGTTTTTCATCCTTATTCTTAAGCATAGCTTGTTGTTTAGGGCTTAGCCCATCCATAGCCTCGTCCATGTCATAATCCTTATCTTTCTTTTTTGTCGTTCGATTATAAGCAAAGTAACTTAAGACTAACATTTTAGCGGCTTCAGAAAAGTCAGGTTTTATGATAGTTATAAGTCCTCCTTGTATGCAATTCAACATAGCTCCTTCAAGTAAGGCTTTCTGACCACTGATTTTCACGGATGAATTTACTCTTGTCCAAGTAGACATCTTTGTATATGCGGCGCAGATATTTGGCATTATCACATTTTGAACCATCTTTGATACTTTTCCATGCAGGAAAGAGTACAT
>NZ_JH114149.1:123890-127258 GCF_000224595.1 Prevotella sp. C561 | reverse complement strand
CTTGCCATCCTTGGCCAATACACCAGATATTTGTTCTGGAGACCATTGCTCAGTAATAAGAAGGCGCTTCGCCTCTTCCATGACATCCTTGTCGACTGAACGATTGCCTGGCTTTCTGCGCCTTGTTTGTACTGCATTTGCTTGGGCAGTTTCCCAATTATAGTGTCTTCGGACTCCGCTATTACGTCTTATTTCACGAGACACTGTACTTGCACTTACATTTATCGCCTTGGCAATATCTTTTTGTTTCGTTCTATTTTGGAGTAGCACAGAAATTGTGTACCTTTGCTCCGAGGTTAATTGTTTGTACATTGCAATGCAAAATTAATTAATCTTTGGGAGACAGAGGTCTCCCTTTCTTATTTTTATGCATTGCTTGTTGATTTTCTTCTCATGGGGGCTTCTCGCCCCCAAACCCCTCGGTGTTTTCAGGTATAGATTATTAAGCTACACCAGCACTTGGGATTGCAGTTCTATGTTGAACTTGCGTAGCCTTCTTTCGATAAAGCCAAGAAATTCTTTATAGAATCGTCAGAACCAAATGTCTTTTCTACTTCATCCTTACTTTTTTCCCATGCTTCTCCTATTTCTTTTTTATTGCAGATTATAATCTTATCATCATTGCCAAAGTCAAACAAAACCTTATAAGCAGGTTTGTTTATAATGGTGAGCAGTTTAAAAATTTCAGCATTCTCTTCTTGCTTCGGTGCGTCCAAAACCTCTATGAGTATATGTCGTTCAATTGGAAACGACACAGCCCATTTCTGAGTAACAGAATTTTCCACAATAATGCTACCATTCATAAGGAGCTTGGTCGTCTGCGTTATATGATATATTTTCTGCATCATTCATTAAATTAATATTATTAATTAATTTTGACTTCATTAAAGCCCGTGATGCTCACATCTCTGTTGCTGTAAATATTTACATCTTCGTTACTATTAATATTAACATTGCCAACATTATTAATAGTAACATCTGAGTTAACGATAACTCCCGTATCATCACCATTTGTATTAGATATTTGTGTTACATCAGAAGATATAACTTTTACGACTGGGGAGATTATATCAATTTCACCATCTGTTAGTTGGATATAGGTCGACTCGTTTATGGAGATGCGGACCTTTGTATGTCCAGATAAGTCTATATTACCATCCTTGTCCATTCTTAAGACACTGGCGTCTTTACCAACAGTTGTTGTTGCAGATGCTCTGGTAGCTAAAGTTTGGTTACCAGCACCATCAAAGTTCATGCTTACGCCGCCCTTGTCATGCAGCGTGACACTTCCTTTAGAATCATTAAGTTTCAAGGCACAGCCAGTGCGGCTGGTGAGGCTTTTGCAGTTGTTGCCTTGGCCACCGCCACCACCTGTCGTTCCATTAAACAGGCTGCCCATAACGTAGGGGCGGGCGGGGTCACCATGACGGAAGCCGAGGAGGACTTGGTCGCCTACCTCTGGGATGAAAACGAAGCCGCGGTTGCTCTTTACGTCTTTGCTGCCACCACCATCTGGTGTCATCACACGCACCCAACTTGTTCGCATGTTGTCGGTTTGCCAATTCATGCGCACCTGCACACGACCTGCTTCATGTGGGTCGGCATTGCTTAGCACCGTTGCCATCTGCGTTTCAGCCAGAGGCATTTCAACCTTTGGGTTAGGCAGACTCATTACAGTACCAGGAATGGCTTTGAAACGGTTTTTGTAATAACAGCTCTCGCTCACTTCATGGGTCATCTCGATGATGATAAAATCACCTAAGCTCTCTTGGGAGAGATTACCAACTCCCTTTAAGAAAGAACTATACAAACTTACCACCGAACCCACGTGTAGTCTTGGGTCCTGGCTTTCGGCTGTGACATAATGGGTCTCAGCCGTTTCGGCTGCTTGTTTTAGGAGTACATAATTCTCAAGATCATCGATAGAGCTGACACGCTGTATGGAGTACTGGCGAGCCGCTTTAGGGTAGGAGGGGAGCGCAGCACGGAACGCATCACCCGCCATCCTGTCATGTCCGTAAGCCTTATCAGGCGTCTTGCGGTCCATCTCACGGTTTGCACCAGAATGGAACGTAAACACCTGTTCTGGACGAGCTAATGTTTGTAGGCCAATATTGAGGGAACTCAGTGACGTGCCAAATTCCATCTTGATAGGGTCTGGCAATCGTCTTGGCTTACCGAAGACAAGTTTCAGACCATCATAATACATCCACTCTTGATACTGCAAGGCGAGACGACGAACGAAATCGAAGTCAGATTCCTCATATTGGCAGATGTAATCCAACTGTTTCTTGTGTGCCGCATTCAATGCCAACTGCACCTTACCATCACTGCACAGACTCTTTACAACATCACCAATCGACCTGTCATTCCATGAGTAACAGCTCGGTGCCGTCTCCATACGATAAGTAGAGGAGTATCCAGACACCTGTATACACCCGAAGTCGCTGCCATCGCGATGCAACTCAATGTTCGTCACAATGCCGCAGAAGAATGGTTTGTTCGCAGCTTTCACTATGATATCCTTGCCGAGCCACTCTTTACTGCTACTGATGTTATGCACCTGTCTGTTACCTCCCGACTCAAGGTCAACCGTGAGGTCAAAGTGATGATGTGCCCCAGTACTTTGGTCGATACGAAGTGATTTAAAAGAAGAAAGTCCATCCTTTCCTATGGTGATGGAGATGGGATTAAAAGGTATTGCCATTGAATATATTTTTTGAGGTAATTAAGGCTGAAAAGCGATTTAATAAGATTTGTTCCCTATATATAAATAAGGTGACGATCTCAACTGCTTAGAGGTATATCCTACAGCGGTGAGACCTAAATAGAAAGCTAAAAGGACCATGTCAAGCACGTAGCCCAACACAGTCCTTAAGTTTCTTAGACCTATGAACGAGGCCAGCGGTTGTCGAGCTCGGCATTACCCACAGTGATATTCTCAGCAGAGAAGGTCATCGCGATGGTCATCGGCGCCTCGTTGTTTACGTCGAGTGTCTCCTTGTAGTGAACGATGTAAGCATTCTTGAAAGAAATCTCCTTCATCTTAGCATCCTCCTCACTCTTCTTGTAAACGATCTTACCCTCAACAGGCTTGAACTGACTGTTGAGCATAGCCTCGATAGTAGAAGTGTCATCAGTAGACTCGATAGTGACGCTGATACGACCACCAGAGATACTTGATGCAGGCTGACCCTTCTTGTCAGTCGTACGACTGAACTCGTAGTTAGAATAGAGTACGTCGTACTCCTTGCCACCTAATTCCAATGTTGCTCTAAATGAACTCATGATAGATAATTTTAAAGTAGTTAGAAAAATAAGAAAACGAGGTCATCTTAATTTCCCTCACGTATGAGAAACAAAAAAGA
>NZ_JH114149.1:0-123771 GCF_000224595.1 Prevotella sp. C561 | reverse complement strand
GTTGAGCATAGCCTCGATAGTAGAAGTGTCATCAGTAGACTCGATAGTGACGCTGATACGACCACCAGAGATACTTGATGCAGGCTGACCCTTCTTGTCAGTCGTACGACTGAACTCGTAGTTAGAATAGAGTACGTCGTACTCCTTGCCACCTAATTCCAATGTTGCTCTAAATGAACTCATGATAGATAATTTTAAAGTAGTTAGAAAAATAAGAAAACGAGGTCATCTTAATTTCCCTCACGTATGAGAAACAAAAAAGAGAAAACCCCTAACAACGTTTTGAAGTCTCCTCTGCGTGTGGCTGTAAAACAGTCTTGCTCTTTGGAAGAAGAGGAAGATTTGCAATCTGTTGTCATTTTCGTTGTCAAAAGTAATCATATAATTTCATAAAAGCAATTGATACAACACTAAATAACAAAGGTTTAATATCTTATACACATTCAAAGCCATCTTCATTCTGCCTCTTATCCACTCTTTGTCATTATGTCCTTTCGTCTATGTAAGAGCTTTCAGTCACTCTATGTCATTATGTCTTTCTGTCTGAGAATATTAAAAGCGTTGTTCCTTCTGTGCCCTCAGCCTTCGTGTAATTCGCATAATTCGTAGTTCTTTGTAGATAGTTGTTTAGTATAGTTCATACCGTTTTTATCCTTGCTGTATGTTACCGAAATAGAGGTAACTTATTGTTAGCAAATACCGAAAACTAAGTCAACCTATCTAAAATCTATCCAACGTTTGTTTATTTAAAAACTATTATCTACATTTGCAGCAATATCAATGTTACTTTACAAGAACAGCGATAAAACAGCTACTATTCGCAAACAAAAACAACGAAAAACATTTATTGAATTCAAACATTCACAGAATTCTAATGAATGAATGTATCAGCATTAAAGAATTAAGCAATGAAAAAGATTATTTTAAGCTTATTACTTGCATTGTCCTGAATAGCTACCAACGCACAAGATAACAATCTGGATTACATGAGCAGACCAGCTTTTTTGAATTCAATGTTCAACAGATGTGGAACCAAAAAGCGTCTACCTATGGATGCTTATGCTGACCTGCATATCGTTGTGGGTAAGACAATAGCTGTCAAGGGGAAAGCCTCAAAATCACACTTCACTATTGAACCTGACGAAGATGACGTGTGCGACAAATCCTATAAGGTTTACAACGCTCATTTTAACGGCGTAAGCGTACAATACAGTACCTATGCTTATGCAGACGTATTATATCTGACTATCAATAAAGAAGATTATCATATAAACGATTATGATGGTGCCTGTGATTCGCATATCAAAAACTTAAGGCATCAATATAAGAAGACTAAGACCGGAGAAATCCTAACGTTGACTTGCACCAAGGACATTCCTTTGTTTAGTGACAATTCCAATCGAAGGGTTATCTTGAAGAAAGGTTCAGTGTTAACCTTTAACGTAAAGAAATGAATTCAGTCTTAATCGTCTTATTTCTCAGTTTATCATTCACTCAAACATATTACAAACAATAGGGACAGACGCCATCGTCTGTCCCTATTTCTATTTATTTTTGTCTTTTAACAAGCAACTTGTCTACTTGTAGACTCGTCAACTCGTCAACCAATATCTTACTTCTTTGGAATAATCTCGAACACTTCCGCCTTGCCAATCAGCTCCATACGAGTTACTTTCTTTACCACATTAACTGTGAAGAAAGGCTCATTAGAAGTGAACTCAGCTTTTAGCTTGTTGCGCTTATCATACTGGCAAATACGAACAGAGCCACCCTCTGGCAATGAGAGAAGGAAGGTATAAGAAGTCATACCACTTGGTACCTCAAACGAAACAGCACCTGTATTCTTGAAAGACGTACTTGGCTGATGGTCGAACGCACGAAGGACGGCATCAGAAGCAGCGTTAGTACCACCAAACTCAAGCGTTGCAGCACCATCAGAAACCACTACGAACGAGCGAATAGCAGCCCAGTTCTTACGGTCGGAGTCAAGACGACGCAAACGAATATAACGTGCTTGCACCGGCTCACCCTGCCAAAGGATGTCATACTGGTTCTTCAAATCACCTAACATTGGCTTCCATGTCTTGCCATCAACCGAATATTCAAGTGTTGCATGGTCGTAGAAATCACAATCATCTTTAGAGTTACGACCCTGAAGGATATGCACCTCACGCACAGCCATTGGTTCAGGGAGGGCAACACCCATCCAGTCACCAGCCTTCTGAGCTTCCCCAGAGGTGTAATGTGTTGTACTATCGCCATCAAGCATCAATCCTGCTTGTGTCGTCTTTAGGCTCTTATAAGACCCGATACCACGTAGTGTGAATGCTTTCTCGCCTGAGAGCTTCTCATAGAAAGCGTCACCGAGGTCGTTCATAGCGACGTCATAGAACGGCTGCAACTTCATTGTGCCCGACTTATGTGCCTCGTAAGCATTCTTATCGTCCATGGTCATACGGCTCTTAACGTACTGACTCCAGAACTTCAAGTTGTCGCCACTACGATAGAGGTCCATCAGTTCGATTGCTTTCTTACCACGTTCGCCTAACTTAGCGAACTCAGTCAGCCAAGGGTTCAGCTCCTTCATCAACAAACCATCTGTGCAAGCAGCCTCTATCTCAGCAGGTGCTTTGGCCACACGATCGAACTCCTGATAGAGCTTATCACGCTTTTCCTTTGTATATTCAGCCAGACGGAAGGTCTCAGTCTCCCAAGACTCGTCACGACGATAGCCTGTTTCCGTATCAGCAGAATGGATAGCAAAGGTGCGGTAAGCGTCCTTTGCACGTGGCATCATCACTTCCAAACCACGCTCCCAACTGTCGATTGGGTTATAATCAGATGGGTTCCAGGTATAATCAGCCACACTGTAGAGAGAGAGCTTTGATGCTTCTCCATGCTCCATAGGGTTGCTGACGAGTCCACACATATCTTTTGCGGTGAGCGAAGTGTCCAAACCATAGACAGGACCCTGCAAGACAAGGTTACGAACATAGTCTGTTACGGCATAGTTCCACCAGAAGAAAGCAGGACGCTTAATGCGACTGTCCACCCAATCAAGTGTACTCTTTGTCACATCGCTACAAACAACATCGCCTGTCCAGAACACACGTACAGATGGGTCGAGGGTCTTACCATAGATGCTCAATGGTCCGTTCTCGTCTGCCTTTGCCCACAACTTAGAATAGTCTGTAGGACAAATAATCAGCGGAGCAACGTCACCCTTCGCCTTTACAAACTCCTTTGTCAAACGATTCAACAACTCAACTTGTCGGTTAGGGTTGGTTCCCTCGCCTGAAATATCATCGAAGAAGATAGCAAATGACTTCACACCAGCTTGATACAT
The DNA here is from genome assembly GCF_000224595.1 of Prevotella sp. C561. Classification (NCBI taxonomy): domain Bacteria; kingdom Pseudomonadati; phylum Bacteroidota; class Bacteroidia; order Bacteroidales; family Prevotellaceae; genus Prevotella; species Prevotella sp. C561. Next base: position 120,425 of record NZ_JH114149.1, on the reverse strand, counting down.
AAGGTCAAGCTTGTGCTTAAGGTTCTGATAGTCTTCCTCGTTCCACTTGATATCCTTGCCCGGATGGATCGCCCAAACGAAGTCTACACGGTTCTTCTTGCAGGCTGCAACAAGTTCTTTGATGTCCTTCATTTCATTCTCTGGATAAGGCAGACGCCAGTTAGGTGAACTGTGATAGGGGTCGTCCTTTGGTCCATAGATATAAGTATTCATCTTGTACTTACCGCAGAAGTCAATCAATGCCAGACGTACAGCGTGTGACCATGGTGTACCATAGAAACCCTCAACAACACCACGATAGGCAAATACTGGTGCATCATTGATTTCCAAACAAGGAAGTTTCTTGCCGCCTTCTACGGATGGGTTTTCCATAATCTGACGTAAAGTCTGAATACCATAGAATACTCCTAAGCCATTAGAAGCTTGAAGGGTGATGCCCTTCTTGGTGATACTTAACGCATAGCCACCATCAGCAGTCTCGCTGTTCTGGTCGCCCTTGTACTTAATCACTGGTATCTTTGCCAGCTGTATCTTCATCGGAAATCCCTTATCAGCACGGGAAAGGAAGTCAATATCCCTCCAATCGTACCAAAAGAGATTACGAGCTGGCATTGGCTGTTCAAGTTTAACACCACCACTGATGTCTACTGTCCCCTCACCTGTCAGTTTCACGTAACGTGGTGTAGGGTTAATAACGAGTCCCTGATGGTCTATCTTCTTACCAGGAACAGGATTAACTAACTGCACTTCCGAACGTTGACTGCCTAAGTCGAAGTCATTATCCTGTGCATGGGCTGCCGTTAGGGCACAGAGACCCAAAGCGAAAGTCACTAAAAACTTCTTTTGTTTCATGTAGGTTTATTAATGTTTAGATTCCTGCCTGCCCTTACCTATCGAACAAGCATGTGTGATTATTATTGCGTAATAAAATTGATTGATGCCACAAAGATAATGAATTAATTGGAATTAAACGACCTGTACTATCGTAAATAACGCTTTTCTTGTAAGATTATACACTTATTCTATGAATTATGGCACGCTGGTGTGTCCGTTATATAAGCTACCTCAGCTCCACAACAAGCCAAAACTCACTGACCGAAGGGAAGTAACGAATGGGAGAGGAGAAGGTGAGTTTACCGCTATAAGGCTGCTCGCATAGGTCCTTGGGAGTCTTATCTCTCACAGAGGACACAGAGCTTACAGAACCTTTCGGTACACGTTTATAAACCACGAAAGGCCTTCGGTCGACAGAAGGCACAGAGCATTTACGCTACGATTGGCTATAATCTCCGTGACATCGCATGCCTAAACAGACCTCTGTGGAACTGTTCCTATAAACAAACACCTGTATCTATCTATGAGAGAAATCACCGAAGCGACTCCTATAAGGCTACCAACAAAAGAAGACAGGAGGCTGGATAGATAGCGAGGGAATGTTAGGATTTTTCAGCAACTATTCTCCTCTTCGCTCGAGAAAAGGCCGAGGAAGCATCAAGAACATGCCCTTCTACGTTCGAGAACATGCCCTTCTTGCATGTAGAAGACGCCCTTCTTGGAGCAAGAAAGGCGTCTTCTCAAACGCTATTTGTAACGTATTGATTTACTGACGATTGTAGACTTGTTTATAAGAGGTATTATACTCTTTTATTGAAGGAGCTTAGCATGTTTCAACGTAAAGATTTTTACCACCCCCATAGGGTCCTTTAGCGTCTAAAACTAAAGTGTTATATCATCATTCTACAGGACAGTTGAGCTATTGATTAGTTCTCATTTCTACTACGCTTAACAACCCTAAATAACTTAGAGAGCAGGTTGCTATCATTCTTACCAGTACACATAACCGACTGACTGATAGCTTTGCCTAACCGTAGAAAGGACTACGAGTATGGCAGCAGACGTGGAGAAAGGGCAAAAAGTGTTGACGGCTATCACCCTACTCACGCTTCATCTTTGGCAAATAGACGGCTATAATACCTAATAAAGGGAGTAAAGTACTTACCTTAAAGACAAAGAGAATACTCGTCTGGTCGGCTAACCAGCCAAAGAAAGTGCTTCCAAGACCACCAAGACCGAACGAGAGTCCATAGAAGATACCGGCTATCGTACCGATATGATTGGGCATAAGGTCGGTCGCATAGACCAATATTGCGGAGAAAGCTGACGCTATGATGAGGCCAATGACAGCCGACAAGATAATCGTCCCAGCAAGACTACCCACGTAGGGAAGCATGATTGTGAATGGTGCTGCACCAAAGATAGAGAACCATATCACGTATTTACGCCCATAGCGGTCGCCTATCCAGCCGCCAAGGAGCGTTCCGACAACCTCTGCCGCTAAGAAAACAAATAGGCAGAGTTGGGAGGTTTGAATAGAGACTCCGAACTTCTCTATCAGAAAGAAGGTGAAATAGCTAACCATACTCTCTGTATAGAAGTTCTTAGAAAACATCAAAACGAAGAGGATAAAGACAAATCCATAGATCTGATGACGGGTATAACTCTTTGCTGTGGTCCATCGTGCCCTACTCCGTTTACGGACAACTTTCAGTTGTTTGACGTGCCACTTCCCTATAAAAACTAATATTACGGCTAAAAGAAGAGCTACGAAAGCAAACCAGCGCACACCACTCAGGCCGACAGGAATCACTATCAGGGCTGCAAACAATGGTCCTGCCGCGAAGCCACCATTGCCTCCCACTTGGAAAATACTTTGTGCTAAACCATTGCGACCACCAGAGGCTTGCTGCGCTACTTGCGACCCTTGTGGGTGGAAGATAGATGAGCCTAAGCCAAACAACGACACAGAGACTAAGATAACAAGGAAACTATCGGCATACGAAAGCATAAAGATACCGATGAGCGTGAACACCATACTCACTGGTAACTGCCACCAACCATGATGCTTGTCGGCATAGAGTCCGACGAAGGGTTGGATGATGGAGGAGGTTAACTGTAGTACTAACGTTATGATACCCACCTGAAAGAAGGATAATCCAAACTCACTTTTCAACATCGGATAGATAGCTGGTAGCATGGAGTGCATTGTGTCGTCTAAAAGATGACAAAAACTTATCGTGAGCAGAATACCTAAGGCTGTGCGTTCTTCGTTGCTTTCTTCTGTCTTTTTAATTAGTTCCATATTTTCTGTTATTATGTCCAAACATGCAAAGTTACACATTATCTTTATAAACAAAGAACGTATGGCGTAATAACCATGAGGCCTTACCGCCTGTTTAGGCGTTTGATTTCTTTCGTCGACAACACCACCGCTTAAGAGGGTTAGGGATATTAGCACAACTTGTATGATGCAGCATTGTAACATGTGTGGAACGTTAACACGAAGATAGAAAGGGACAGAAAGGAGGGTTATTAGCCATAAGACAGAGCGCAAAACAGCTGTGATTTTCGAGGATAAGGCATACTTTAACCCTAAAAAGATTGTTTTCAACCGATTAATGCGTATCTTTGTAGCTGGCATGATAGCCCCCTATATGAAGATGAGTATCAAAGGATAATAGTACAGACAGAGGACTGTAATTCACATTAAAACAAACTGAAACATTATCAAAGAGAAAGAAGACTATGATAGCCTATCTTATAAGTGGTTTGAGGAGAACTCTATGTCTGTCTCTCCTTATGCTTGGCTCTGTGCGCTCTATGGCACAAGAGGCGATTGACTACTCACCTGATGCACCAGGCGCAACGACTGGTGTCGACATCATGAAGCAAGGAAAGATTGATTGGGAGACAGGTATCGGACTTGAATGGGACAGGAGGAACGGCGAACACGCACGTACCTTCACTATCAACACATCTATGTTTCGACTCGGACTGACACCTCAGGCGGAAGTGAGACTACAGATTGATGAATGTATTACTCATACGCCTGAAGGGAACTTTGGAGGTATCGCTAATGCCACTATCGGTACGAAAATCAAGGTATATGAGGGTGGGAAGGTGTTTCCAAAGGTTGCCTTTATGGGCACGATGCTCATCCCTGGCGGTAGTAACGCACACTATCTACCTAAGCATTTGGGCTTTCAAGCTCACCTCTTGTTCGAGAACGAGCTGAGTAGTAAGTTCACCTTAGGCTATGACTTGGGAGCTGAATGGAACGGAGACACTGAGAGTCCCGACCTTTTCATTGGTGCTAACCTCACTTATCAACCGTCAGAAAGATGGAGCTTCTTCGTTGAGAGCTATAATAGATATAACTCAAAACGACAAGACGATTGGGCTAAACCGGGACAAGACAGCCACTTCAACTTTATGAGTGAGGCGGGATTGGCTTATAAGGTATCACCACGTCTGTACGTAAACACTTTCTATGACATCTCTTTCAACGAGTTCTCACGATACAGTAACATTGGTTTAGGCGTTGCGTGGCTGCTGAATTAAGCGAAAGAGGGGAGTCAGGAAGGAACTTTTCTATCCATAATATAGATATAATTCGAATTTATTTCTTAATTTTGTGACGATATAAATTAGGGGTATTGTGCCCCTATACTTTTGTAAAAAGACGATGAAATTCAAGTATGACGTACTTGTTATCGGCGGTGGGCACGCAGGTTGTGAGGCTGCAACAGCAGCTGCCAACATGGGTGCAACGACCTGTTTGATAACAATGGATATGAATAAGATCGGTCAGATGAGCTGTAATCCTGCCGTCGGAGGTATAGCCAAAGGTCAGATAGTCAGAGAGATAGATGCTCTCGGAGGCTACATGGGACTGGTGACCGACGCTACAGCGATTCAGTTTCGTATGCTGAACCGATCAAAGGGACCTGCCGTTTGGAGCCCACGAGCGCAGTGTGACCGTGGTAAATTTATCTGGGAATGGCGCACAATACTCGACCATACGGACAATCTCGACATCTTCCAGGATCAAGCCGACGAGTTGTTGGTAGAGAATGGTAAGGTGTTGGGGGTCAAGACAATATGGGGTATTGACATCTACGCACGTACAGTGGTTATCACAGCAGGAACTTTCCTCAACGGACTGATGCACATCGGTAAGCGAAAGGTGGAAGGTGGACGATGCGCAGAACCTGCTGTTCACAACTTTACGGAGAGCATTACGCGTCATGGTATCCGTGCTGATCGCATGAAGACCGGTACGCCTGTGCGCATTGACCGCCGTTCAGTCCACTTTGATGAGATGGAACCACAACCGGGAGAGACGGACTATCATCAGTTCTCCTTCTATGGTCCACATCGCCATCTGCCACAGTTGCCTTGCTGGACATGTAACACGAATGAGGAAGCGCACGAGGTGTTGCGACGTGGAGTGGCTGACTCTCCCCTATTCAATGGGCAGATTAAGAGTACAGGGCCACGCTATTGTCCTTCGATAGAGACGAAACTTGTAACCTTCCCAGACAAGAATAGCCATCCTCTCTTCCTCGAGCCAGAGGGTGTTGACACGAATGAAATGTATCTGAATGGCTTCTCTTCGAGTATGCCTTGGGATATTCAGTTGGAAGCTATACACAAGATTCCTGCACTGCGTGACGCTAAGATCTATCGTCCTGGCTATGCTATCGAGTATGATTACTTTGATCCTACACAGCTGAAGCAGTCTTTGGAGTCGAAAGTCATCGAGGGTCTGTTCTTTGCTGGGCAGGTGAACGGTACGACAGGATACGAAGAAGCAGGCGGACAAGGCTTAGTGGCGGGTATTAATGCTGCCCTACTCTGCGCAGGTAAGAATCCTTTCGTAATGAATAGAGACGAGAGTTATATCGGTGTGTTGATTGATGACCTTACTACAAAGGGCGTTGATGAACCTTATCGTATGTTTACTTCGCGTGCAGAATACCGTATTCTCTTACGCCAAGACGATGCAGATGCGCGACTGACGGAGCGTGCTTATAACATAGGTATAGCTAAACAGGACCGTTATGACTGGTGGATACAGAAAAAGGACCATATCAATCGTATCCTTGACTTCTGTAATAACACTTCTGTTAAGCCCGAGGTTGTCAATGGATTCTTGGCTCAGTTGGGCACTTCTCCTATCAAGGGAGCAACGAAGATAGTTGACCTTGTTGCACGTCCACAGGTCAACTTTGAGAACCTTTCGGCTGTTGTTCCAAGTTTGAAGGAGGCTATCGAGGCTTCTCCTAACCGTAAAGAAGAGATTGCCGAAGCTGCAGAAATAAAACTAAAGTACAAGGGATATATTGAACGTGAACGTGTGTTCGCAGAGAAGATGCACCGACTTGAAGATATAAAAATCAAAGGACACTTCAAGTATAGTGAGCTGCATGACCTCTCAACAGAGTGCCGACAGAAGTTAGAACAGATTCAACCGGAGACGCTCGCCCAGGCAAGTCGTATCCCTGGGGTAAGCCCGAGCGATATTAATGTGCTCCTTGTCTTGATGGGGAGATAATGTCTTCGGGTCTCAACAGTACAAAAATGTGAACAAGAGAGGCCTCAGATAAGGTAGAGAAAGGCCTCGTTTCACGTGAAACAATTGCATAAAACAAAACTATATAACAATCTGAAAATGAACAAAAAACTATTATTAGACAACCTGAGATATATCCCAGATTGGCCTATCAAGGGAGTTAATTTCCGTGATGTGACTACCCTATTCAAATCGCCAGAGGCTCTCAAGGAGATTACGGACGAGATGGTCGACTTATACAAGGATAAGGGTGTGACCAAGATTGTGGGTATCGAAAGTCGTGGCTTCGTCATGTCTTCTGCCGTTGCCACCCGTTTGGGTGCTGGTATCGTACTCTGTCGTAAACCGGGTAAGCTTCCTTGTGAGACTATTCAAGAGAGTTACCAGAAGGAGTATGGCGTAGATACGATAGAAATTCATAAGGATGCTATCGACGAGAACGACGTTGTTCTGCTCCACGATGACCTCCTTGCAACAGGTGGAACGATGAAGGCTGCATGTGACTTGGTTAAGAAGTTCAATCCTAAAAAGGTGTATTGTAATTTCATCATCGAACTCCATTCGGAATTTCCTAACAGCCGTGAACAGTTTGATAAGGATATTGAAATTAGCTCTTTGCTCCAATTCTAACAAACAGACTGTGATGAGAAACGTTCTTTCCTACCCCATATATATAAGGTGAAAAAGCTGAATTATATAAAAGGTGAGAATGAGATAAATTCAAATCAATGAGGAGCAGCCAACACTAAGGGTCGCTCCTCTTTGCTTTAAGAAGTTGTCCAAGAAGATAGAACTTGTCCTCCTAAAACAAAGATAAAGTCCCCTATTATCCTCGCTGACGCTTAGCAGGATTCATAACAACGTGAAACACGATTCATGTTCCACGTGAAACAAATCGTCTTAAAAGCCCTTTATACAAAGGAGTTACGCCAAATGAATAAAGAAGAGAACTTGAAGCGAATAGCTTACCTTAAGAACATTGTACTCAATATGCCAGAGAAACCGGGTACATATCAGTTCTATGATAATGAGAAAACAATTATCTATGTGGGTAAAGCGAAGAACCTTAAACGGAGAGTATCATCTTATTTCCATAAAGAGGTAGACCGTTTCAAAACGAAGGTGTTGGTTTCTAAGATTCACGACATCTCATATTCTGTTGTTAAGACAGAGGAAGATGCGCTTCTAATAGAGAACCAACTTATCAAGCAATACAAGCCGAAATACAACGTGTTACTCAAAGATGGCAAGACTTACCCAAGTATTTGCGTAACGAATGAGTATTTTCCTCGTATCTTCAAAACACGTACTATCAATAAACGCTATGGTACTTTTTATGGTCCTTATAGCCATATTGGTAGTATGTATGCTATTCTTGATATTATTAAGAAGGTATATAAACCGCGTACTTGTCGTTTCCCTATTACGAAAGAAGGTATCGAACAGGGTAAATACAAACCTTGCTTAGAATATCATCTACATAACTGTGGTGCGCCATGTATCAATAAACAGAGTTATGAAGATTATCAAGAAGCAATAAAACAAGCACGAGAAGTATTGAAGGGAAATACGCGTGATGTTCAAAAACTCCTCAAACAAGAAATGGAAAAGTATGCCGAAGAATTGCAGTTTGAGGATGCAGAGATATGTAAACAACGTTATCTGGCTCTCGATAACTTCGCAGCAAAAAGCGAAATAGTAAGTTACACGATTACAGATGTTGATGTTTTCACTATCGTAAGTGATGATTCAAGAAAGAATGCGTTTATTAATTTTATCCATGTAACTAATGGTGCAATTAATCAAAGCTTTACTTATGAATACAAGAGAAAACTCGATGAAACCGATGAAGAGTTGCTTAACGAGGCTATACCAGAGATTCGAGAACGCTTCAACAGTACTGCAAAAGAGATAATCGTACCCTTTGATCTTGACTTTAAGGTAAAAGATGCGGAATTCTTCATACCTCAACGTGGTGATAAGCATCATTTATTAGAACTCTCTGAGATGAATGCTAAACAGTATAAGTTCGACCGATTAAAACAGACTGAGAAGCTTAATCCTGAACAGAAACAGACTCGCTTGATGCGAGAACTGCAAGAAAAGCTGAAATTATCGAAGCTCCCTTACCACATAGAGTGCTTTGATAACTCTAATATCTCTGGTTCGGACGCTGTCGCAGGATGTATTGTTTATAAAGGGATGAAGCCTTCTAAGAAGGATTACCGTAAATATAACATCAAGACAGTGGTAGGTCCTGACGACTATGCGTCCATGCAGGAGGTCGTAAGACGACGTTACAGCCGTATGCAAGAAGAAGGAACTCCCCTACCCGATCTCATCATTACTGACGGTGGAAAGGGTCAAATGGAGGTTGTTAGAGAGGTTATTGAAGACGAGCTCCACCTGAATATCCCTATTGCCGGACTGGCTAAAGACGACCGTCACCGCACAAACGAACTCCTATTCGGCTTCCCTCAGCAAACAATAGCACTCGACATCAAGGGCGAACTATTCAAGGTTCTTACACAGATACAGGACGAAGTGCATCGTTTCGCTATCTCTTTCCATAGAGATAAACGCTCTAAATCACAACTACACAGCGAGTTGGACGATATAAAAGGTATCGGACCGAAGACAAAGGATGCATTATTAAAGGCTTTAAAGACCGTGAAAAGAATCAAAGAAGCTGATATTCAAGTACTTACAAACGCCATCGGAGCAAGTAAAGCAACCATTGTATATAATTATTTCCATGCCAATCAGTAACTAATTAAAATAAATATTGTACATTTGCGATATGAGAACTGTAATACAACGGGTCACCCAAGCGTCTGTTACTATCGGTGGACAAGTAAAGTCTTCCATAGGGAAAGGATTACTGATCCTATTAGGCATTGGGAAAAACGATACTGAAGAAGATATAAACTGGCTGGTAAAGAAAATCATAGGTTTGCGTATTTTCGACGATGAAATGGGCGTAATGAACCGCAGCATCATGGATGTTAATGGTGAAATACTCGTCGTCTCACAGTTCACACTCATGGCAAGCTATAAGAAAGGGAACCGTCCAAGCTGGATTCATGCCGCCCCACACGAGCTCTCTATTCCACTCTATAATCGTTTCTGTGACGCTCTAAGCGAAGCTATAGGGAAACCAGTAGGCACAGGAGAGTTCGGTGCTGACATGAAAGTAGAGCTCCTCAATGATGGTCCTGTAACAATCTGTATGGATACAAAGAATAAGGAATAGAAGGCAGATACCTTATTTCCACACATTTAATAGATACTGATTAAAGTGCTTTGAAGGCAATATAACAGCCAAAAACAACGATGGATTCGATGATTTCTTATCGTTATTACCAACAAAGACTGCAAACCCTATGTTACCTTTCAAGCACAGAGAAACTACGTAAAACATTCATCCAATAAATAAAGAAATCATAGACAATGACAATAGAAGAAGCACAACAAGCCGTTGACAAATGGATAAAAGAGAACGGCGTACGCTATTTTAGCGAACTAACAAACATGGCCTGCCTCACAGAAGAGGTTGGCGAATTGGCACGTGTAATGTCCCGTACCTACGGAGACCAAAGCTTCAAAGAGGGAGAAAAAGCAAACTTAGGAGAAGAAATGGCTGACGTTCTATGGGTACTTCTATGCCTCGCCAATCAAACTAATGTCAATCTCACAGAGGAACTACGCAAGAGTTTCGACAAGAAAACTATCCGCGACAAGGAAAGACATAAAAACAATCCTAAGTTGAAATAGGTCTATTATAGCCGATAAAATAGACTATAATATAAATACCAAGGGTCATTTAGGGGAAAGAAAAGGCTGGTCTTGGCAACAACAAAAGCTATCCTTAAATTTAAAGGATGGACACAACGCACGTTAAAGAATGCAAGTACACCTCTACCCCACCCTCATTCTATACAGAACTAAAAATAAACAATATAATTAAAAAGAATCATGGGAACAATTAAAGACACTGTTTCAAAAGACATCCAAGCTCAGAAAGCCGCTGGGATAGTCGAAAAGAGCGAGTACGAGCAAGCCTTATCTCAGTACAACCTTAACATTACTGACGAGGAAGTAAAGGCAGCTGTAACAAAGATAATAGCTGAGAAAGTATCAGAGAACGACAATCTCGAAGTAAAGAAATTCCTATTGGGTAGCGTTGAACTTACAACCCTCAGCACAACAGACACAGAAGAGAAAGTACTCGAAATGGTAGAGAAAGTGAACCGTTTCGACAGTGAGTACCCTGATCTTCCTCATGTTGCAGCCCTCTGTGCCTACCCTTGTTTTACTAAATTAATGGCAGACAGCCTTGAAGTAGACGGTGTTGACATAACAAACGTGACGGGTAATTTCCCTTCATCCCAGACCTTCTTAGAGGTAAAAACCATAGAGACAGCACTCGCAATAAAGGATGGAGCAACTCATATAGATATCGTTATGCCTGTAGGTAAGTTCCTTTCTGGTGATTACGAGGGCGTATGCGACACCATCAATGAGCTTAAACAAGTATGTGGAGACGTACCGATGAAGGTTATTCTTGAGACTGGTGACCTTGGCAATGCACGTGCTATCAAGACCGCCTCCCTCCTCTCAATGTATGCTGGAGCAGACTATATAAAGACAAGTACAGGCAAGGAGAAGATTAGTGCAACGCCTGAGTCTGTTTATGTAATGTGCCAGGCTATTAAGGAATATTACGATAAGACAGGCATACAGATTGGTTTAAAACCAGCCGGAGGCATAAATACAGTAATGGACGCAGTCATCTATTACACCATTGTTAAGGAACTTCTCGGTGAGAAATGGCTCACCAACTATTGGTTCCGCATGGGTACCAGCCGTCTGACTAACCTATTACTAAGTGAAATTATCGGTACTGAGACCAAATTCTTCTAACCTTTTCTATCATCTTGTCTATGCAAAGCAATAGCATAGACAAGGATAAGGTAAAATAAAAAGAACTATCAAGGGGCATCCACAAGGCATGCCCCTTTGTTGTATATAAGCATGAAAGAAAACGACAAATAAGCCAACCTTTAGAAAAGAAGAAATTTGATTATATTTTATAATATAGTCTATAATATGATTATATATGGTTTATATTATCGAAAAAAGTCGTAAAAAAGACCATAGAAAACCGTCCGTAAAAGAGGAGAAAAGGCCAAGAAAATTACACAAAAATAGTAAGAACAACTATAAAAAAGCATCTCCTTTACCCTTGTGTAGAGTAAATAAGACAACACAGAAAAGCCTTATAGAACTCACTAAAGAACATTATTAAAATTAGATGATAGTCAAATAATATCATTATAAGCACATATCACTATCAACTAATCAATAGAATATATTGTAAAAGATGATGATCAGCACTGATGTTAAACCATCTGTCTCCTTATGTAAGGCTATTCTCCTTATCTTACAAAGTCCTAACACGTATATTATCAACAAATAGTCCTATAAATATTAGACAACAGCTACATCTATAAAAGGTATCAAAAGAAATTCTCTTTATGAGATGTATTACACATCAACATAAAGAGAATCCATTATAATCACCCCAAAAAATAACCTTATTAACGATGAAAAGGGACTTTTTAGTATTGCGATAGCCTAATTACTTCTTCCTTTTAATAACATAATCAAGGTAAGCCTGCAGCGAAGACCGAATACTATCACTCTTCACATAGTTATCAATGAAGGTCTGAGCTTCAGCATGAAAGTCCCACATACGACGTTCTGCATATTCAATACCCCCGTTTTCCTTCGCAAAACTCACCATTTTGTCGATTTCATCGCGTGTCACTTCACGTGACTTAACCTTACGAGCTAAATTCAACATATCCTCGTTTTTTGTCGAATTCAACGCATATATAATAGGTAGGGTAAGTTTCCCTTCCGCCATATCATTCCCCGTTGGTTTACCAATCTCAGCCTCAGAGTCATAATAATCAAAGATATCATCACGAATCTGGAACACTATTCCGAGGTGTTTACCAAATAGTCTTGCAGCTTCAACCTCCTCTTCAGAGGCATTGGCCGACTCAGCCCCGATAGCAGCACATGCTTCAAAAAGCGCAGCCGTCTTACGTTCAATAATCTTATAGTAGACCTCTTCCGTGATAGTCTTACTCTGAATATTAGAAAGCTGAAGAATTTCTCCATCACTCAACGTACGCCCTAACTCCGCCAAACGCCGTACGATAATCTCAGCATGCGTGTAACTAACATGTAACAAGGCCGTTGAGAGAACATAATCACCCACCAAGACAGCCACCTTATTATCATAGTCAGCATTCACACTTGCCTGTCCCCTGCGTGCATCAGCTTCGTCGACAACATCGTCATGAACAAGTGATGCAGTATGCAAAAGCTCCAATCCCACAGCTGCATGCTGTGTTGCTTGAGAGACCTTACCAAAGTTCTTAGCCATCAGGAGGATGAGAATAGGGCGCATACGCTTCCCAGCACGTTGCTTAATATGGTTAAGTACCGTCTGCAACAAGCCATCCTCATGGTCGAGAGCATGATTGAAAAGGTCGATGAAATCGGCTAATTCTGTCTCAATTGGCTGTTTTATGAGTGAAAGAGTATCCATTTTTGACTTGAAATTTGATACAAATTTACTCATTTTATCGGAGATTATGGAAGAAAATTAGTAATTTTACAGCATAAACAGAATAATTAGTTATGTCGAAACTCTTTCTTATTGATGCCTACGCGCTCATCTATCGTTCCTATTACGCATTCCTTAGGAACCCTCGTATAAACTCGAAAGGACTGAATACATCCGCTATCATGGGCTTTTGTAACACACTTAATGAAGTACTTACAAAGGAGAGTCCAACGCATATCGGTGTAGCCTTCGACCATGGAAAGACTTTCCGCCATGATGCCTTCCCTGAATATAAGGCACAACGAGAGGAGACGCCAGAAGACATCAAGCTCTCTGTGCCTCTTATCAAGCAGATACTTGAAGCGATGCACATCCCTATTCTACAGGTAGATGGCTTTGAAGCTGATGATATCATCGGTACTGTAGCAACACGTTTTGGCTCCGATGGAATCGAGACTTTTATGCTTACGCCCGATAAGGACTATGGTCAACTCATCGGTCCTAACGTCTTTATGTATCGTCCTCGCCATGGTGGCGGCTATGAGATAATAGGAGAAAAGGAGGTAGGAGACAAGTATGGCATCCCTACCCCAGCCCAAGTCATCGATCTCTTGGCGTTGATGGGCGACACAGCCGACAACTTTCCAGGTTGTCCGGGCGTCGGTGAAAAAACAGCAGCCAAGTTAATTAATCAGTTCGGAAGCATTGACAACATGCTTCAACACACCGACGAGATAAAAGGTAAACTACGTGAGAAAGTAGAGAATGCCGTTGAAGACATAAAGATGTCTAAGTTCCTCGCCACGATTCGAACTGATGTTCCGATGCAACTCGATTTGGATGAACTCAAAGTAGAGCAACCTGACGAGGCAAAATTGCGTACGATATTTGAAGAGTTAGAGTTTAGGACACTTATTAACAAGTTTCTTAACAAAGGTGAAGTAAAGTCAAAAACCGACAACAATCAGCTTGATTTATTTGCAGAAAACACGGCCAATGAGTCAAGTGAACCCGAATTTGCGAAATATGAAAGCATAAAAACAACTCAACATGAGTATCAACTCATTGAAAATGAGGATGAATTACGTCGAATATGTGACTTTTTTATTACAAAAGAGTTTGTTAGTATAGACACAGAAACGACCTCAACCGATGCAATTAATGCTGAATTAGTAGGTTTAAGCTTCTCAGCTGAAGAAAGCAAGGCCTTTTATGTCCCCGTACCAGCCAATTACGAAGAAGCGTTAAAAGTCGTTCAAATATTCAAACCGCTGTATGAGTGCGACAAAATCATGAAAATCGGACAGAACATCAAGTATGATTATGAAGTGTTAACCCGATATGGTGTGACCATTCAAGGTAAGATGTTCGACACGATGATTGCCCACTATCTCATCCAACCAGAGTTACATCATAACATGGACTATCTGGCTGAGACCCTTCTTGGTTATCAAACGATACACATAGAAGAGCTACTCGGTCCGAAAGGAAAGAAGCAGAAGAATATGCGCGACCTCTCTCCTACTGACATCTATGAGTATGCAGCGGAGGATGCAGACATCACCTTGCGACTGAGAAACGTACTTGAGCCTCGATTAAAGGAGCTTGGCGTCGAAGAACTCTTCTGGAATATAGAGATGCCTTTGGTCCGTGTATTAGCAGATATGGAACTAAACGGCGTCTGCTTAGACACTGAAGCACTGCAAGATACGTCAAAGATATTCACTGAACGTATGAAAGAATACGAGCAGGAAATATACAAGGAGGCTGGTGAAGAGTTCAATATCTCAAGTCCAAAACAAGTGGGTGACATCCTCTTTGGTAAGTTGCAGATTATGGACAAACCTAAGAAGACAAAAACAGGACAATACGTGACGAGTGAGGAGGTGCTTCAGAGTCTTGAAAATAAAAGTCCTATTGTACGTAACATACTCAATTACAGAGGAATAAAGAAACTTCTGAGTACGTATATTGATGCTCTTCCAAAGTTGATAAACCCACGTACAGGACATATCCACACATCGTTTAATCAGGCACTTACAGCCACAGGGCGACTCTCTTCGAGTGATCCTAACTTACAGAATATACCTGTACGCACGGATGATGGTAAGGAGATACGTAAGTGTTTCATTCCAGAAGAGGGCTGTATGTTCTTTTCAGCAGATTATAGTCAGATAGAGTTGCGCATCATGGCCCACCTTTCTGAGGACGAAAACATGATGGAAGCCTTCCGTGAGGGGTATGACATCCATCGTGCAACGGCTGCAAAGATATGGCATGAGGACATCAATAAGGTCACTGACGCACAGCGAAAGAAGGCAAAACAAGCCAATTTCGGTATTATTTATGGTATCACCACCTACGGACTTGCCCAGCGCATGGACATCTCAAATGCCGAGGCAAAAGACCTCATACAAGACTACTTCCGCACATTCCCAAAGGTACAAGCCTATATGGAACATGCGAAAGAGGTGGCAAGAGCCAAAGGCTATGCTGAAACACTCTTCCATCGCCGCCGCTATCTGGCTGATATCAACAGCCGTAACGCCACCGTACGTGGGTTTGCTGAGCGTAATGCCATCAACGCACCGATACAGGGAACGGAGGCAGATATCATCAAAGTAGCAATGGTACGCATCTGGGAACGCTTTAAGAAAGAAGGAATCCGCTCAAAGATGATTCTTCAGGTACATGATGAACTTAACTTCTCCGTCTACCCTGAAGAGCGTGAACAGGTGGAGCGCATTGTCATTGAAGAGATGCAGAACGCATATCCACTGAACGTCCCACTGATAGCTGATGCCGGATGGGGCAAAAACTGGTTAGAAGCACATTAAAAAGAAAAGGCCTCCCCCTGTCCCTCTGAAGGTAGGGGAAGGCTTACAAAAAGAGGTATAAGGAGTATATAGAAAATCAAATAATGCTTCTTTTATAGACTATAATAAGTATAATAATAGACTATAATAGTCAACTAAGCATAAAGAAAAGGCTTTATTACGTCCTTATAAAGCATCCCCATGAGTACTGATAAGGCCAATTAGATAGCTAAAAAATAGGCTATACTGTCGCAAAAGAAAAGGATTAAGACCCTACCCTACCCCTTTCATCGAATTTTGTTCATGACAAGAAAGAATTATTTTCACGACAAGAAATATTTATTTTCATGAAGAAAAGTATTTTTCTTCATGAAAATAAATTAGAGAGGGGGGCTGAAAGATGAGAATAAAGGAGGATGAAAAGTCACCTTACTAATCATGCACAGAATACAAGGAAAGGGTCATCATGCAGCTTAAAAGCAGTGTTAAAATATAGAAAAAGGCTACTCGTTTAGCTTTTTTGGCGTAATTTTGCAATTTAATCAACCAGAGAAATTGAATGAGTCTTACTAATATAGTAAACAAGTTGTACTTCCATCCACGACGTAAGGAGCTTGAGCACTACCTCACGGATGGAGAGGCTATCCAGCGGGAAGTCATGCAATACCTCGTTGAACGAGCCAAGGACACCGAATACGGACGCAAACATCTCTTCTCAACGATAAAGTCATACGAAGATTTCACACAGAACATTCCAGTCAACACATACGAGGAATTGAAGGGTGACATCGACCGTATGCGCCATGGAGAACGCAATATTCTATGGCCAGGACAGGTGAGATGGTATGCTAAGTCGTCTGGTACAACAAACGATAAGAGTAAGTTCATTCCCGTTTCCCACGAAGGATTACAGACCATTCATTACCAAGGAGGAAAGGACGTTATCGCTTACTACCTTAGTAATCACCCAGAGAGTAGACTCTTCAACGGTAAGAGTCTTATCTTAGGTGGGAGCCATTCTCCAAACTACAACTTATACAACTCACTTGTAGGCGACCTAAGTGCTATCCTCATAGAGAACATCAATCCACTCGCAAACCTGTGTCGTGTACCTAAGAAATCAACAGCTTTACTGAGCGATTTCGAGGTAAAACGCGACCGAATTGCACAGGAGACTCTCAAGCAGAACGTGACCAATCTATCCGGTGTTCCGTCTTGGATGCTCTCTGTCATAGTACGTGTTCTTGAATTGAGTGGTAAACAACACTTAGAAGAAGTATGGCCTAATTTAGAGGTGTTCTTCCATGGTGGCATTGCCTTCACACCCTATCGTGAGCAGTATGAACAGCTCATTACCAAGCAAGGGATGAACTATATGGAGACATACAATGCTTCTGAGGGCTTCTTTGGAATACAGGATGACCCAACAGACAGCAGTATGTCGCTCATGCTCGACTATGGCGTATTCTACGAGTTCTTACCTATGGACGAGTTTGAAAGCGAACATCCGAATATCGTCCCACTGTCGGGTGTGGAGATAGGGCGCAACTATGCGATGCTGATTAGTACTGCTTGTGGCCTTTGGAGATACGAGATAGGAGACACAGTACAGTTCACTTCGACCAATCCTTATAAATTTGTTATCACCGGAAGAACCAAGTATTTCATCAATGCCTTTGGTGAAGAGCTCATCATGGACAATGCCGAGAAGGGTCTCGAAGCCGCTTGCAAGGCCACTGGCGCACAGCTGTCTGACTACACAGCAGCCCCAATGTATATGGATGCGAAGGCTAAATGTCGTCATCAGTGGCTCATTGAGTTTGCGAAAGAACCCTCTTCACTTGACGAGTTTGCCAAAGTTCTTGATGACAAACTACAAGAGGTAAACTCTGACTATGAGGCGAAACGTTTTCATAACATTACCCTTCAACCACTTGAGATAATAGTTGCACGCAAGGATCTCTTCAATGACTGGCTCAAAATAAAGGGTAAGCTCGGTGGTCAACATAAGATTCCACGCCTTTCAAACAGCCGTAACAACCTTGAAGAACTACTGAGTATGAACCAGCAAAAGACTACAGAGTAAAAAGGATAAAACAACCTTTATGAGGTAAAAAGCAAAAGGGTAAACAAGTAAAACCAGCGATATGAAGAAACAACAACAGAGATATTGCCAAGAAGTTATGGGTGGAAGGGATGGCCTTTCAGCTAAGGTTAGTCCTTACCTTGCGGTGTTCTACCAACCAAAGGTTTTACTTCTTTTCCTTTTTACCATACTCCTTTTAATGCTGTCGTCCTGTGCGAAGATGAGACAACCAGATGGTGGATGGTACGATGAGACCCCTCCAAGAGTGTTGGCTGCCTCCCCTTCTGAACGAGCAACTGATGTAAACAGTAAGAAGGTGAACATCTATTTCAACGAGTTCATCAAGTTAGACAACGCATCTGAGAAGGTTGTCGTATCGCCTCCACAGATAGAAGCACCCGAAATAAAGGCTACAGGAAAGCATATCACAGTGAGTCTGCAAGACAAGCTACAGCCAAACACCACCTACACCATCGACTTCTCTGATGCAATATCAGACAATAACGAGGGCAATCCATTAGGGAATTACACCTACAGCTTCTCTACTGGCGATCATATTGACACACTTGAGGTGTCTGGCTACGTGTTAGAAGCAGAGAACCTGGAGCCTGTAAAGGGTATTCTCGTGGGTCTTTACAGTAATCAGAACGACTCTGCTTTCGAGAAACTACCTATGCTTCGCGTCTCACGTACCGATAGTCGTGGTCGCTTCAGCATACGAGGTGTTGCCAAGGGAGACTACCGCATTTACGCTTTACAGGACATGGACGGTAACTATAGGTACAATCAAAAGAGCGAGAAATTGGCCTTCACGCCCGAAGTCATTATGCCTTCATGGAAGCCAGACATACGACAAGACACGCTCTGGATTGACTCTTTGCATATTAAAGACATCAAACAGGTGCCTTACACCCATTTCCTTCCAGATGATGTGGTGCTGAATTCCTTTACACCTACACAGACTGACCGTTTCTTCCTCAAGTCTGAACGCAAGGAGCCAAACTACTTCACGCTCTTTTATAGCTATGGTGATGCCGACCTCCCGCAGCTTAAAGGACTCAATTTCAATGCTAAAGATGCCTTCATAACAGAGCCAAGTCTGAACCAAGACACCATCATCTATTGGCTTCGTGATACGGCCCTTGTCAATCAAGACACGTTGCGAATGCAGATGACCTATAACATGACGGACAGTATGGGTAAACTTGTGCCTAAGACAGACACGTTAGAGATACTCTCAAAGGTGCCCTACGCAAAGCGTCTGAAGCGTCAACAAGAAGAGTACGACAAGTGGTTTAAGAAGCAGGAGAAGGCCAAAGAACGTGGAAAAGACTTCCAAACGGCTATGCCAGTCACACCTTTAGAGGTAAGATACAATGTCTCCTCGCAAATGGACCCAGACCAAAACCCAACGTTCGAGCTCCCTACTCCACTTGAAAAGACCGATACCTCCAAGATACATCTCTATGAGAAGATAGACTCTATGTGGTATCGAGCGAAATACAGCTTCGGTGCCGAACCTGGTAGACCACGGTTAATGAAACTCGTCAGCACCTGGGATCCGGGTCATGAATATAGTCTTGAGGTCGACTCAGCAGCCTTCACGGATATCTATGGAAAGGTGTCTGCAAAGTATAAACAGGGCATCCGTATCCCGTCAATAGACGAGTATGGCACGTTGATGATGACCTTACAGGGCATGGAAGGTAAGAATTGTCTATTGCAACTACTCAATGAAAGCGACAAGCCAGTGAAGGAGACGTATGCAAAGAACAATCAAGCGACCTTCCACTACGTAAAGCCTGGGGTCTACTACCTACGTGTCATCGTCGATGAAAACGACAATGGTAGATGGGATACAGGTGATTATGCGACCCAGCGACAGCCCGAAGCCGTCTATTACTACCCCAAGTCTATCGAGTGTAAGGCCAAGCGTGACGTACAGGGTACGTGGAATCCGCGTCTACTCCCACTCTACAAGCAGAAGCCGGGAGCCATAACAAAGCAGAAGGCTGATGCCCAGCGCAAGATAAAGAGGCGTAATGCCGAACGCGCTCGCAGTCTTGATATCCCTCTACCTGCCGACCTCATCAACACAGCTCATTAGAGACAATAGAAATAATAACGCACGAAACGCTGGTTTATCACAACCTATCAATACCCATAAACGCCCTCGTCTATCCCCTACTCTATTAAGTTTTAGGGTCGACGAGGGCATTTTTAATTCTTATATATATCCCTGTGTAATGGTCAAACCAATTATCTACATATCGTCCAAAGATAAACAACCAAGACTTAACTTATAGGTCCGAAGCTCTGAACAGTTCTGCAATAGATTATCTACCTTAGCCCGAAGGATAGCCTCGTCATATTTGTTAGCATTGCGTTTCACCTCATACACCCATGCAACCTTATCTATTTCGTTCACTGCAATAAGGTCTATTTCATTCTCGCCCTTGCGGTCCCAGTACTTTCCTATCCGTGTATAATCACCTGTCTCACGCAGTTTACGCTCAAAATACCTTTCTAACATGAAGCCTTCAAGCATGTTGATATCACGTTCGATAAGGCGTGCAAGTTGCTTCAAAGCACCATTCTCAACGAAAGCCTGATACTTGAAGAAGAAACGAAACCACAATGTAAGAAAATTATCGCATAGTGTGTAGCGCACCTTCCGAGAATTACTCTTTGCGAAAATAGGCTGATGACGTTCTATCAAACCATAATACTTCTCCAGTCGTTCAAGGTAGCTTCCAATGCCACTGGACTCCATTCCGATCTTATTCTCTATCTCTTTACGCATAAGTTGACCCTCAGATATACAAATAAGAATAGAAAAGTAAATGGAATAATCAGCCCCAAACTCCTCTATCAAAACGTTCTTACCCTCATTGATAAAAGGCGAATTGACCTCCGTAAGCATACTGTATATCGTCTTTCTTACCGTCCGCTTGTTATCCATCAGTAAACTGATATACCATGCTACCCCGCCCGATACAGTGAAGAGTGCCAACAAGTCCTCTGCAGTATAGGATGGATTAAAGTCACGAAGAATCTCCTTTAAGGTGTCAGTAGTAAAAGGCTGCAGATTAATAATGCGTCCTGCACGTGAGAAAAGTGGCTCTCTACTATCCTCAAATAGCTTATGCATCATCGAATAAATCGAACCACTAACTATCAAATTAAGGTGACTTCCACCCTTATTCAAGTCCCACTCACGTTGTAACTCACTGAATATAGAGGAATTAACACGCCCGAAGTCCTGAAACTCATCGATGATTAAAGTGAAAGCACGTGTCTTAGACAATTCCATCACATGATGAAAGAGCTTTGAAAAAGATGTATATCGTCCAATAGGAACCTGCAGTGTCTCTTCTATCACAGCACGAAAATCATCACACAACAGTGCTTCCGACTTACGTGCTACGAAGAAATAAAGCAGCGTAAGGCGCTCTCCACTCTTCAAGGTAAGCTCGGTCTTGCCAATACGTCTACGACCAATCAGCACCGTCATTTGGGCCTCTTGGTGGCTCAATAGCTCTACATCAGAGAGCAGTTTTAGTTCATTAATTCTATCATAAAACCTCATAAACATTCCTTTTTAGTAATAGCTATTACCGTAATAGTCATTACTTTATTTTGCAAAGATACTCTCTTTTATTGATAAAAGCAAGTAAATCAGTTACTTTCAACCCTCATCAATATTGCATACAAGTATCAACAAACACCTCGAAATAGGCTTTTAGGTGTGATAAAAGTAAGGTAAACAACCCATAAGATTTCTTTTCATGAATTTATTTTCATGAAAAAAAATATTTTTCTTCATGAAAATAAATATTTCTTGTCATGAAAAAAATTCTTTCTCTTCATGAAAATAATTCGATAAAGCGTATCAGTTCAAGTTTATATCACACTGTTCGGCTATTGAGTAAACATGGGGAAAGAGACATCAAAAGACCTATAAGGAGTGCTTAGGAAGCCAAAGAATAAGACAGACAGCACTCAATAGGAACCATTAACATGGCGTTAAAAATAGAGAAACAACAACATATCCGTCCTTGTCAAGTGTTACCAAGAAGATAGCATACATACGAAGATTGCGATTTTCAGCTTTCTTTTGTCTTATTTCAAGCGTTTTATCTGTTCGCCTTCAGCATACCAAACACCATCACAACCGGTTTTCTCAGCCTTTGGAAGCAAAGATTTCAACTGATTTCTGTTTGTTATCTCTTCGTTAAGGATAGTTTTTGGCCATTGATAACCAGTCTGTTGAGGGACAGAATAACCCCATCCAAAAGCCTCGAAGGGAATCACCCAGAAAGAAGAATATTTTGTTTCGCCTGTATTTAAATGTATCACCATCACCTTGTTTACTGGTCGGTCGCATTGACTAACGATACTCTTTGCCATCCGTTCGCCCGTATTTCCCGATAGCCAAGAGGCATAACCGTGATGGAGTAGGGTAAAGGTAGCTGTCAAAAGGTAGAGCAAAGCTGATAAAAACAGGGCTTGTCTGTTCTTAATGCGTTCGCATAGTAGGGCTATCATCAGCGTTACAAAAGGCAGGACAGCATAACAGTGCATCATTGAGAAGACTGTCATAAGATTTACGAAAGCCCCAATAAAGAAAGATAAAAGCAGTACTACGAGTGTTTTCTGTAGCCTAAAAGAACGCAGTAGGAGCCAAAGAAAGGGTAGGGGGAGGAGCCCTGTGATTACAACAACTACAAGATGGCGATGTTGCGAATGGATAAGACTGGCATAATCGATAGGGTAGAAGGACATTCCTAACAGTAAACAAAGATTGCGTAATAGCTGTTTTGCAGTAAAAACCATGTACGCATTGTTCTCAAAATGAAAACTATCAGTCAGCAAAATACGGCAAACAAGATAAAAGACAAACACAAGACAGCCACAAAGAAGCTGCTTTAGCGTATGCTTAAAACAGTCTTTTCCTGTACTCCACACGACGAAGGGTGGGAAAGCAAACCAAATATAGCCTGACTCTTTAGCGAAGACAGATAGCAGAGAACAGAGTAACCACAAGGCAAGCTTTCGATATCCAAACAGGCTGATGTAGCTATATAAGGCAAGAAGTCCCCATAGAAGCGAATAGACTTGGTTTAGTGAATCAATATTTAGGACCGCCCCCAAGGTGCCTGACGACAAATAAAAGAAAACGACGGATAGGTTGCGTGACAACGTACTAACCCTAAACCATTGCAGAATCCTATAGACCAACCATGTGTTAAGGATATGCCCCAATAGGATGAAAAAATGGTTTAAGAAGGGAAAAAGTCGGTAATTAAGTCCGAGAAGATGCCCAAAGAGTACATCAAAAGGGCGCCAATAATTACCATCAGGGAGCAGATTTTGAAGCGTAAGAGGCTCTGTCTGCGGTACGGTATAGTAGGTCCAATCATCAAAGGTAGGCTGAAGTTGACAAAGCAACAGCAATGCCAACGGAGCAGTCAGTAGTATCCAAAAGATTGGGTTACGCCCTATCTGTCCTTTCATTGACATCATCAATTAACGATTGCGACCTTACAAACGGTTCCGTTATCGCCATTCTCATCGGCAGTCTGTACCATATAAACACCTGATGCAACACGCTTTCCGTTCCTATCCTTACCATCCCAAACGAAAGAACCACCATTGCTGGTACCTTCAGCAACGAGGACTCCATTCGTTGTTACAATCTTCACATTCGCATTCAACGACAAACCAACTATCGTGATGGGCCCTGTATAACCTGGTTTCACAGGATTTGGGTAAGCGTATGTAGTCTCATCATTAGGCGAGTCAACAGCCCTTGTAGCATCACTCATATAGGAACAGAGACCATTATCAGTAGCAAAGAACACCTCACCAGTGGCGTCATTGAGGGAAATAGACTGAATAGTGTTAGAGAGTAAAGGGCTGTTAGTAGTGGTAAAGTGCTGCAACTGCGTCATATTATCCGCACTGATAAGATAGACACCATTGCCCTTCGTACCAAACCACTTACGTCCTCCGCCATCAACAGCCATAGCAGTAATATCCAAGCCAGCAAGGAGATAGTCTGCAAGATTGGTTCCATCGTTACGCGGAACCTTAACTTGTATGAAGCGATAGTTCTCTTGGTCGTTCATTTGAGACCGCTGAAGGACCATCGGACCAGCCGTTGTTCCCACCCAGATATTGTGTTCTAAGTCCTCTGCCCAGCAATGAACAGCAGTAATATCGACGTTAGAACCGTCCTCATTGACAAATCGAGTATAAGCATTAAGTTTATCTTTTTTAGGATCATAAGAGAACAATCCCGGTTGAATCCAGTAGTCATTACAGAACCAAAGGAGGTTGTGACTGTCCAAACGCATCTGTGACAAGCCAGAGAGCCCCACACCATCTTTCATCAGCTCAGGTTTACTAAAGGATGTCATCAGCCCATCTTTTGACACACGAATAAGGTTTTCTTTCTTCGTTTGGTTATTGAGTACCCATAGATTACCATCTCTATCGTAAGCCAGACCATAGACAAGTACATATTCATTCCCAAGCTGTTTACCTCTGTCTATGGCTCCTTGTAGAATGCTATTATCCTTGTTATAGAAGGCTACCATCTTACCCAATCTGAACTCATAGAGGCCTGTTCGTGTACCTACAAACACATGATTACCATCATGAGGGTCTATCGCCACGGCCTTTGTCCCTATATAGACATAACCCGTTCGAGTCGATAAATTATCCTCGAAAAAGGTCCATTCATCACCCTCTAACACCTGTACTATACCTGGATTCTCCCAGTTATTAGCAGTAGGATTAAAGTTCCCTCCGGTACCATAAAGACGGTTATTAATGAAGGTAGTCCATACAAAGGTGTTACGCTCTGGACCGCCGGGACGAAGCGACTTAGCCTGTGCCAATAGGGTAGCATCAACACTTCGTGACCGCTCTACAAACCCTCCTACGTTCGTCCAGTTGTTTCTGTCGAGGAGATTAGCAGCCAAGTCAGCACGATAAAGTCCCTTACTACGACTGGCAGCATAGATATACTTGCCCTCAATATAGCTGTAATTAACAGGGAAAAAGAGCTTATAACTATCGCTTATCTCCGCCTTAGAAACATTGAGTTTGGCAAGTCCAAAACCCGTAGAAAGGTAACAATAGCCACCATACATATCAATACCATTAACAGTCTTGTCCTCCATTGAGGTCTTTAAGTAGTAGTCTGGCACATTAAGAACATTCCCTCTCTCGTCCAGCAGGTCGATATTATTATCCGAATAGACGATAACCAACCTACGAGCAGACTTGTTCCAGCCTATAAACCGGATATCCGTATCGTTCAAACCATTGACCTTATCGTAGGTCTTTATACTCTGATCGTTCTTGTTATAGGTATAAAGGCTATTGGAAGCAAGCACATACAACTTGTTACTTCCTTCTTCAACCCACTGTACATCACTGTAAGCAAGATAATTCTTCCATGTTCCTACACCGCCAGCAAGGGCATTACAGTAAGCTAACAAGATGAAAGCCGCAACTAAGAGATATCGTTTTATTGTCATAGAGTATTCTTTTCGTGATGGATATAATACATCAGTTTGTATACATTAAACAAGAAAATACTGGGATTATTGCCTTGAAGATGTTTCTTTATGCGTTGTCCTACAAGGAAATAAGCTGCATTAACCAGCTTTTGTAGGTGTAGTTTCTTTATTTTCTCAGCAGTTTCAAGCAGTTTAGAATAACCTTTCAGTTGGTTACGGAAGGTATATAGTGTGCGAAGAGACTGTTCTGTTTTATCTAAGAACTCACTGTTTGATTCAAAGAAATCAAGTGTTATGGGGTTATCAATATGTGTGATTGCTATATGATCCATGGCAAGTGACTTACCAAAGAGTACATCTTCATAGCCGTATTGGACGAAATTCTCATCAAAAGAATGTTCCGTCATGATGTCTTTATGTGCTAAGAAGTTTGTCGTACGAAAGTGTTTTGTAGCATGACACTGCCTGTCTTGCGGTGTATTCTTCTGTTCATACGCCTTCTCATAGCGGTATCTAAGGTTGTCTTTCCACCTGTTTAGGTCTCCTCCTATCCTTATTCCACCTACAACAACATTCCTTTTGGCCTGCAGATAACGATGAATAAAGTGTGAATTGTCTAATGTTAGATCTCCATCTATGAAGAGAAACCACTCTCCTTGTGCTTGCGAAATAAGGAAATTACGGATAGCTGAACGCCCAACGTTCTGCTTTCTTGTTATATAACGTACCCCATCCAACCTCTCTATACGTAAGTTATGCTCTATATAGCTTGCCACAGAAGAGCCATCATCAGCTACAATAATCTCAAATTCAGTACCACATTCCACGCACTGTCGCTGTAACTCTGTCACCAAAGCTACACAGCTGCAATTGTAAACGGGAAGAAGAATAGACAACATAACGGCTATCAAATGATTAAATACATATTCCTTATAGGCGATACTTACGCTATCTGGCTCCAAAGGAAGACTTATCAAGATGGTTGACATAGTCCTCCTCTGCCTTTATAACAGCCTATTAATGGTATAGAGAACTCCCGCCTTCAATTTTTTTTCATGAAAATAATTCGATAAAGGGGATTTCTCAAAGTGTAAAAGGCTCTTTTTAGCATTTTACTTTCCTACCTCCTCCATTCTTGAAAAGCCTCTTTTCACCTCTTATTCTTTTAGTTTTTCAGCGTTATCAAGTACTCTGCTAACTTCTTTACAGCCCTTGCACGATGAGAAATCTGGTTCTTTATCTCCTCACCCAACTCTGCAAAGCTCTTGTCATAACCCTCTGGAATGAAGATAGGGTCGTACCCGAAGCCCTCTGTACCATGCTTCTCTGTAGCGATTCTACCCTCTACCTTACCTTCAAACTGATGTTCTACACCATCAATGATAAGTGAGATAATGGTGCGAAAGCAGGCTTTACGATTGGCTTTCCCTTCTAAGTTTGCCAATAGCTTACGCATATTCGCCTCGCTATCGTGGTCGGTTCCCTCTGCATAACGAGCTGAATGTACACCGGGTTCACCACTGAGCGCCTCCACCTCAAGTCCTGTATCATCAGCAAAACAGTTCTGACCGTAATGTTCAACGACGTAAGAAGACTTCTGACGTGCATTCTCTTCCAGTGTTGCTCCAGTCTCAGGGATATCCTCATGACAGCCTATTTCAGCCAAGGAGACGATTTCAAAGTCCTTTCCAAGGATGTCCTTAATCTCCTCGAGCTTATGTTTATTATTCGTTGCAAATACTATTTTCATCTTCGTAAATCCTTTCCTTACTATGAAAAAACTATGTTATCACATCAAGACCCTTGTCAACACGACAGGGACCCACCACTCATGTGCTCGCAAAAGATTACAGCCATTGAACACACGAGTCATGTGTCCCTGTGGTATAGCATGTGGAACACAGCCCTTCTGCTTATTTATTTCTGTTCATTCGCAGGCTTTTTCATGGCTTCAGCCAACTTCTTTTCCTGCTTTTTCATTTCCTTTTTAGCCTTAATCTTTATCTGATCAAAGCCTTCACCATAGACACCGATAACCGAACTCTGGCTTACAAAGGCGGTAGGGTCAACCATCTTGATGATACGGAAGATAGTTTTACTCTCGTTACGCTTTGCCAACAAGCAGATAACCTTCATATCATTGCCAGTATACCAGCCGTGTCCGTCAAGGATAGTCAGCGCATGCTCGGTCTCCTCAACAATCGCTTTGGCTATTTCTTCATGTTTCCAAGAGAAGATCATGAACTGTACTGACTCGCGCCTCATATTCATCACGTGGTCTAACATAAAACACTCGATGAACATCGTACAGTAACCAAAGACCATCTTATGCAAGCGTTCCATGACATCACCAAACTGAGGAAAGAACAAACAGCTACCCACAATCAGAATATCGACGCCCATTAAGACTTGTCCTAACGAGATATCATGATACTTATTGACGCAGGCAGCAATGATATCCGTACCTCCCGTACTTCCATTATTTAGGAAGACAATAGCCAATCCCGTACCCGTTAGACAGCAACCTATTATCAATGACATAAAAGCCTGGTCCTCACCAAGCATCTTGACCAAGTGCCCTGCGGAATCTTTCGGCATCAAGTCCTGTGCAAAGATAAGCATAAAATAAAGGGCAAAGATGGCATAGATGGTCTTCATCAAGAACTTAAAGCCCAATATCTTCAGTGCAACAATCAGCAAGGAGACATTGATGATGATATAAGTGTTTTGTATCTTAAAGCCTGTAGCATAGTAGATAACAGCCGACATACCCGTCACTCCGCCCGTAACAATCTCATAAGGCATGAGGAAGATGGTAAAGGCTGCTGCATAGATAAGTAAGCCAACGGTCAAGAAAAAATAATCTTTGGCTTCAGATCGGATAAGTTGTTGATCAATAGTCATAGGCTCTTAGAATGGTTATAATGAAGAGGATGTATCGAAACACAGCTGTAGCGGTTCTTCACAAACGCACCTCACTTTCGTAGATGGCTCCCGCTTATAGAGAAACAAGCCAACAGCCCTGTTTCCATACAGCCTCTTCTATGGTTTATTGAATAGTTATTTGCAAACGATATTGATAATCTTCTTCGGCACAACGATTATCTTTACGATTGTCTTACCGTCGATATAGTGCTGGCTTCGTTCGTCTTCTAAAGCCTTCTTCTCAATATCTTCCTTCGTTGCATCAGCTGGGAAAGTCATCTGGAAACGTGCCTTACCATTGAAAGATACAGTCAGCTGCACCTCATTTTCTACGAGATAAGACTCGTCCCATGCTGGCCATTCAGCATCGAAGACACTCTTTGTCTCACCACCCAACTGCTCCCACAGTTCTTCTGCCATGTGAGGTGCGAATGGAGCGATGACAATAACCATCTTCTTCAATAGTTCACGATTAGCACACTTCTGCTGTCCGAGTTCGTTGACACAAATCATAAACGCTGAAACAGCTGTGTTGTAAGAGAACTGCTCAATATCGCCTGTCACCTTCTTGATAAGCTTATGAACGCTCTTCAATGAATCCTTTGAAGGCTCATCATCGTTGAGTTCCTGCTGATAAAGCTTCCAGAACTTCTTCAAGAAACGGAAACAACCATCGATACCATTGGTATCCCAAGGCTTACTTGCCTCTACAGGACCAAGGAACATTTCGTAAAGACGGAGTGTGTCTGCGCCATACTGCTCAACAATAACATCTGGATTGACAACGTTGAACATTGACTTTGACATCTTCTCTACCGCCCAACCGCATTTGTAGGTGGGGGGTGTTGGGTGGTGGGTGGTGATGAGATCTGATGATGATGTACCATCTTCGAAGATGAATTCAGCATTGTTATACTCTGGACGCCATGCCTTGAAAGCCTCAACATCCAATACATCAGCATGAACGATATTGACATCAACATGGATAGGAGTAGTATCATACTTGTCTTTCTGACCTAAGCTGACAAAGACTGGTGCCTTTGAGTGGTCGTCAGAATTGATACGATAAACGAAGTTAGAGCGTCCTTGGATCATTCCTTGGTTCACCAACTTCTCGAAAGGCTCCTCCTTACAGCTGCAACCACAGTCGAAGAGGAACTTATTCCAGAAACGACTGTAAATCAAGTGACCTGTTGCATGTTCGGTACCACCGACATAAAGGTCTACATTCTGCCAATACTCGTCTGCCTTTTTACCCACAAGTGCTTCGTCATTGTGTGGGTCCATATAGCGAAGATAGTATGCTGAACTACCAGCAAAGCCCGGCATCGTATTCAACTCCAATGGGAATACGGTCTTATCGTCAACCAATGACTTCTCAACAACCTTACGCTCAGCCTCATTCCAAGCCCAAACCTTTGCACGACCCAATGGTGGTTCGCCGCTTTCTGTTGGTTCGTACTTGTCGATTTCAGGCAGTTCAAGAGGCAAACACTCCTCTGGTATCATGTAAGGCATTCCCTGCTTGTAATAGACAGGGAATGGTTCACCCCAGTAACGCTGGCGTGAGAAGATAGCATCACGCAGACGATAGTTCACCTTCACACGACCGATACCCTTCTCAGTAACAAACTGCTTGGTCTTGGCAATAGCCTCCTTCACCGTAAGACCATTGAGAGAGAAGCCGTCCATGCTCTCTTTTCCTGCAGCAGGAGAGTTGGTTACGATTCCTTCCTTTGCATCAAAGCTCTCTTCTGAGACATCAGCACCCTCAATCAATGGGATGATTGGGAGGTTGAAATGCTTTGCAAAGGCATAGTCACGACTGTCGTGAGCAGGTACAGCCATAATCGCTCCTGTTCCATATCCAGCCAAAACATACTCTGAAATCCAAATAGGAATCTGCTCGCCAGTGAATGGATTGATACCGTATGAGCCTGAGAAGACACCTGTTACCTTACGGTCAGACATGCGCTCCAGCTCTGTGCGCTTCTTTACATACGCCAAATACTCCTCTACCTCAGCCTTCTGAGCCTCTGAAGTAAGCTCTGCAACGAGTTCTGACTCTGGTGCCAATACCATGAAGCTAACACCAAACATCGTATCAGCACGCGTGGTAAAGATCGTGAACTTACCCTCTTTCTGACCTCCATCTGCTACTGGAGTCTGGTACTTGAATTCAACCTCTGTACCCTCAGAACGACCAATCCAGTTCTTCTGTGTCTCTTTAATAGAGTCAGACCAGTTGACAGTCTCCAATCCATCAAGCAATCGCTGTGAATAGGCAGACACACGAAGACACCACTGCTTCATCAACTTCTGTACGACAGGATAGCCTCCACGCTCACTCACACCATTGACAACCTCGTCATTGGCAAGCACTGTGCCGAGTCCCGGACACCAGTTTACCATCGTCTCACCGAGGTAAGCAATACGATAGTTCATTAACTTCTCCTGCTGTTCCTGCTCGTCCATGCTCGACCAGTCACGTGCTGAGAAAATCAGTTCCTCACTCTGTGCGACATTAAGGTTCAGTGTTCCTTCTTCCTCAAAGTGGCGAACAAGGTCCTTAATAGGCAATGCCTTCTGTTGTGTATAGTCATAATAAGACTCGAACATACGCTCGAAAGCCCACTGTGTCCAGTGATAATAACGTGGGTCACAGGTGCGTACCTCACGATCCCAGTCGAAACTGAAACCTATCTTATCCAACTGCTCACGATAACGAGCAATGTTCGTGTCGGTTGTCAGCTGTGGATGCTGACCCGTCTGAATGGCATACTGCTCAGCAGGAAGTCCGTAAGCATCATATCCCATAGGGTTCAACACGTTGAAACCCTTCAGTCGCTTATAGCGTGCATAGATGTCACTTGCAATATAACCCAATGGGTGTCCAACGTGCAATCCAGCTCCTGATGGATAAGGGAACATATTAAGCACATAGAACTTCTGCTTGTTCTCGTCTTCAACAACTTTGTAGGTCTTATTCTCAACCCACTTCTGTTGCCATTTCTTCTCAATGTCTATGAAGTTGTATTCCATTCTTATTTTCTATTATAACTAATGTGCAAATTTACAAAAAGTTTCCGTAAAACACTTCGTTTCGATGGGAATTATAGAACGAAAAAATATAATATTCTTTGTTTACTTAGGCTAGAATAAACCCTTTATAACGATAAACAGCTCTTATCTCAACTGCATATTGCATAACTTTCACTCCTCCGCACCACCCGTGCGAAGCGTTCGCACCATTGGTGCGGAGCCTCAGCACCACTTGTGCTAAGCCTCAATACGTCAGTCGTTAAGGGTAGGGACAGGGCGTTTTGTTGTTACATTAAACCATTGGTAAGGCTCTATTGACATACAGATATAGACAAAATCTTATCAAACCCCTATTAATCAATATATTAAAAGAGGATTCATTCTGTTTAACAATCTACTTTCTAACCGAACACTATGCACATTTCTGTATTGTAATCTTCTTGCATATTAATAAATAAAAAGCACTAAAAAGGATTAAAATATGGGACATAAGGACAAGAATGTAAAAATACTTTTGAAATAAATTGCAACTTATTAAGAAAAAACATATATTTGCATCATATTGATAACTATAAACTTAACGCTTTGACTATGTGGAATAAATCAATACTATTACTCACTGCTTGCATCTCTGCAACAGCCCTATCAGCCCAGAATACAACTAAAACAGACTCCACAAAGACACAGAAGTTGGAGGAAGTCGTCGTAGCACAAAGGCGCCAGCTTATCAAGAATGATATTGACAAGCTAACGTATGACGTGCAACATGACAAGACAGCACAGACAAAGACGACCTTAGAAGTACTCAAGAAAATACCCCTTGTCACCGTTGACGGACAAGAAAACATCAGGGTTCAAGGCTCTACAAGTTTTAAGGTGTATAGGAACGGACATCCTGACCCAAGTCTTTCAGGGCAGAACCTTAAGGATATTCTCAAGGCAATACCTGCTTCTACGATCAAAAGGATTGAGGTTATCACTGATCCCGGTGCCAAGTATGATGCTGAAGGGACTACAGCTATCCTCAACATCGTCATGATGAGCAATACTAAACTACAAGGAATATCAGGCAATGTAAACTCTGATGTCGACACTCACGGCTCTGTAAGGCTTGGTACTTATCTAACAACAAAGGTGGGAAAGCTTACGACATCCGTCAATTATAACTATGCAGATCAGAACAAGAAACAGACAGAAAATTATAGAGAGGAAGCCTACAACTACGTTAAGACTGGCGAACACACGCATGAATATGGTAAAAACAGCACGGGTGCAACAATACATTTCGGCAATATCAATGCCAGTTACGAGATTGACTCACTCAATCTGATGACCGCATCAACCAATTTCTTCGGCTATAAAGCCGATGCTAACACACAGAGCACGAATGAACGGTGGGACAAGAATAACCAACTGATTTACAAATTCAATAATGATATGACCACACCGGGTTACTCATATGTTAATCTTGGAGGACGTTTTGACTATCAACACAAGACCCATTTAGATGGAGAAGTGCTTACACTCTCTTATATGTTAGCTGCCACACGACAGCACACTACATTCCGTCAGGCATATAGCAATATGGTAAACTTCCCTGTCAGCTATACAAGTTACGACCGGAACACCCGTGAACGCTTCACAGAACATACCTTCCAGATTGACTATGTACGACCATTTGGAAAACACCATAAGATAGAAAGTGGAACAAAATATATCCTTCGTTACAACAATAGTACGTCATTAATGGACTATCAAGGGACTACCCCTGACATGGAAAGTAAGTTCAAGCATAACGCACAAGTGGCTGCTGCCTACCTCTCATATATCTTCACCGCTGGCAAATGGGCTGCCCGTGCAGGATTGAGATACGAGTTTACTCGCATGAAAGCATCCTATCCCGATGGTAGTAATGCCGATTACCATGCTAATCTCAATGACTGGGTACCATCAGCAAGCCTACAATACAAGATTAGCGATGGTCAAACACTGAAGTTTAGCTATAATACCAGCATCAACAGACCTGGCATCGGCTATCTCAATCCAGCCATCATTAGCACACCAACGGCAGTCTCTTTCGGTAATGCAAACTTAGGAAGCAGTCGCAATCAAAAGCTACAACTTGTGTATATGTTGGTTACTTCAAAACTTACTTTGCAATTAAGTCCCTATTATTCATTTACCAACAATGGTATAGGTCGTATCTTGTATGAACAGAATCGTAAAGATGTTTCTACCTTTCAGAACATTCTGAAAAGTAAAATATTCGGTATTTCATCCTACACAGAATGGACTCCATTAACTGGAACATCGTTTACACTCAATGCTTCCATGCGTTATGCCCGAATCACCTTACCCACACCTTATCTCAAGAACAGCGGATGCGGTGGTGGTATCTACTTTAATTGGGAGCAGAAAATACCATGGAAATTAACGGTGACAACCAGTATTGGAGGTGAATATGGCAACAGAGTTTACAATCCGTATGCCATTGAGGGGCATTGGTTCTACTATGATTTCACCTTGACACGTCGCTTTTTAAAAGATAAGCTAACAGTATCTTTATCAGCAGAATCACCTTTCATCAAAGAAAGATCAAGTACCTATCGTATCGTTCGAGGCGATTATACTGGTTATGAACGCTCCGTTATGTACCCTCGATACTTTAATATCGGATTTTCATGGAGCTTTGGTAAGTTAAAAGCAAACGTTAAGAAGGCAGAACGAAGCATTCAGAATGATGACTTAGTGGGTGGAGGAAAGAAGTAGAAACAGATCGTTAGGACTGCATACACAGCAACTTAACGCACCTATTTTTAGGTTCTTCCGTTAAATGTGTGGATACTTTTCGTATCGCTTTAACGGAAGAATCGAAGTTACTCATTAAACAAAAACCATGGCTAAGACAATCAACTTTATGTCCTCTTATCATCCTCTGACATTGAAAATCATTTCTTTTTAGACTTCGAAAATAGGTAGATAAGGATTTGAAAAATCATTACATAATTTCAAAGAAAACATCAATAAATAACGGCAAAAACACATATAAGAAGCAGGTTTGCAACCATAAGGAAATCAATCAGTTATAAAGTAATAAGTAAAAGGTGCTTAATTGGACTTCAAAAGGGCGTTAGTAAGGGTCTTAAAGGGCGTCTTCTGCAAGCCAAAAGGGCGTCTTTTAGAAGCCAAAAGAGCATGTATTCAAAATCATGATGTGAAAAGTTATGACAAAGTAACAGGCTATTAGCCCTATTAGGCTTATTAGGCTAATTAGCCTAATAAGCCTAATAGGGAATAAGTGGTTTGTAGAAGGCAGATAGACATCACTTGTTAACCCGTCAATCCGTTAACTCATTAACTTTCTGCCACTATCTTTTGCCATTATAATAAAAAGGAGTATCTTTGCGAAAGACAAATATAGATACCCTTTAGACAAGTATTTCTCCTCCTTCTCTACTCGAAAGAGAGGAGTAAGAGTGGATATTTTACGCTTATGGCAACACATCCTTTATGGTCTGACGACTACTGGCTACTACTCCTACAGCTTTATCTTAAAAAGCCAGAGGGAATGAAACCGATGTATTCACGTGCGTTGGTAGACCTCAGCTTGGAACTACACATACCACCAAAGAACCTCTATGAACAGCTTTTTAAGTTGCGACACCGTGATATGCCCATCATTCATCTGATTTGGGAGACGTATGGAGAGAATACAAGAAAGCTCAACAAAGACGTAAAGAAACTGCGTTCGATGAAGGGATTTGGCCAACCAAGGGAGTTCTACGATGGTGTGAAGGTGCGTGAAACATTTGAACATGACTTCCTTCCAGTGGCCGACGACACAGAGCTGAGGCCCTTCATGCTCATTATGATTCTCGACCTTTATTTCCGACTCACCCCTATTACGATGGTTGAGGAGACACCAGAGGTCATAGAACTGGCCAAGCTGATGAAAATAAAACCACGAATGATAGTTGAGGTGATGGATGTGTTTCAATTCTGCGACCCTTATCTCAATCGTGACGACCTCCTTATCTCCCCTTTACTACCATCTTGTCAGGAGGTGTGGAACCGTTATGGAAATGATAACCCACAGAAACTTTCTGCCTTAGCAGCACAATTAAGGGAATATTTCACTTGATTGTACTTGTTTTTTAGTACTTTTGTAGCACAATTCAGGTAAACAATGGCACAGGAACAAGTACAGATTCAGACCCAGAAACAGCAACAGGTGCAGCGTCTCTCACAACAGCAGATGCTGCAAGTAAAGTTGTTGGAGATGCCACTGACAGAATTAGAGGAAAGTGTTAATGCTGAACTCGACGATAATCCTGCCTTAGAAGCAGGAGGGGAGGAGACCGATAGCATTGACAACAACGATACTGTAGAGCATTCAGAAGACGATGATTTCGACACACTTCAGGAACGAGAAGAACGACAAGATGCGCTCGACTCGGCACTGGAGCGTATGCGTTCGGATGATGATCTTCCTACATACGATTCAAGACAGCAACGAAATAATGCTGAATATGAGGAGATTGTGTATGGAGATACAACATCTTTCATCGATAAACTCAATGAGCAGGTGGGAGAAAGAGAGCTTACTGAAAGGCAGAAGAGTATCTTGGAGTATCTTATCGGTAGTCTTGATGATGACGGACTCTTGCGAAAAGACCTCGATAGTATCAGCGATGAGTTGGCAATCTACTATGGAATTGATGCGTCAACTAAGGAATTAGAAGAGGTACTGAAGATTCTGCAGGACTTTGACCCAGCTGGTATCGGTGCAAGAGACTTGCAAGAATGTCTCTTGTTACAGATAGACCGAAAGGTCGAGAACGGTGAGTGGGAGAAAGACAGTCATCTGTATAAATACATCTACAACATCCTTTCACATCATTTCGATGCTTTCAAAAAGAAGCATTGGGATAAGATTCAAAGCGCACTGTCGCTGTCTGACCTTCAAGTAGAGGCGCTACAGCGTGAGATTCGTAAGTTAAATCCGAAGCCGGGGTCGTCTATGGGGGAGACACAAGGACGTAACCTGCAACAGATAACACCTGACTTTATCATTGACACAGAGGATGATGGTACTGTTACTTTCAGCTTAAACCACGGCAATCTACCAGAGTTGCACGTTTCGCAGGCCTTCAACGATATGATGGAGACCTACCGAAACAACAAAGCTGGTATGAATCGACAGGAGAAGGAGGCGTTGCTTTATGCCAAAGAGAAGGTGGAAAAGGCACAAGGATTTATCGAAGCGGTAAAGCAAAGACGCCATACCTTACAGGTGACGATGAAGGCTATCATCGATATTCAGCGTAAATTCTTCCAAGATGGAGATGAGGCTGACCTCAAACCAATGATTCTTAAAGACATTGCCGACCGTACAGGATTAGACATCTCTACCATATCACGTGTGAGCAACATCAAGTATGCACAGACACGATGGGGTACATTCCCTCTGCGTTTCTTCTTCACTGATAGCTATACAACGGAAGATGGCGAGGAAATGTCTACTCGTAAAATCAAGTTGGCACTCAAAGAAGTAATCGACAAAGAGGACAAACGTAAGCCGCTCAGTGATGATGCGCTTGCAAAGGTGATGAAAGAAAAGGGCTTCCCAATAGCTCGCCGCACTGTTGCTAAGTACCGCGAACAACTCGGATTACCTGTGGCAAGACTGAGGAAGGAGTGATGTAATTAGGTGTTGGATGTTAGGTGTTAGGTGTTAAAGTATGAACGAAAAGAACATTATATTAACAGCAAGGGTTGTGAGTATGGTTCTCACACCATTCTATTTACCCGTTGTGGGCATATTGGCTATCTTTACTTTTAGCTATCTTAGTATGTTCCCATGGCAGGCAAAGCTGTCGTATGTCTTTTTGGTTTACGCTTTTACAGTGCTTATCCCTACCTTACTCATCCATATCTACCGTGAGTACCATGGTTGGACACCTATCCAATTAGGACAAAGAGAGCGAAGAATGGTTCCTTACGTGATTTCTATTCTTTGCTACTTCACGTGCTTCTATATCATGAACATCCTACACCTGCCTCACATGCTGACCTCAATACTCATCGTGGCATTGGTGATACAGATTCTATGTGCTATCATTAACGTGTGGTGGAAGATATCAACACATACGGCAGCTATCGGTGGTGTGACAGGTTCTTTGATAGCTTTTTCACTGCTATTCAACTTCAATCCGATGTGGTGGCTTTGTCTTACGCTCATCGTTTCAGGCTTTGTAGGTAGCAGCAGAATGATTCTCAGGCAACATTCATTGGAGCAAGTGGCATCGGGTTTCTTCTTAGGTATCATCTGTTCGTTCGTTACTATCATCCTTATATAGAATGTATAAGGGTCGAGAAGACTACCCACTATGAAGAAATAAACGTCTGACTGACAGAGAGGAGGAACTCTCTTAATAAGATATACATACAATACAAATAAAGAATATACACTTAATACATTAAGAATATGAAGCCATTAGTTAGTATTATCATGGGTTCTACAAGCGA
The DNA here is from genome assembly GCF_000224595.1 of Prevotella sp. C561. Classification (NCBI taxonomy): domain Bacteria; kingdom Pseudomonadati; phylum Bacteroidota; class Bacteroidia; order Bacteroidales; family Prevotellaceae; genus Prevotella; species Prevotella sp. C561. The sequence continues at coordinate 82,444 of NZ_JH114149.1, read as the reverse complement.
TCTACCTGTTATGGAAAAAGCTTGTAAGTGGTTGGAAGAACAAGAGATTCCCTTTGAAGTGAATGCTCTCTCAGCCCATCGTACACCTGACGCAGTAGAGTCTTTTGCCAAGGAAGCAAAAGGTCGTGGCGTAAAAGTTATCATTGCTGCGGCTGGTATGGCTGCTGCTTTGCCTGGAGTTATCGCTGCTTCAACACCACTCCCAGTAATTGGTGTACCTATCAAGGGCATGCTCGACGGTCTTGATGCTATGCTTTCTATCATTCAGATGCCTCCTGGAATACCCGTTGCGACCGTTGGCGTTAATGGAGCACAGAATGCTGCTATCCTCGCAGCAGAGATGATTGCACTCGGGGATGACGTTATCGCACAGAAAGTTGACAGCTGGAAAGCTTCATTAGGACAGAAGATTGAGAAGGCAAACAAGGAGTTGGCCGAGCTTAAAGACTATAAGTTTAAGTGCTAAGACTGTCCCTAACTTCTCCTGAAAAGGAGAGTTACTACGGAAGACTATAATTGTCAAGGTCGTTACCACTTATTACCTCTTATTTTACCCCTTCTCTCGAAGGGGCTAAGAGAGGTGTGATATCATCTCAAAAGGGCTTGGGGAACTGCCCCATTATCCATATATAACATGATAGATTTATTCAACTTTGAACGAAGAAAAACCTCTGTCACCCATGTTGGTGCACTCAACATTGGTGGAGAGAACCCTGTACGCGTACAATCAATGACAACTACTTCTACGGACGATACCGATGGAAGCGTTGCACAAGCTAAGCGTATCATTGATGCAGGAGGAGAACTTGTACGCCTCACAACGCAGGGAAAGCGTGAGGCAGAGAACTTAAAGAATATCAATGCACAACTACGTGCAGACAATTATATGGCTCCGCTCTGTGCGGATGTTCACTTCAATGCGAATGTAGCAGACGTTGCTGCACTCTATGCAGAGAAGGTTCGTATCAATCCGGGTAACTATGTCGACCCTGCTCGTACGTTCAAAAAGTTAGAGTACACCGATGAGGAATATGCACAAGAGCTACAGAAGATTGAGGACAGACTGATTCCTTTCATCAATATATGTAAGGAGAACCACACCGCTGTACGTATTGGTGTCAACCATGGTAGCCTCTCTGACCGTATTCGTAACCGTTATGGCGATACGCCAGAAGGTATTGTAGAGAGCTGTATGGAGTTCCTCCGCATCTTCCGTAAGTATGACTTCCATGACATTGTCATCTCTATCAAATCCTCAAACACGGTTGTTATGGTTCGTTCCGTACGCCTTCTTGTGGCTGAGATGGACAAGGAAGGTATGCACTATCCGCTCCATCTTGGTGTTACCGAGGCTGGTGAAGGTGAAGACGGACGTATTAAGAGTGCCGTAGGTATTGGTGCCTTACTCGCTGATGGTATCGGTGACACGATCCGTGTATCACTGAGTGAAGAGCCAGAGTGCGAGATTCCAGTGGCTAAATACCTTACTTGGTATCTTCGTAGACATGAGAAACATCTCCTCATCCCTGCCGAACAGTATGCTGACTTTGATTATCTCCATCCTAACCGACGTGAGACAGTGGCTGCAGGCAATATCGGTGGCGAGAATGTTCCTGTTGTTATTGCCACTCGAAAGGCTGATCAAGCAACTGCCGAGGTATCATCACCAGAGCTACCAAAGCCCGACTATATCTATGTACAGGGTGAATTGCCTGAGAAAAGGGCAAAGAAACAGAAGTATATACTTGATTATGATGCCTATTTAGACCTTGCCAACAGTGGTAAGCAGTCCTTAGAGAATGTCTATCCAATCTTCCCTGTGACGGGAATGCCTTTCATCAGTGCGATAAACAGTGATGTTAAGTTCCTCGTATTAAAGTTCGGTACACCTTCAGAGGAGTTCCTTGCTTGTCTGAAAACACATCCAGAGGTGGTTGTGGTATGTATGACAAGCCATCAGAACCGCCTTGGCGACCAGCGTGCATTGGCGCATCAACTGATGATAGCAGGGGTAAAGAACCCTATCATCTTCGCCCAGATGTATCAGCATTCAACTACCGAAGAGAAGGAAGAAAGCAGTAACAGCCAACAGGCTGAGACAACTACGGCTAAAGAGAAGTTCCAATTAGAGGCTGCAGCAGATATGGGTGCACTCATGATGGACGGACTTACTGATGGTATTTGGCTGATGAACAATGGCAACCTCTCACAAGAGGATGTTGAACAAACGGCTTTCGGTATTCTTCAAGCAGGTAGATTGCGCATGGTAAAGACCGAATACATCTCTTGCCCAGGCTGTGGCCGTACGCTCTACGACCTCCGCACGACGATTGCCCGCATCAAAGAAGCTACCAAGGGAATGACAGGACTGAAGGTAGGTATCATGGGCTGTATCGTGAATGGTCCTGGTGAGATGGCTGATGCAGACTATGGATATGTGGGTGCAGGACCTAAGAAGGTGAGTCTCTACCGCAAACAGGTATGTGTTGAACATAATATACCAGAAGAGGAAGCAGTCGAACACTTGCTTGCACTTATCAAGTCAGACCAAAACAAAGCCCAAACCAAGGATTAAGGTTTGATAGACAAAGGTCATCATCAGCGTAGGTCGCGATCTAACCAACGGTGGGAGCGTCCCTCCCATCTCGTTTCCTACCATGGTGCTAACGCCTAATACAAGTGATGCTAACGCTCAGTACCACCCCGTACTAAGCATAGACACCAATAGTGCAGGGGCCTAACACCATTGTAATCAATGGTTCACTCCATGCTACGACAGCCAATATTGATACAATATCAGTCAATAGTTTAACTGTCAAAAAGCATGCACTTTGTAGGAGGCGATAACAGACAAGAGGCTTAAAGATTGAGAATAAATAGTAAATAAAGATTAGATAATCAGACTGAAAACGACGATTAATCTGATTGAAAGATTGTACCAACTGGGCTAATTTGCCTAACAAGCGCAACAATACACCCACGTAACAACTTGATTTACCGATATTTATCCTCAATGTTAAAACTAAACAAAGTACGAATGTAGCGTAGATTCTGCTTGTTTCTTTCCTTATAAAAGACTATCTTTGCACTATGAAGATATTGGAGGAGATAAAGAAACTATGCCTGAGTCGCTACAACCTGTTCGTTATTGGCGTACAGGTAGCCATTTATGTACTTCTTGTTTCTATCTGGTCGTTGGTGATTATGTTGCTTGAACACGATGTCAAAGCAGCAAAAGAGTCAATGTGTGTCAACTCCTTTGTACTCTTCTTACTGCTGATAGTCTTCATGGTCAATTTCTATCTACTTGTTCCTTACCTCTTTGAAACGAAGAATAAGACCAAACACTGGGCCTTCTGGATTATCAACCTACTGTTCATAACTTTGTGGAACCACCATATCTTCAGCATATATAACGAAGACATGCCCAATGCTCCTATCCGAGTAGGGTTCTATCAGTTTGGTGTTATGTGGATGATCCTCAACTATACGATGGTAGTTGCTGCTATCTTCGTAAGGTATTATATCCGACATAACATACTGAGAAGGCAACTTAGAGAGGAAAAACAGAAGATGACAGAGGCCGAATTGGCATGGCTTAAGAACCAACTGAACCCTCACTTCCTCTTTAACACACTCAATAACATATCGTCGCTCACCCAGACAAGTCCCAACAATGCCCAAAAGGCTATCGAACAACTGTCTGAACTGCTGCGCTATGCACTCTATGAAACGCAGCCGAAGGAGGTGAGTCTGAATGGTGAGATAGCTTTCATCAAGAACTATATCAACCTGATGAGAATACGGTATGGCAGTAACGTAGAGATAAAGAGCCAATTCGTCATCCATAACTCACAGTTGCTCATTGCGCCATTAGTATTCCTTACGCCCGTAGAGAATGCTTTTAAGCATGGTATAAGTGCAAATAAACCATCGTTTGTCCACATCTCTATCACAGAAGACAACGGTAAGATAGTATTCCTTTGTGAGAACAGTAACTATCCAAAAAACGACACTGACAAGAGTGGAAAGGGTATCGGATTAGAGAATATGTACCGCCGTTTAGAGCTGATTTACCCTGATAGGTACCACATTGAACAGCGTATTACACCAGAGGTTTACCACCTCAAGATTATTATTAAGCCGTAAGATAATTGCAATCAGCACTCCCTCTCACAATTCATCACCACCCATCATTCAACACCAAACACCCATCACTCCAACACCCAACACCCATATAAACAATTCATCAACACCCAACATTCACCACCCAACACCCATCACCCTATCCCCACCCATGTTACTCCATAATCAAACACAAGCTATTCAGCGCATGAACACGCTGGCCAAGGAAGGTAAAGACTTTATCTTTATCATCAATTATAAAGCCGATAGCGCCTACATAGAGGAATTTACGAACATAGACCCACGTGAACTGCTTTTTTCTTTCCCAACTCTTTCTAATATACCAGAGGCCGAAAGCTATAGCAGTGAGGCTGTCGAATGGAATACTGAACCACCCACAAGAGAAGACTATGAGCACCGCATCAATCTTGTCAAGCAAAGAGAGCGTGAAGGCGACAGCTATTTAGCCAACTTGACCTGCAAGATTCCCATACGAACAAACCTCTCTCTGCATGATATCTTTATGCGATCAAAGGCGTTATATCGCTGTTGGATGAAAGAGAAATTCGTTTGCTTCTCCCCTGAAATATTCGTTCGCATCAATAGAGAAGGACTTATCAGTTCCTTCCCAATGAAGGGTACGATTGATGCAACACGCCCTGACGCTGAGAAGGAACTGATGGAGAATAAGAAGGAGGCGGCCGAACACGCTACTATCGTTGACCTTATCCGTAACGATCTGAGCATGATAGCAGAGAAGGTGCAAGTGAAACGCTATCGATATGTCGACCATCTGACGACTAACAAGGGTGAAATCCTTCAGACAAGTTCGGAGATTACAGGACAGCTCCCTACAGACTATCGTGAAAACATCGGTACGCTTCTCTTCCGTTTGCTCCCTGCTGGCTCTATTACAGGTGCTCCTAAGCCTCGTACAATGGAGATTATTGATGCGGCTGAGGGGTATGAAAGAGGCTTTTATACAGGTGTGATGGGTTGTTATAGCAAAGGACAATTAGACAGTGCAGTGATGATTCGCTTTATTGATCAGGATAAAAACGGACAGCTCCACTACAAGGCTGGGGGTGGCATTACGGCTCAGAGTAATAATGATGACGAATATAAAGAGGTGATAGAGAAGGTTTATGTGCCAATATATTGAGACAATAAGGGTGGTAGACGGCTGTGTCTGTAATCTTGCCTACCACGAACAGCGGATGAACCGCACACGTAAGGAAATGTTAGGATTGACAGAGCCATTGCGTATAGTTGACCTTCTGCAGGCTGTTAGCTTACCGATGGAATGCTCGAAGCTACGCTTTGTCTATGATAGAAAGGGCATCCATGATATCACTTGTACACCTTATACCTGCAGAGAAATCCGCTCCTTGCACCTTGTCTATGACGATAACATTAGCTATCCCTACAAGAGTACTGACCGCTCGGCACTTAACGAACTAAAAAAACAGCAAGGCGACTGTGACGAAATACTTATTGTTCGTAACAATCACCTCACAGATACATCCTATACTAACATTGCTCTCTATGATGGCGAACAATGGTTTACACCCTCTACACCACTCCTCTGCGGTACAATGCGGCAACGACTGCTTGATTGTGGACTGCTTCAAGAGCGTGAAATCAGTGTTTCAGACATCCCTAACTATCAGTATATAAGCCTCTTCAATGCCATGATTTCATTGGGAGAAATTATCCTTCCTATTGATAGAATTAGGTAAACAGCGAATTACTTTCACGACAAGAAATATTTTTTTTCATGACAATAAATATTTTTTTCATGAAGAAAAATATTTTTCTTCACGAAAATAATTCGATAACAACAGTTGCCTTTATGACCAAAGTAAGGGAGAACCCTACTCACAAACCTACTTTTTAGCGCTTATCTACGTGACTTAAAATACATGAAAATAAGTATAATCGCAGCGAAAATGATAATCTTCACTATAAGAGAAAAGATACGTCTCGACTTTTCTCGTGGGTCATAAAAATCGCCACTTATGGTTCCACGCTGTCGACATGTGCTACTATCATCTGGAAAGATGGTACTTTCTCTACTCCTATCTTTGCTTGGATTAGAAAGATACTTACCCATATAAGCCTTATATGCCACCTCTTTTATCTCTCGTTTATTTGTTTGCTGTAAAGCAGTATAACGGCTTGCAAAACGCTGATAGAGTGGGTCATCGGCTCCACGCACCATCTTCATGTAGTTCAGTTTACCCCTCAGAACAGCATTAAGAGGTACACAATGCTGATGACCCTTTGTCTTTCCATGCTGCTGCCTGTAGCTCTTCCACGCAGCCCGACAGGCATCTTCATAGCCATAACGCTCCCAGATATACAGCAAGGAACGGATTTCACGCACATAACGGCGGCTTACATTCACCTTTTCAGTTACCATCAAGCCTGTTACCTCCTGCCGCTTTCCACGGCGTTGTAGGTGGGTTTTCGCTTCGTTCAGTCGGAAACCATAACGCTCAACGATAGCCTTAACCTGCTGTACAAGCTCTCCCTGTGGACGAAGGACGTCTGTATCAGCACTGAAAGTGAGGTCATCAGCATAGCGGGTAAAGGTAATTCCTTGTGCAGCAGCTATGCTCGCTATCTCCTTATCCATCTCCCGACAAATAAAGTTCGACAGTGTTGGCGATGTAGCAAAGCCCTGTGCCAATACCTCTTCATTGTTCTTTGTTCGCACAGTAGCCAATCCAGAGATGAGTTTTGCAGCCAATGACGAGAAGCCAAAAGGCTCTGCCGTCAGACAGTCAGCCACCTGCTGGCGTGTAATAGTGGGGAAGAAATCCTTTAAATCAAGGTTTAGAATATAACGTTTTCCCACATGTGGACGTGCATTATCAACCACAGAACGACCACAGACAAAGCCAAACGCCCAAGGAGTAGGCTCATCATAGGTTTGCAGCACTATATTCAATGCCTGTAAGACACCACGCAGAGCTCCTTTCGGAGCAGTAATCTCACGATAGCCACCGTGCTTCTTACGAAGTCGGAATGTCTTGCAACGTCGTTGGACATTATTGGTATCAGCAAAGAAACTAAGCTGCTTCCCACGAAAGTCAGAATATATTAATGGTTCTTTCAGTTCGTTCAGCAGTGTAGCAAGTTCTTTCGAATCATTTAAATAACGCAACCGATTCTCAAAATCAGCCTTTGTGTATTCTCTTCCGTTTACTGTTCTGGTTGCCATAGTGCGCTTGTTCTAAACAAAAAAATAGGAACGCTGTAAGGGAATTACTTTTATCGTGAACCTTCGTTAACGATAGTAACGATACTTCGTATCAAACTCCAGCGAATACGCCAGAAACTACTTCTAATTCTTTCAGACGTTCCTATCTGTGGCAAAGATAGATATTAATATCAGAACATCAAAACTTTTCAAGCATTAAATCATATCTATAAGGCTATTTATTAGGTGTTTGAAGACTGACTATCACGCCTTACTCACTAAAAGAGAAGAATGTTAGACAGCATTAATCCTTATATCTTTTATCCTTACTCATCTGTTTATAGAATGTAATCATGATGTTGTTAATCATTGATAACTAACACTTTAAGCGGGGAGAATAACCTTGTTTGACAAATAAATAAAAGCTTCAAAGACTTGTATCTATGGGTATAAAACAATACTTTTGCACTCGAAAAAGAAAGAATTTTAGCTCTACAGTGTAGTTTTTAACCCACTACGTGCGTCTAAAAGACAAAAAACAACCTATCAAAAGATGGACAACCTACAAAATGAACAAGACTTCTCGCGAATCGTAAGAGAACATAAAAGTACGATTTATACCGTATGCTATATGTTCTCGAAGAATGAAGACGAGGTGAACGACCTCTTTCAAGAGGTATTGATAAACCTTTGGAAGGGTCTGCAGAACTTCCGAGGAGAAAGTGATGTACGCACGTGGATCTATCGTATCAGTCTAAACACCTGCATCTCATGTGACCGAAAGAAACGGAAACGGAAAACGATTCCACTTACGATGAATATCAATCCTTTTACGGATAGTGATGAAGACAGCCGACAGGTACAGCAACTTAATCGTCGTATCAGCCAGTTAGGACCTTTTGACCGAGCCATTATCCTGCTTTGGTTGGAGAATATGAGCTATGAAGAGATTGGCGAAATCGTCGGTATCAGTACTAAGAATGTATCTGTAAGACTGTTTAGAATTAAGGAGAAATTAAAGAAAACGAATGTAACAACAGAGGAGTAGGGGAGAAGACTGTTAATATTATTGGCCTAATTAGCCCTATTAGTCTAATTAGCCTAATATACCCAATAACCTACAAGACTTAACAATCATATTAAAAAGAAAACTACAATGGAAACAAAAAATACAGAGTTAGAAGAAATGCGACAGCAGTTAGGAATACTAAAGAGTAAACTTGACAATCAAACACTCGTCAACGATAAGCTTATCAGACAGTCAATGCTCAATAAGATGTCGTTTATGAAGAAGTACACATGGGTGTCATTCTTAGCGTTACTATTTATTTATTACGTTTACAATGATATTCGAATAACGTTTAACCTATCGTGGTGGTTCTATGGAGCTACTGTAATATTTATGACTTTCACTGTTTGTTTCGATGCTTATATCAACCGTTTCAATAAGGAAGCGTTCCTTAATGGTGACCTCATAGCAACATCCTTACAAATGCAAAGGATGAAGAAATTACGCAAAAGGTCCTTATTATATGGTATCTTCTTTATGACAATATGGGTTTCTTGGTTCGTTATCGAGTTATACAATGGTTCAGGTGCTGCGAATGGAGGAGAAAATACATCCATGTTCTATGGTATGCTGGTTGGTGGTGGCGTTGGCTTAATCGCCGGAGTAGCCATCGGTATATGGTTATACCTTCGTATGCAACGCATTAACTCGGATATTATCCAACAGATTGATGAACTTAAAAAAGAGACAGAGTAAAGAAGAATAAAGACAGAGTAACATATAAACAAAGTACAGGGTAACATAAGAACTTATTGCTTGTTCCTATGTTACTCTGTTTTTTTAACCTTTTATTCTTCCCTTAAATCCAATGAACTATAGCAGCAATTAAAGAATTGTTATACCCAACAAATAGATATTTTACACCCAGCGGTTGGGTACGATAGGACTTATTCGCTGGGTTGTCTGGAGCTTTTTAGTAAAAGCTTAGGAGCTTTTCAGTAAAAACTTAAGAGTTTTTTAGTAAAAGCTTAGGAGCTTAAAACAAGCAATTAATAAGGTCTTTTCCAACTTTTAAGACAATTTATTGTATTAAGGGGGTTGGGAAAATCCTTCCTCATTCGTTATAAAGATGAGAACAGATAAAAACGAATAGATATCTATGTTAAAAGAAGAAACCATTGAGCACCTGTTCCGAATGCACTACGGTGCAATGTTCAGACTGGCAGTAGCAATGCTGCACGATTCTGATGAGGCAAAAGATGCCGTGAGTGAGGTGTTTGCACGATTATTCCGTGACAATACTTACCTGCCTAAGAAAGGAACAAGTGGCTATCTGCTTGTAAGTGTACGCAATCAGTGCTTAGATATCATCAGACAGAAACAGTTGAGAGAGCGTGTTAATAAGCTGTTGACAACAGAAACAGAACCTGACTTATCGCACGTACAGCACCAGACTGATCGATACATGGCATTATTGGCATTTGCTGATAGTAAGCTGACATCACAGACGCGCACAGTCTTCCGTCTACGCTTTGACAAGCAACTGTCCTATAAAGCCATTGCAGAACAGGTTGGCATCAGCGAAGCTGCTGTCTACAAGCACTTGATACAGGCAATTAGGAAGATGAAAGAACAATTTAATCCCAACCAGAAATGAAAAAAGATAGTTACGGACAGATGGAAAGGTTGCTTGACATGATGGAGCATCCTGACCAATATACTGATGAACAGCTTAATGAACTGTTGCGTGGTGATGAGTTGAGGCAAACATATCAACTTATATCAGACACTACCAGTGCATACGAGTACAGACGGACTTCCGATAAACTGACAGATGAAATCATAGAAGAGGAATGGAACAAGGTAATGGAAAAGAAGTCTACTTCCAGACCTATATACCGCTATTACAGACAGATAGCAGCAGTAGTCATTGGTATTCTCACTGTATCGGGAATTGCCATTGCTGCAGTTAGCATTGTCAAAGGTAGTAGAAAACAGTTGGCAACGGATTCAGCTGTTACAGTCACAAACAACATAGTTCATACAAAAACATTAAGGGAAAAAGACTCTACACGCACAACTGCCACATATAGCAAGCTGGAAGAAAAGAGAGTAGGAGAGATACTTCCTCCCAAACAGTTTGATAATGTTATGTTACAGGACATTGTTCAAGAAATATCAGATTACTATGGGATAAAAACTGTCTGTCGTAACCCAGAAGCAGGACAGCTACGTTTGCGCTTTCTTTGGAACAGAGACCAAAGTGTAGAACACGCAGTAAAGACACTAAACATGTTTGAAAAAGTACAGCTAACTTTGGCTGACAGTACAATCACCATAGAATAAAACACTATGAGAAAGCATCTCTTTCTTGGTATACTGCTACTGATTGTCTGTGGTGTACAGGCGCAGCATATTACCCGAAACTATAATAATACATCCCTACCACATGTGCTGACTGATATTGACAATGCCAGCCAAAGGTATACAATCAACTTCATATATAATGAATTAGAGGATTTTACAGTCACTGTAAACCTACGTAACCGCACCGTTCCCGAAGCAATACGAGAGGTATTGGGTTTCTATCCCATGCGCATGACCGTCAGTGATAGCCTTATCTTCGTAGAATGTACACAGAAAGTACCTACAAAGGTCATTGGACACATTGTTGATCAGCACAACCAGCCTGTACCGTTTGCCAATGTAGCTTTGTTGAATCCATCGGATTCCAGTTTCATCAATGGCGGAGTGACCAATAACGGGGGAGACTTTGTCATACCATGTAGTCAACGGAAGGTCTTACTACGAGTTTCTTTCGTTGGATTCGCTACCTACTATAAGCTGATTAATGTCGGCAATATCGGTACTATCCGTATGAAGACTGACCCATATACACTGAAGTCCGTGACAGTAAAAGGTATGCGCCGAGTTATTAAAAATGATGTTGACCGACTGCAATATCTCGTCAGTAATGACCCTTTCTCCAAGGGGATGAATGGTATAGAAGTGATGGGGCGTGTACCAATGCTAAATGTCAGTGACGAAAGTGTCAGCATCGTAGGTAAGGGCATTACCCATATCATGCTTGATGGACATATCCTTGAAATGACTGCCGATGCTGTAAAGGCAAAACTCCGCAGCTTGAAGGCAGAAGATATTGAGCGTATAGAGGTGATAACTATTCCACCAGCAAAATATAAGGCAGAAGCCAATGCGGGATACATCAACATCGTCATGAAGCGTGACCAGTCGAAAGGGTGGAGTGGGAGTATCAGCGAGGAGGTGCAGCGGCAGTACCGTGGGCGGTATTTCCAGGATATAAACCTCAACTATGCCGGCAGGAAATTTGAGCTGTCCACAGGTCTGGGAATGTCTTTGGATAAAGTAATCAACGAGTCTTACTGTGTCTATGACTTCAAAGACGGTCATCAGCGCAGTACAAGAAAGCGGACCATAGCCCCCTGGCCGTCGTATAATGCAGATGCCATCGTGAAATATCATGCCACCCGGCGGTTGGAACTGGGTGTTATGACATCATTCTATACCGATCACACCTCTCCCGATCACACGTTTGTCTCAATCAACAGGGACACGACATTTACGACAGCCCATGCCCCTGCTGTCTGGAACAACAACATAAGTACGACACTGTATGCAGAATACAAGCTCGACTCATTGGAGAAGACACTCAATGTGAACTATAATTTCTTCAACAGCAATGCTCCCACACAAAGCGAAAACGTATCGGTAACAAACGGAATGACTGAATCACTACGCAATAAAAGCAAGGCAAATTACAAGATAAATGCCTTAAAACTTGATTTTTCCCTTCCCTTCAAGCATCTCTATATGGAGACTGGGGTATCTTTCTCAGCCATCCGCAATAAAACAAGTCTGATGCTGGAGAACCTTGCCAACGGACAGTGGAGATACAATGCAGATGAAAGTAATGAATTCTTGTATAAGGAACGAACCCTCGCTGCCTATTTATCGGCAAAGAAACTGCTCACAGAAAAAATCCAGATACAAGCTGGACTACGCTACGAACATACATGGACGGAAAGCAACCAGCTTACACAAAGACAAATCAGTCGCAGTCATTACGGACGCTTCTATCCCACGCTGCACCTGAACTGGCAATTGAAAGGGAATCAGAATATGGCATTTGCTGCCAACTGGGGGATAGAACGACCCGATTTCAACGACCTCAATCCTTTCCGTATCTATACATCCACCACTGATTACATGACAGGAAACCCTTATCTCGCAGCTGCCTATACTCGCAACATGGAGATAAACTACAGCAATGGGAAAGGACTTTATGCCGTTCTCTACAGCAGTCATGGCAAAGGGGAGACAGGCTGGAGAACCACATTCCTCGCAAACGGAAGTCAGGTAACCGGTCCCTATGACGGCCTGCGCCATGAAAAGACAGGTATCTATGCTAATTATAACCGCAATGTCCTGACATGGTTGAACCTTAACATAGGAGGAGAAGTATATTACTATGATTCCCATTCTGATTATCAGACGGACGTGTTACAGGTACATGGATGGGGCAAACGGGCTGAAGGTTCGCTCTCTTTCATGCTCAACCATCAGAAGACACTTATTGCCGAAGTTAACTATCACCACTGGTTCAGAGAATACTTTGCACAAACTCAAAGTAAATCTTATGCTTATCTGCAGATGAACCTTAAATATAGTTGTTTAGACGACCGTTTAAAAATAAGTTTTACCATTGGCGATCCTTTCCATCAGAATATCAATCGAAACACCATATTTTATAAGGATTATACTAATACGAACCAATTTGATAATCATTCCCGATATATCGGACTTCGTGCTACATGGTCATTTGGTGGCAAACAGGTTCATCGTACCTATCATGACAACCGTGATACAGAATCACAGCGCGCAAAGTAGGAAAGAGAATAAGTAAAAACTACAGAGTAGCACACAAAAGATGAGACAGCAACAACATTAAGCGGCATGAGAAATAACTCTTAGCTTTAGACTATAATCATTTTTCCTGTCACATCTGTCAATATTATAAAATACATATATATCTGGAAACTAAGCAAATAGTCTTAAATGTTAAAAGTGACAGCAAAATAGAATTAAAAATGTTCTTGCATATACATTAGTTCAATATTACTTCACAGTATTGTACAGTTGTGAGAATTATCAGAATAACTAAGTTGGATCAGAAAAAGCAAATTCTTATTTCTATGACATGATAAAAAGACAAGGTAACAAAGGAACTAATCTGAGTTGTTCACTTTGTTACCTTGTCTTTTTATGTTCTTTTTTCTCTTATCAATCTATTCTTTCAATCATTATTTGAACATTTCAATTCTCGCAAGTTTTTGAAGAACTTGCAAGAATTGGCAGGTGTTTGATAGATTGATTAAGCCTTACCCTTTCAGTATCTTCTTAATATCATTCAGCTTATTAAGGGCTTCAACAGGTGTAAGATTGTTCACATCGAGACCAAGGATTTCGTCACGAATCTGACTAAGGACAGGGTCGTCGAGTTGAAAGAAGGATAGTTGCATACCATCTCTACTCTGATCAAGATGCTCAACAGCCGCCTTACCGACACTACCTACTTGTGAATTATCCTTTTCAAGTTCCTTGAGTATAATGTTTGCACGCTTAACAATAGAACGAGGCATACCCGCTATCTCCGCTACATGAATACCAAAGGAATGCTCACTACCACCTTTCTCTAACTTACGAACGAAGATTATCTTTCCATCCACCTCCTTAACAGAAACATTAAAGTTCTTAATACGAGGGAAATTCTTCTCCATCTCGTTCAATTCATGGTAGTGTGTAGCAAAGAGGGTACGTGCTTGTGCACGTGAATGTTCGTGTAGATACTCTACAATCGCCCACGCAATGCTAATACCATCGTAGGTACTTGTACCACGTCCTAACTCATCAAAGAGTACAAGAGAGCGTGGAGTGACGTTATTAAGAATGTTTGAAGCCTCCGTCATCTCAACCATAAAGGTTGATTCTCCTAATGAAATGTTATCCGAAGCACCTACTCGTGTGAAGATTTTATCCACCATTCCGATGCGTGCTCGTTCAGCAGGAACGAAACAACCAATCTGTGCTAACAGTACGATGAGGGCTGTCTGACGCAACAAAGCAGACTTACCTGCCATATTCGGACCCGTAATCATCATGATCTGTTGGTGTTCCGTATCAAGCAGTACATCATTAGGCACATACTGTTCACCTATCGGTAGCTGCGTTTCTATCACTGGATGGCGACCCTGTTTAATGTCTAACACCTCCGAATCGTCCACTACTGGACGCACATAACGCTGCATCTGCGATACCTTCATAAATGAAAGCAGACAGTCAAGATGGGCTATAAGATTGGCATTAATCTGTATCTGTGGGATAAACTCCTGCATATCCTGTATCAACTCCATATAAAGCTGAGTCTCCAAAGCCAATATCTTCTCATCCGCACCAAGTATCTTCTCCTCGTATTCCTTAAGTTCAGGGGTGATATAACGCTCTGCCTGCGCTAATGTCTGCTTACGAATCCAATTCTCAGGCACCTTATCTTTAAAGGTATTGCGCACCTCCAAGTAATAACCGAACACGTTATTAAATCCTATCTTTAGTGAGGTAATACCCGTCTGTTCTACTTCCTTCTCTTGAATCTCTAATAGATACTGCTTTCCATTATCACGAATAGAACGCAAGTCATCAAGCTCCTGGTTATAACCCAAGGCTATCACATTACCTTTCGCAACTAACTGTGGAGGGTCGGCCTGTATCTCCTTTTCTATTCTATCACGTAAAGACTCACAGAGATTCAGCTGTTCTCCAATCCTCTTCAGCGTATCGCTCTTCGCATAAAGGCAAGCAGTCTTAACGGGTTGGATAGCCATAAGGGCATTCTTCAGCTGTACTACCTCACGAGGTGACACACGACCGACAGCTACTTTTGATATAATACGCTCTAAGTCACCAATGCGATGGAACTGTTCATTGATACATTCGCGGAAATCTGGCTCTCGGAAGAGATAATCAACCACGTCTAAACGCTCATTGATAGGCTTTTCATCCTTCAGTGGGAAGACCATCCAACGGCGCAACATACGTCCTCCCATCGGCGTAACCGTATTGTCTATGACATTCAAAAGCGATGAACCATCCTCATTCATTGGGGCTATCAGCTCCAAAGAACGGATAGTGAAGCGGTCCATACGCACGTATTTATCTTCTTCAATACGTGCTAAGGAAGTAATATGATTGATGTGTGTGTGCTGTGTTATCTCTAAATACTGCAGAATAGAACCTGCTGCAACAATTCCATTATTGAGATGGTCGACACCGAAACCCTTTAAGTTCTTTGTTCCGAAATGCTTTAATAGTTTCTGACGTGCCGTCTGGTCAGTAAACACCCAATCGTCCATCTCGAACGTACAAAGGCGTGTACCGAAGTAGCGTTCGAACTCTTGTTTCTTCGCACGGTCGAAGAGTACCTCCTTAGGTTGGAAATTTCCTAATAGCTTTTCGACGTAGTCAAAGGTGCCTTCACCTGTCAGAAACTCTCCTGTAGATATGTCTAAGAAACTGACACCACATGACCCTTTACCAAAGTGTACCGCTGCAAGGAAGTTATTCTCCTTATAGTTCAGTACGTTATCGCTCATGGCAACACCTGGAGTGACAAGTTCTGTGATACCACGCTTCACCATCTTGTCCATTGCCGACAAACCCTTCTTGCCTTTGATAGCCTCACGTTTCTTCTTTGGGTCTTCTAACTGATCGCAGATAGCCACACGCTTTCCAGCACGAATAAGCTTAGGAAGATAAGTATCAAGGGCATGATGCGGGAAACCAGCCATCTCTATCGAGTCGCCACTCCCCCCATTATTACGACGTGTAAGGGTAATACCGAGTATTCTTGCTGACTCCACAGCATCTTCACCATACGTCTCATAGAAGTCACCACACCTAAAAAGCATTAATGCACCAGGATGTTGTGCCTTCATTGAGAAGAACTGTTTCATCATTGGGGTAAGTCCCTTATCGTCTTTTGCCATATCTTTTACTTCCTTATTAAGTCTTTTCTTATTTTATCCTTAGACTTACAAAATTACAAAAATAAGGAGGAAAGCCCAAATAATTAATTACCTTTGTCTAAAATAAACACAAACATGGATATATTAATTATAGGATTAGGAGTTATCGGAACAACTTATGCTTCTGTGTTTAAAGAGGCTGGACACAATGTTGAACATTATATTCGGGAAGGAAGTAATAAGGAATATATAAGCAATATTGAAGTTACATTATTAGATGGAAGAGAATCATCAAAAGGTATTCAAGTCAAAAAAGAATATACTGTAAATCCACATTCAAAGAAAGAATATGACATGATTTTCGTAAGTATCTCACAAGGGAAGATTGCCAATGTGATGGAGATACTACGAAAAGAAACATTCAAAGGCACAATACTCTTATGCTGTAATCTATGGTATGACAAGCAATATCTTGATAAAATTATGCAAGGATATGATTATATCTTAGGCTTTCCCGTTGCTGGAGGTTGCATAAAAATAAAAAAGAAGAGCTTGCTACTAAAGCTGAACTTGATTGTTGTTTATTCGACCATTTCATGATAGAGTCTAAAAATAAGACAATCATATCAAATTATGAGGCTATTTCTAATCTATTTAAGTCCTCTAACATAAAACTTGAGAACCCTTATGACATGTTGGAATGGATATGGATACACATGGCTATCAACGCTGCAGTTATCTCTGTCATAGGTAAAAATGGAGACATAAATGACAGTATAACATCAGTTCATAAACTTATGAATTCTCTAAAGCTATTGGCAACTACGATTAAAACTATTCGTGAGACAACAAAAATAGCTGCTTCACGTGGTATTAATATGAAACATTACAGAAATGAATTATGGGTATATAAACTACCAGCTCAACTTTCTGCCATTTTCATGAAGCGTATGTTTGCCACAAATAATCTTACAAGAAGGATTATGGAACTACATGGGAACATTGACGACTTGTTGTATATTTGCAATAGCGTATATAAAGAAGGAAAAATAAATAATGTTTCAGCTCCACTTTTTTATCAGTCTTTAGAAGATATTACAAGAAGAATTACAAATAAATAAAACAATTATAAGGAAGAAAAAAGGTTCTTCCGTTAAATGTGTGGACGCTTTTCGTATCGCTTTAACGGAAGAACCGAAGTTACTCATTAAACCCAAATCGGTCATTAGACTACAATGTTTCAGGAAAAACATTTCATTTAAGACTTCGAAAATCTGCTGATACAATTTAGAAAAATCATTACATAATTTCGAGTAAAACATCTATAACTAACAGCAAAACCACATACAAAAATCAAGTATGTAATCAACAGCAAATCAATTAATTATAAACAGTAAAGTAAAAGGTGCTTAACTGGACTTCAAAAGGGCGTTAGTAAGGGTCTTAAAGGGCACCTTCTGCAAGCAAAAAGGGCGTCTTTTAGAAGCTAAAAGAGCATGTATTGGTTTTGAACCACACGAAAATAACTTACAAAACTCAACTAATAAGGGAATAAGTTGTTTGTAGAAGGCAGATAGACATTGCACCTAATTACGTTTATTCTGTAGTTTATGCCCCGTTCTAAAACCATCTAATCGGGGGGTAATCATACCATATATGTAGATTACATTTAATGGAAGAACCCTAAATTAGACATTAATTACTATTCATAAAACAAATTGCACGAATACTCATTGATAAGGAATATTCGTGCAATTAGCGTAATTCGTAGTCGAAAGCGAGTTATGGTAGTTTTCCTTCTTTGCCTCTTGAGCGCAGAATTGACCATACACCGAGGGCAATAAGAGGAATACTTAGTATCTGTCCCATATCGATTGGCAGACCTGCCTCAAATGCTTCCTGTATCTCCTTTGTGTATTCAATGAAGAAACGGAAGGTGAAGATAAGTGTAAGACAGAGTCCGAAATAAAGTCCTGTACCCACTTTCTTAGGATATTTCCTATACACGAAATAAATAAAAAGGAAGATAATTAAGTAGGCTATTGCCTCATAGAGCTGTCCCGGATGGCGTGGTTTATCGTCTACATTATAGAAGATAAAAGCCCAAGGAACGTCTGTTACCTTACCAATAATCTCTGAATTCATCAGGTTTCCAAGGCGAATAAAGCAGGCTGTGATACCTGATACGATACCGAAGAAGTCAAGTACTACCCACGTATTCATCTTCGTCTTGCGAATATAAAGGAAGAGGGCAATCAGTAATCCAGCCACTCCACCATGGGATGCGAGTCCTTGATAACCCACATACTTCCATGAACCGTCAGCCATTTCACGAATAGGAATAAAGATAGTCATGATTCCTTTCCAAGAAGTGAGGAACTCCTCTGGTTCATAAAAGAGACAATGACCCAAGCGGGCACCAATCAGTACGCCAAAGAAGACATAGAGGAAGAGTGGATCAAACTGTGATGGAGGAAATTTATGACGCTTAAAAAGCCACTGCATCATAAAGAATCCCAAGGCAAGACCTACCAGCCAGCACATGCCATACCAACGAATAGGAAGGGGACCAAGCTGGAAAATCACTTCACTTGGCTGCCATGCAATATAAAGTAGATTATTCATAGTTATGCTATTAAAAGTGAAGATAGCACCAATAATTATCCCCTCTCTGAGCAGAGAGGGGTTAAATAGGGGCTATACATTAAATCTAAAGTGCATGATGTCACCGTCTTGTACAACGTATTCCTTACCTTCGATACCGAGTTTACCAGCCTCACGAATAGCTGCCTCAGAACCATATTTAATGTAATCGTCGTACTTGATGACCTCTGCACGAATAAAACCCTTCTCAAAGTCGGTATGGATAACACCCGCACACTGCGGTGCTTTCCATCCTTTATGGAAGGTCCATGCCTTTACTTCCATCTCACCAGCGGTGATGAAGGTCTGGAGGTTGAGCAGATGATATGCTTTTTTAATGAGTCGGCTCACACCACTTTCTTCCAAGCCAAGCTCGTCAAGGAACATTTTCTTATCCTCATAGCTCTCCAAAGAAGCGATATCTTCCTCTGTCTTAGCAGCGATGATCATTGCTTCAGCACCTTCTTCAGCTGCAATCTTCTCAATCATCTGACTGTATTCATTACCTGTCTTCGCACTTGATTCGTCTACATTGCAAACGTAAAGTACAGGTTTTGTAGTCAAGAGGAATAGGTCGTGCGCTGCTTGCTGTTCTTCCTTGCTTTCAAACTCAACGCTACGAGCATTCTTACCCTGCTCTAACACTTCCTTATAAGCCTCCAAGACAGATACCATTACCTTAGCATCTTTATTGCCTGCAGCAGCAACCTTCTGCTGTTTAGCAAGTTGTGCCTCGATGGTTTCAAGGTCTTTGAGCTGCAACTCTGTATCGATAATCTCCTTATCTTCAATTGGGTTGACTGCCATACCACCCTCACGTACCACGTTATCGTCCTCGAAACAGCGGATTACATGAATGATAGCATCGCACTCGCGGATATTACCAAGGAACTTATTGCCCAATCCTTCACCCTTTGAAGCACCCTTAACGAGTCCTGCGATGTCGACAATCTCACAGGTAGCAGGTACGATTCGTCCTGGATGAACAATCTCAGCGAGCTTATTCAAACGCTCGTCAGGAACGGTGATAACGCCGAGGTTCGGCTCAATCGTACAGAAAGGGAAGTTAGCTGCTTGTGCTTTGGCACTGCTCAAGCAGTTGAAAAGTGTGGACTTACCTACGTTTGGCAGTCCTACTATACCACATTTTAATGCCATATCTTAAATAAACGTTTATTTCTTTTGTACTTACATGAGGCAAACAAGGCCAAAGGAAATTGTCTTTCTATTTGCTCTATGTTGCTTATTAGCTGCAAAATTACATAATAAATTCGATATAACCGAGAAGAAGAGGAAATAAGGTAGATTACTCATAAAGTCCATCTCTTCTCTATCCTACGATTATAGGGATATAACGCATGTATTACGCTATATCCCTATAAGTAGGAGGTAGGATTCTATATAAAGCTTTATAAGAACCTATCCTTTATATATATAAGATAAGACTATACCTAAGTCTTGCTTATTTCACCTCTGATGTAATCGGACTGTTGATACCCTTCATTGAAACAAGGAACGCCTTGGCAGAACCGAACTTCAGACGCATATCAAGACGAACAGGGATATGGTTGCTATCATCCGTTACATAGAAGTTAGCTATTTCACGCCATTTATCATCCTCATATTCATAATAAGTGAGACGCAAACAACGATACTTATGATCATTATCAGCTTTAATGTTCTCCTTACCACCATAGACAATGCGAGCAGTATGACGGCTATTACCATCCACGATAGGGAACTTCACTACCTCACCTTTCTTCCAGTTCTCTGGGTCAAAACTACGTGCACGAAGGAAGATACTCATCATATCGAAAGAACAATCATCATGAGTATTTTCCATCCATTGATGTTTTCCTTCATGATTAATCCTATGCTGACGTATCTTACATCTACCATTTGGATAAGAGTAGAACACCTCATCCACCGTATAGCGCTTTCCTTCCCTTGCTCCCTTACGGAAGTATAGCGGCTCCATCTGCTTTGAGTTGTATGCAAGCAACGTATCTCTCAATATAAAGTAGTCATCAAGCTTACCATTACCACGTGTTGTCAATGAAGCACGATAAGCCGGAGTACCCTTATAAGTAGAGGAGACTGTGTACCAAGAAGCCGTACCTGCCTTCACCCATATAAACTTCCAGTTATAATAAAGGTTGTATGTTAGATACTCCCCACTACTAAAAGCCGTATTACGAAATGTACACTGTGCGGTGCTGCTGACGGCTATCATCGCAAACAAACATACTATATAAATCTTCAACTTTCCCATATTCTCCGTTTTATCCGTTCAACTTTAATATTATTCTTTATTTCTCTCTAAAAGAAAAAAGAATGTTTTAGTATGATGGCTTGTGGATTAGTGCAGAACTTTTCAGCCGTTTTCTTGCCTGGAAACTTATCAAACTTAGAGGTTACTTTATTAACAAGTTATTCCCATGTCTACCGTTTGATATTCAGGTACTATACTGAGTTATCAACATTATCCACAGTTGATGCAAAGATAATAAGTTTATATCTTTTTTGATATGTTAGTTGTGTAAAACTTCTATAAAACTGCATTAATAACCCTGTGGATATCCACAAAGAACCTTCTTCTCCTATTGCTGTGTGGATATCCACAGACTTATAAAGTAGTTATCAACATAGTTTTCCACATATTTATCAACAGTTATTGACGAAGAAGTTATATGTTTTTATGCGATACTGATTTCTTCTCTATGTTAGTTATGTGTGTTTTAAAATCCATTCTAAAAACTTTTATTTTCTTCTCCGATATATGGAATGATAAAGACTACCTAACACAAGATTTTATAACAACTTATACAAGATTATTTTTTATATTTAATTGCTGTTATTTTTAATATTTCGTGTAATACTACTGACTATTAATAAGTTAAGTGATAAGTTTTGATGACAGTAATGACAGCAACTTTTGTTTTGCTTGGAAATACTTCTTATCGGTACATAGTGACAACTTGATGTAATCATACTTAGCTAAGCACTAATCTTGTTGAGGTTTAATGATAATATAAAAGGTGTAGAAGAAAGATAGAATATGTGTTTAATAAAGTATTAGACAACCAAAGGTTGATAACAGTCCCTTGGTATCTTCCATTCTGATAGTTAGATAGATATAAAATAAAAGTTCACAATTAAGAATTATAATAAGCTTCAATTCTTAATATTATGGTAAGGATGATTTCCTTTCATAATACCCGAAATAAACAATTATAATTCTTAGTTGTGAACTATCTGATAGTGATAACGCTTTATAAGTCGTCCACTAAAGCAGTGCTTTTAGCGTATGCTGTACTCTTAGCCTCAAAGAAGTCGGTCTTTACCATATTAGCGTTAGAATACTGTCCAACCCACTTCATGTTTTCAGGTTCCTTCTGGTTGTCTTCATAAAGGAAGCCGAAGCCAAGTCCAGACCAGCGGAGATTGCCCAGATAACGGATGTAATCAGACACCATCTGTTTGTTAAGACCTTGCACATCATTGCCGATAACATACTGACCCCATGCTATTTCCTGACGAACACCTTCACGCATCATATCCTCATACACCTTTACCTTCTCAGGAGTAAACATATCAGGCTCCTCTTTCTTCAGCTCAAGAATAATACTGCGGAACAACCACAAGTGCGTATTCTCATCCCTATTGATATAACGAATTTCCTGAGCTGATCCCGACATCTTGCCGTTTCGACTTAGATTATAGAAGAACATGAACCCACTATAGAAGTAGATACCTTCAAGGATAAAGTTAGCAATGAGCGTCTTCATCAAGCTGAACTTATCTCTCTTCTCATGGAACTCATTGTAACAGTCGCCAATAAACTTATTACGGTTTAAGAGGTGCTCATCTGTCTTCCATTGATAGAGGATATCGTTACGCTCTTCAGGACTGCAGATAGTGTCGAGCATGTAGCTATAACTCTGACTATGAATACACTCTTGGAACGCTTGAATATGCAAACAAAGGTTTACCTCGTTAGCAGTGATGTATTCACTGACTGTTGGAAGATTGTTACTTTGAAGTGAATCAAGGAAGACAAGGAAACTAAGAATCTTGTCGTATGCTGTGCGTTCAGCCTTTTCAAGACGTGGATAATCCTTAAAGTCCTGTGAAAGATTGATTTCTTCTGGAATCCAAAAGTTATTCATTGCCTGTCTATACCAGTCACTTACCCATGAATACTTCATGTTATTGAAGTCATTCAGATTAGTAGTGTTACCCCCAATCATTCGTCTCAAGCGTAAGTCTGTATCGCCTGAAGGGTTGAATAAGGTATTACGTTTTAATTGATTGTCCATCATTTATACGTTTTCTTTATTGTTTTTATGTTTTTTATCCTATATCTTCCTTAGTCTCTTTAGCTATTGTCAAGATTCTTATTCCTATTCTTAAGAAGAACAGCTCTCGCACTCTTCCACCTCTAAGGACTTACTACGCACATAATAGATAGTCTTAACACCCTCTTTCCAAGCAAGTAAGTAAAGGTCGAGTATTTGGCGCATTGTAAAGTCATTGGTGATATAGAGGTTCATACTCTGTGCCTGGTCAATATGACGCTGACGCACACCAGAAGCACGCACACTCCACTTCTGATTGATAAGATAAGCACTCTTATACATCCAGTAAGTCTCGTCTGAAAGTTCAGGAGCGACACGTGGCAGCATACTTCCCTTCTTCTCTTCTAAGAAGAAACGCTTCATGATTGGGTCTAAACCAGCTGTTGTACCCGCAATAATACTTGTACTACTGGTTGGAGCGACTGCAAGTAGATAAGCATTGCGCATACCCTGCAAGGCAACAGTCTTACGAACGTCCTGCCATTCAGCACTGTCATAACCACGCTTATCGAAGTAAGCGCCCGTTTGCCAGTCACTTCCTTCAAAGAACTGATAGCTTCCTTTCTCCTTAGCAAGGTTTGAGCTGGCAAGAATAGCTGCTCGGTTGATAGTCTCGAACACCTTATCCATAAACTCCAAATGCTCTTCGCTCTCCCACTTAATGCGACGCTTAGCAAGAGCATGGTGATAACCACTGATACCCAAACCAATAGAACGATAACGCTGGTTGGTTATCTGTGCGTAAGGGACAGGATAGAAGTTAAGGTTGATAACGTTGTCAAGTGCACGAACAACCGTTGCCACTTTCTCTTGCATCTGTTCCTCGTCCTCTAATGGGAGCCTACCAAGAGACAGACTTGCCAAGTTACATACAACAAACTCACCTGGGCGAGTAGTTGTAACAACGATAGTATCGCCGTCTTTTGTCTCTACTTCCTTTGAAACAGTCTCTATTGGAGCCATGTTCTGAGCTATCTCTGTACAGAGATTAGAGCAGTAAATCATACCCTTATGGGCGTTAGGATTAGCTCTGTTGACCGTGTCACGGTTGAATGTAAATGGTGTTCCGGTCTCAACAGCAGAACGGAGAACCAATCTGATAATGTCCTTAATACTAATAACTCGACGTGAGAGACGCTGGTCGTTGACACAGTCAAGATACTTACGTTCCCACTCCTCGCCATAACAGTCCTCAAGACAATAGCCTTTAATACGCATGATTTCGTTCGGACAGAAGAGCGACCAGCTCTGATTAATGTCTTCTTCGGCCATCTTCCAAAACAGGTCTGGATAGCAGATAGCTGGGAAGATGTCGTGAGCCTTCATACGATCGTCACCATTATTGGTACGTAGTTGAAGGAACTCAGGTAAGTCTTTGTGCCATACATCTAAGTAAACGGCTACGGCACCTTGGCGCATACCCAACTGGTCGACGGCTACGGCTGTGTCATTAACAAGTCTCATCCAACGGATAACACCACCTGCTACGCCCTTGAAACCACGGATATTGCCACCTGTAGCACGTACCTTACCGAAGTACATACCCATACCACCGCCAAACTTGCTCACCTGTGAGAAGTTATCTAAGCTACGATAAATACCATCCAAACTGTCTGGTACGGTATCAATGAAGCAACTTGAAAGCTGATGACTTGGCTTACGAGAGTTAGAGAGGGTAGGGGTTGCCATCGTTACTTCCAACTTACTAAGCAAGTCATAGATGCGACGTACCCACATAAGACGGTCTTCCTTCTCTGGCATAGCAAGGTGAAGAGCAATACCAAGGAACATCTCTTGTACGCGTTCAATCACCTTTCCAGAGTAATTCTTGATGACATAACGCTTTAAGAGAAGGTCGAGTCCAGAATAATTAAGTAGTTTATTGCGTTCAGGGTCAATGAAGGTAGCAGCTTCATTGATTTCTTCTTCGCTATAGTTCTGAAGGATATAGTCGCCATAAAGGCCCTCTTCGGTCATGTATTTCAGCTTTCTATAGAAGGTTCTGAGCCCCATCTCCTCCTCTAATCGGCTGATATTCTTTTCTGAACGATATGAGAGAATACGAGCTGAAATCATCTCCCAAGACGGAGCCTCAGGTGTTGTCAATTCTACAGCAGCCTTGATGAGGGCGTCGATAGCGTCCTTCTGTGACATACCAGGCTTACTGAAGCTTGAAAACTTCTCCTGAAGAGTCACCATACTATACGACCGCTCGCGGTATTCGCGTGCCACGCTTTGTAAGACATCAGCCAACTTACGGTCGTCAGCTGCCCACGCAATGTAGTTGATAGCTTGTCGTTGCTCATTACGTTGATAGCGGAAGAGGATGTAGTTCTTCGCCTCGTCGTAATGACCATGAGCCATAAGACACTTCTCTACACGGTTTTGAATATCCTCAACAGTGCGTAGTTCGGGATTGTCAGTGATGAACTGTTCTACTTCACTTACCATTCCGGCTATCTCACTATCTGAGACTTCCTTCCCAGTACTGATGAAACTCTTTTTAATGGCTATCGAAATCTTGTTGTTATCATAGACTTCTATCTCTCCATTGCGCTTTGTTATATCCATTATTTATTATGTATAGTTTTCTTTTTTATTCTACTCTGACTACTTTATCACATTTACTTATTTCCTAATAAGTATCACTCTCTCAATTGGTTATCTTATTTAGTAGTTTTAATTAGCGACAAAGTTAAGGAAAAAAAACGAGAAGAAGTTATCCAGAATGGAATATTTTCAGCACTTAATCACTTTTAATTATTCTCTAAAAAAGATGATTTCTGACTACTCATTATTAGTGAGTTTGATACTAAAAATTGCTGTTTATACAAAGAGAAAAGTACTGTTTCTAAGCCTTAAAATTCTGTTTTATCCTCGTTATCAGTTCTTTTCATCTGCTTCCTCACTTTCTCCTGCGAATTATTTTCATGAAAAAAAATATTTTTTTTCGTGAAGAGAAATATTTTTTTTCATGAAAAAAAATTCTTCTTCTCGTGAAAATAAATCAGTGAAGACAAGAGGTTACCATGGAAGAAGCATTGTTAACGTAGATTATCAGTCCTCCTCAACCTTCTTATCGATGGTTAATAAGCACCAAAATCAATGTCTTCTTATAGAAAGAATATCAGAGATTTATTGTAACTTTGCAATAGTTTCCACAGAAGAAAGGTTTCTGCTGTATATGAAAATACTATCAGTAGACTTGAAACGATAGGTTGTCAGCTGAATAGGACTGTGTAGGATAGCTTTCTTTCGATAGTGGAAAATAGGATAAACAAAGAGACAGAAGAGAAATGATATTACTAAGTTTCGATACGGAAGAGTTTGATGTGCCACGCGAACACGGGGTAGACTTCTCGCTTGAAGAGGGAATGAAGGTGTCTGTGGTAGGTACGAATCGTATCCTCGACATACTGAAAGCGAATAAGGTCTGTGCTACCTTCTTCTGCACAGGTAACTTTGCAAGACTGGCACCAGAGGTCATGGAGCGCATAAAAAACGAAGGACACGAGGTGGCTTGTCATGGTGTTGACCACTGGCAACCCAAACCAGAGGATGTCTTTCGGTCGAAGGAAATCATCGAGGAGGTGACGGGTTTGAAGGTTGAGGGTTATCGTCAGCCACGTATGTTCCCTGTGTCAGAGGACGATATAGAGAAGGCTGGCTATCTTTATAACTCCTCTCTTAATCCTGCTTTCATACCGGGTCGATACATGCACCTCACTACTCCACGCACATGGTTTATGCAAGGTAAGGTGATGCAGATACCTGCCAGCGTCAGTCCTCACCTACGCATCCCACTCTTCTGGTTGTCATTACACAATTTCCCAGAGTGGTTCTATCTTCGCTTAGTTCGACAGGTATTACGCCACGATGGCTATTTTGTGACCTATTTCCACCCATGGGAATTTTATGAACTCAAGTCGCATCCAGAGTTCAAGATGCCTTTCATCATCAAAAACCACAGTGGACAGGAGTTAGTAGGACGGCTCGACCGCTTCATCAAAGCGATGAAGGCAGACAAACAAGAGTTTATTACCTATACCAACTTTGTGCATAGACAGAAGCAATAGGCGCTAAAAAAATATGATAAAACTTGCAACGGTCTCTCCTTGTTACAATGAGGAAGAGGTTTTAGAACAGTCGGCAGCACGGCTCATGGAGCTTTTCGACGAACTTATCAGTCAAGGGAAGATTTCCGATGACTCAATGATTGTATTTGTCAATGACGGTAGTCGTGACCGGACATGGGAGATTATCCAACAGCTCCACAGCCAGTATCCACGTATAAAGGGTATTAACCTCGCCCATAACGTGGGTCATCAGAATGCTATCATGGCTGGTATGATGACAGTAAAAGACTGGGCTGACGCTGTTATCACACTCGATGCCGACTTGCAAGACGACTATAAGAAATGTATTCCACAGATGGTTGAGGCCTTTGAGGAAGGTAACGAGATAGTCTATGGAGTGAAGGTTTCGCGCAAGGCCGACCCTGTGTTGAAACGTATGTCAGCCCAAGCGTTCTATCATCTACAGGAGAGAATGGGCGTGAACAGTATCTTTAATCATGCTGACTTCCGTCTGATGAGTCGTCAATCCTTAGAGATACTCTCTCATTATAAGGAGCGCAACCTCTATCTGCGGGGTCTCATCCCATCTATCGGACTCAAGTCAACGACTGTCGACGACCGTATCAGCGAGCGTACAGCTGGTACTTCGAAGTACACACTACGTAAGATGCTTGGGTTGGCATTAGATGGCATCACGTCATTCTCCGTCAAACCAGTCTACTATGTCATCTATCTTGGTATCGCTTTCTTGCTCATCAGCCTGTGTATAGGTATCTATGTCATCCATGCTTTCATAAATCATACGGAGGTGGCAGGCTGGGCTTCGCTCATTCTGAGCATCTGGCTCGTGGGTGCTATACTGATGATTTCAATCGGTGTAGTAGGTGTTTATATTGCGAAGATATATGAAGAAGTGAAGCAGCGTCCGCTTTATAACATCAGTCAGATACTCGATTAAGGTTCATTCTATATGTCGACACGCATCAAAGAGCTTTGGCAGCGATGGCAAAAAGACTTCTGGCGACTGTTCCGTTTTGGTATAACAGGAACGGTGTGTTCGCTTATTCACTATGGAGTCTATTGTCTTTGTTTGCTCTTTACGAACACTACTATAGCCTATACAGCTGGCTATGGCGTAGGACTTCTTTGTAACTACGGACTGACAACCTACTTTACTTTTAAGGGAAAGCCGTCAAAGCGTAATGTAGCAGGCTTTGTAGGCAGTCATATTCTCAACTACCTTTTGGAGATAGGACTGCTCCAACTCTTTCTTTGGTTAGGTGTTAGCAAATGGCTGTCGCCTGTCCTTGTGATGGTGATAGTCGTGCCTATCAACTTTGTTCTACTACGTCTTGTGTTCGTGAAAAGAAAGAGGTAGATGGGTGATGGGTGTTAAGTGTTGGGTGATGATGGTTAGTAAGGTGGTTGTTGAGTATTCACAGGATAGGTGTTGACTTATACCACGGTATTAGATGAGCGGTAGGACATTAATAGAAAAGAATAAGAAAAGAGTTATCCCCAAGCACTTTCTGGAAAGGAAGGCGCTTGGGGATAATACTTTACACCTTATTATATACCTCAAGAATCTGTGAGGCTACATCTTGATTCTCAAATCGTTTTACGTAGTGTTGGCTCTTAACGACTATTTCCTGGCGATGCTCTATCGCTGAAAGGATTGCAGCTGCATTGCCATCGACGTCGTCTGGACCCACATAAAGGCAGTCTGGACCACCTGCTTCCTCTAAGCAACTACCCGTGGCAGCCACTACTGGGAGTCCACTCTGTATGGCTTCGATGATAGGAATACCAAAGCCTTCATAGCGAGAAGGATAGATGAAGGCTTCAGCCTGATTGTAGATAGCTGCAAGAAGGTCGTTGGGAACACCCTGTAAGAAATGGATTCGGTTGCCAATCCCTAATCGTCTAATTTCTGCATCGAGCTTCTTCTGATATTTCGTCAGCCTGCCTACGATGACAAGATGGAGGTCGGAAGGTAGTTTTGCCATAGTTTGAATACCCAAGAGGATATTCTTTCGCACTTCTACCGTCCCTACATTTAATATATAACGTTGTGGAAGTTGATACTTACGACGGGCCTCTTCAATCAGTGAAGGACTGACCGACTGACTGAAACGGGTGCTACAGCTTTGATAGACAAGGTCTATCTTGTCTTCTGGGAAGTCACCATAATATAAGATGTCACGCTTCGTACATTCGCTAATCGCAATGATACGGCTTGCCTCCCGTAGTGTTTGATAGAACTTACGCTTGTAGAAGAAAACGTCAATAGGGGGATAGAACTCCGGATGACGTAGGAAGATAAGGTCGTGAACAGTAACTACACTGGGGATGCCGGCTGCTGCCAAGCCAGAAGGGAGTTCGCCTGAAAGACCGTGATAGAGCTCTACTCCATCTTTCTTTAAGTCTTTTACTACCCCTTTCACACGCCACCAGTCGCGCTGTAGACGGAAACGAAGGTGGTTGGGGTAGCAGAACTGTATGTTATCTCGCAGTTCCACCTGATTGCGAAGGTCGTCACGTCCAGCATCAGGAGCATAGAGTCGTAAGTTTGTGTCAGGCATTAACGGAGCAAGGTCGTTGATGAGTGTACGCCCATAGCTGCCTAATCCAGTGCCATTCCTTACTATTCGTTTGGCATCATAACCTATTATCTTCTTATTCATGAGCGTTAACCTTTTCTATTGGGGTATAGTCCTTTGTGCATAACTCGTAACAAAGCCACAGCCAAACAATACTGATAGGAAGTGCACGGAGCGCATAGGTCTGTATATAATCATGTCTTATCGTCTTTGGAATGAGGTCGCAATTACCCATGCCAGATAGGATGAAGACAAATACCATTAGTGCTATCGCCCACTTACCACGCTTCCAAGGAGCTGCGGTGTACCATATACAAACGCCTAACAAGGCTATCACGTAGCCGCTGGCTTCGCTACCTGTACTAAAGAGGATGACAAACAAGAGTACAGAGGCGAGTATGGTCTCACGGAAGGCAAGGTTCTTATACTGTGAGAAGCGTAGGTAAGGAAGGGCAAAGAGTGCCATTCCAGGGATGATAAGCCACAGGTCTGAATAGTCCGCATGCCCTGTTGTACGACGAACAAAGCCTAATAATGAGATGTTTTGAGCAAAGGAATTGAGGTTATGTGTGTTCTTCTCCACAAGACAAGTGAACCACTCGTGGTATTGTCCGATGACATAATCGGGCGAACTGATGGCCATTGGGGCTAAGAAAAGTATTACCGACCACACTGCTAACCATAGTGTCAATCGTAGCTTATGCCGTGAAAAGAGAAAGAAGGCCAATCCCACAATGCCATAAAGCTTCACCAACGTACCTAAGACGATGAAGAAAGCTGCCCATCCTTCGTGCTCCTTCTCAATAAGAAAGAATGATGAGAGGATAATAGCGGCAATAGCTATGTTGAACTGCTGCATGAATAGGGCTGTTAACAATGTGAATCCGCAGAACCAATAGATGTAGACTTGCTGTGATTTACGCAGTCCTGACCAATAGATAGCCGCAAACAACCAACCAGATAAGAATAGTAACCACAATAGCATACCAGCCCATTCGGGTAAAAGGGCAAAGGGGGCTATGATTAAAGAGAATAGAGGACCGTAATGATTGACGTCGCTATACTCTGACGGATAGGCTGCATAGAGTGATGTTCCGTTCACTGTGTGCCAGTAAACACCCTTAAATATAAGGAAATTATTGTGACTACGATGCAACTTCAGCATACCTACTAATGATAGTAGAGTCCATATACCTAAGAGAACACGGCGGTCGGAGAGAAAGGGGAGGGTAAGGAATTGTTTTATTCTTTCTTTCATATCAAATTCGTTTGCTTGCTTTATATGCGAATAACAGCACAAAAGTAACAATAAAGAATGATATATATGCCATTAATAACCTATTATTTATGAAAAGCCTACCGACTCAATAGTGTTCTCTCATAGTTATTTCGGGCTGTAAAGGCTTTTTTCATAAGAAAAGAGAAAGCTATACTCTTATTTAGAAAATTATTATATATCTTTGTAGGTATCATCATTTATTACCCTTTATACGGCTTTAAGCTGTGATACAACTGATAAAAAGAATTTATGACAACCGAGAGAAAAGATAATATCAAGCAAGGATTCATTTATTATGTCCTGTCGACTCTTACATTGGCTATTATATTCTTCTCCTATATCTTTAATGGGCAGAGTACGGAAGTGATGGATTGTGTGGGTTGGATCTACTTTGTTTCGTCATGTATTACGCATGCTGCATTGTTTACGCTTGTTCCTTTTCTTATCCTGCAAGTGCCCTTGTCTGCTGTTGGTTGCCGTCAATGGATTACAAGAACTATTCTTTCAATAGTCTATGCCTTACTGTTTATCATTGCTGTAGTGAATAGTTATGTTTATGGAATCTACCATTTTCATATCAATGGGCTTGTGTTGGAAATGCTAACAGGGCCTGGTGCATCAGAGATCTTTGTGTTTAGTGTGTGGGCATATATGAAGGCCATTGGTCTTGCCTTAAGCTTTGTCTTGCTTAGTATAGGACTGGCTTTCATTGCAAAGTTTATTTCTAAGCGCCTTATAATTAGACATCTCAATCGAAACATATTGTTAACACTACTTAGTTTCGTACTTCTCTCACAAGGAATACATATCTATGGAGGGGCAACGATGCAGAGTTCTATCATTGAGTCGACTGACGTTTTACCTTATTATTTCCCACTTCGCGCTAACAAACTACTGGAGAAATTAGGACTCATAAGCATTGAGAAGATTAATCAAATACAACTGAAAGGAGGCGTGAACAAATTGCGTTATCCATTAGAACCGCTTAAGACGAGTCGTATTGACCATCTTGGTAAACCTAATGAGAAATATAATATCGTCATCCTATGTATTGACTCATGGAATCCACGTACTCTTACACGTGAGTGTACACCAAATATCTGTGCGTTTGCTGACCATGCAGAGACATTCACTAAGCACCTTAGTTCGAGCAACGCAACCAGTGGTGGCATCTTTGGAATGTTCACTGGGATATCTGCATATTACTGGAAAAGCTTCGAATCAAGCTGTATGCAGCCCTTACTCATTAAGCAGTTGCTTAAAGAAGGGTATCGCGTGCAAACTTATCCAAGTGCTACATTAGAGTATCCACCCTTTGCTAAGATGCTGTTCCGTGATGTGAAGGGACTTAACGTAAGTACTCCGGGTAAGACAACGATTGAGCGTGACAACCGTATCACGCATAACTTTATTACTGATATTGATAAATACGATGGTAAGAAACCTTTCTTTGCCTTTGTGTTCTACGATATTGCCCACAATATGGACCTCCCTAAGAGTAAGCAATATCGGTTCAAACCATGCTGGGAGTACGTGGACTACATGAAACTTAACAACGATACTGATCCAACACCATTCTTTAATCTCTATAAGAACTCGGTTGCTGAAGCTGACTCGCTCATCGGTTTGACTCTAAACAAGCTCCGAGAGAAAGACTTACTACGCAATACAGTGGTCATCATAACTGGTGATCATGGGCAGGAGTTCAATGAGAACCATAATAACTACTGGGGTCATGCCTCTAATTATTCGTTATTTCAAGTTGGAACGCCGCTCATTTATTATTATCCCGGCTGTAAACCCGGTAAAAGAAACTATCGAACAACTCATTATGACATCTCTCCAACATTGATGCACAGTGTGTTAGGTGTGACTAATCCGCCTTCAGATTATTCAATGGGGACATATCTTGATGACCCTTCCCCACGTGACTGGCATCTTGTAGGGCATGAACTCTATTATGCTTTTATCCGTTCTGACGGTACAATCATTGAGAAGCAAGGAGCAGGAAACCTAAAGATAATGGACCCAAAGATGCACGTCATACCGAATTATCCGCTCAAACCAAAGGACTTACAAGCTGTTATTCAGAAGATGAATAGGTTTTATAAATAGCATACAGATACTGTTTGGCTATTTAACCAACTGAGTCCATGATTTCTTGTTAAGCGTAAGTTATCAATCTTCCCAGATGTTCTTAATACGGACATCACGCAGAACAGTAAGTACTTTCTTTATCTTACTGCGGAAAAGGTCGGCCTTTAAGCGAGCCGACATATCCTTAACTTCATTATAAGGTTCGCCTCTCTGAAGGATATCACGTAAGAAGGAAGATGAGGTTATACCCCATTTACGAAGGAACTGTGTGCTTCCATCGTTCTTTACTATTCGATGAGTAGAACGTGCTTCGAAGTGATAAACGCGGCTACGGTCTATTCCTTTGAACAGACGAACACCTGCTTTCCATAGCTTAGCAGAGAAGTCTGGGTCAGAATACATACCTGGGCTGAACTCAATACTATATCCCCCTACAAGGTCCCACACGTCACGATGGACGATATTTGGTGGCCATGTCGAACCTTTCCAATCCCCATGTGGCAACGTGGCATACTCCTTCAGCAATCGAGACTCATCAAAGTCGTCAACACTCTCACCATAGTTAGCAGGTGCAATCACGCTCTTATCATAGAAAGGACGTGGCTGAATGAGTGTTGAAGAGAAGAAGAACATATTGTCAGGCAGCTGCTGTATCTCCTCAAATAAGGCTTTATCCCACTCAGGACACACATACATGTCATCGTTCATATATAGGATATAGTCCGTTGATACCAATGGGCGCAACCTATTTAAGGCAAAGCAAACACCTACATTCTCATCAGAAGCTGTGTACTTCAGCCCTTGTTGCTCTACCCACTCACGTGTTCCGTCACTTCCATCATTGATATGAACGAGTATTTCATGCTCATAACAAGAGTTCTTTCTGATACTTTCAATGCACAATTTAAGGAATGACAGATTATTCCAAGTAGGTATTAAAATCGAGAAAAGAGGCTTAACTGTATTGTCCATACTTATTATTGTAGTGTTAACCAAACTATTCCTCACCCGAAGATGAGGCTATTAAAAAATCTAACAATACCACCCGATGTACATAACACTTAGCTATTACAAAGGAAATAGTGCTATATCTTCGCTTATGTTATCTGTTTTATAATAAAGAATATAATGTTCTCTCTTTCAGTTAACATGGTGCAAAAGTACAGAAAAAAATCGTATCTCTGCCCATGAGAAGCTGAAAAAGAGATATTAGTTGTACGTTTCTATGCTTATATCCACTATTGTTTAGTTACTGTTCAGTCCTCCAATACAAGCCAAAATACACCTGTCGCAGTAGGTTGCGGGCTGCCGTGAGTCGCTCAGCTTCCTTTTTATAGGTAGGAACAGACTCTATTTGGTCAACGTTTGCACTATAATAAGTACTGTCTGGCACGGTGGTATCTAAGAGATTATGGCCCATCTTAAAATACTTAGTATCATGGAAAGCAAAGGGAGCCAGCGTCGCTAAGATATCGTCATGGCTTCCCCAACGATTAGTTAGCTTGTTGTAAACCTCCTTCCGTAGGTAAGTTGGCAGGTAGATATAGAGCGGTACGGAGTGTTCATACCGTTTGTCGACAGCATCATAGTCAAGGATAGAACGCACGTTATGGTCGCCTGTGATAACGAGTATCGTATTCTTTGCCGCAGCAGAAGCCTTGAAGCGGTTGAGAAAGTCGTTTAACACCTTATTATAATAGCGAAATCCTGTGAGATACTTATCCAACACCTTACGATTATGCTCTGCAAAGCACTTCTTAGCATAGAACGACTCTGGTAGAGGGGGGAGTTTCAAGTCTTTTGGGAACTCAAAGGGTGGGTGATTGGTTGTTGTCATCACTGCAATCATCTGGTGTTTCTTTGATGGTTTCTCCAGCCTGTCTAACAACGCTTGAAAGAGATATTCGTCGTAAACACCAATGCTATTATAAGTAGCATGAGGATAGTCTTTCAAGAGAGAGAACTTATCATAGATAGCATCAAACTGTTGATGAACCAACGCTTCGGCACAGTTTTCCCATGCAGCGTCCATTCCCGACATGAATGTCGTTGTGTAATTGCTGGCTTTGAAAGGTAGGGCTATCGACGTAGGGAGAGTCTTAAATCGATAAGCCGAGGCAAAGAAGCGTGGGAAAGGGGTAGAGACATAGAGGTTCTCAAGCGATGCTACCGTACCATTCTGTACTGATTGGAAGTTACGAAAGAGTAGGTCGTCCTTGAAATGACGCTCTAATCCGAAATACATCTCCGCATCCTTCTGTTGGAGATTGAACAGATAATTGCTCCAACTCTCGCTATATATGATTACAATATTTGGTTGAGGCTGTTTCAGACTGTCGCCTACTTCTTCGAAGAGAGCATGCTGCAGCGCTGTTAGCGTGTCGTTCTTCGCTATCTTCACTTTCCCGTCTGTGTAGACATCCAGGGCTTCCTGCAAACTCTTGAACTTATATTCATGCAGTAAGTCGTCTGTCTTTGCTATCTTGAAAGCGTTGTTCTTCTCCTTATAAGCCTTTTTTAACATGTAAATAGCATTCGGAACAAGGTCGTTCAGAGGTTTCTGATTTGACACAAACGTGTCTTCTATCTGTAGAGGGAAGCGCCATACTGACCCACGCAGACCGATGACTAAAAAGGCAATATACAATAGGATGGTAGCCGACAGTTTAATGACTTTGAGGCGTGAAGGTCGCTGTCTGCTTGCCGAATGGAGAGCGTTACGAGTGGACGACTTGTCCAACTCAATTTTACGGATAAGTAGAAGGATTGGTAGAAGGATAATAAGAAAGGCGATAGCCTCGTAGACACAGTGATATTCTTCCCATATTGTTTGAATCAAACTCATTGGTCCTTCATTGAAGAAGTCGAAGAATGTGAGGTTGATATGGCTATTGAAATTGGCGTAAAAGCCCATATCAATACCGCTAATAGCCAACAGAAGTGCGCAGACAATAGAGAAATAAAGTCTACGGAACCGACTTAACACACGTTCTGTCCATGGTTTTCTAAGGGCTGCAAAGACGAAAGTTAGAACCGTAGGAAGTAACAACACGTAGCATACTACTTGCACATCAAAACGCAAGCTATTGAATAGTAAGCGAGGAAGAACAGTTAGGTTACTACTGATAATACTCATCGGGACGAACGCAATGGCAAAGCAAATGCGCACGAAAAATAGGATGACAAGGATTATAGCAGAATGCTTTATGAGATATGATAAGTTCTTATACATTATTTCTTTTGACTTATTTCGGGTTTAAGATAGGGTTCTTTCGATAAGAGTGGAGCATCGACAGCCATCGTTTTCGCCGTCATCTCTACTCGTAAAAGGCCTCACGAATAGGCTTCCTTATAGTTTATAATCATTTTTCTTCACGATAAGAAATATTTATTTTCATGAAAAGAAATAATTATTTTCATGAAGAAAAATATTTTTTTTCATGAAAATAATTCGCACTTGACACGCTGTTAGAATATTCAGACACGTAAGAGTGGAAGAGGGAAGGCGGTCTAAACAGCTGTAAAAGAGCTATTTTAGGGGGATTAAATACGGTGTTTTTCAATTCAACACCTAACATCCAACACCCATCACCCACTGTTTTATGTGTATTAACCATTGTGTCTTTCAATACAGCTTGTGTCATGTGGATGGTTTATCTTTTATGTTTATGATGTGAGACGACCAGTAGAATTGCATTCTTTCCGTTATGGTTTTCTATGTTTTCGAGCCCTCCCGCCCCTTTAGTCGATTGTGGAGAGATGTGGTTCTGTTATGTTCTACGAAGTTATGTAAATCATTTCTTACCTTCTTTCAATCGTACTTTACCATCCACCTCTTCAAAGTTTTCTTCAAAGTAAGCCCGTGTACGCTTCCATCTATTGTGACTCCAAAGATAGATTTCAGGCTGACGACGAATCGACTTCTCCAACTCTTGGAAGTAAAGATCGGTTATCTCGTAGTCGGGCAGTCCCTTTGTTTCTTCTCGGATGATGCGAAACTCACAGTTATAATGCCCACGGCTCGTGCGTGTCATGTCGCCATAAACAAAGACTTGGCGTGTGTGCTTCACAATACGTTCGGCCCCTGTGAGCACAGGAGTCTCCTGATTCATGAACTGAATCCAGTGATGTATGCTCCACCAGAAGGGTGTTTGGTCGGAGATATAACCAACGACAAGAGGCTTACCGTTGCGTCCAAATTGTATAATCTTACGTAGTGACTCCTGCATAGGGATACAAAGCGCACCTTGTCGTTCGCGAACATACTTGAAGAGGCGGTCGAAGTATTCGTTTTCTAATGGGTGGTAAAGCTGACAGCAGAGGGCATTGTCCACCCAATAAGGGAGGGAGGTAATCCATTCCCAGTTGCCTAAATGGCCCAAATAGACGCCTGCCGACTTTCCTTCAGACAGAATTCTGTTTAACTCTTCAGTCCCCGTAAAGGTCATACGCTTCATCAGCTGTTCTTTGCTCATTGTTATCAACTTCAGTGTCTCAACAATGTAATCACAGAACCAATGGTAGAAACTTCGTTCTATCAGGCGTAACTCATGGTCAGTCTTCTCTGGGAAGCTGTTCTTAAGGTTCTTCCATATCACCTTGTGGCGATACCTCACCACTCGTGACATTAGTAGATAAAGGCCATCGGAGAGTAGATACAGCACTGGAAAAGGCAGCAGTGCTACCAGATACCAGAAGCCGTAGGCGATGATGTAAAGGGTCTTGTTGAGGGCTCTTTTCATTGATCTTCAGGGTTATTAATCGTTGGGTACATCTTATCGTGTACCATACGATACATATACTGATAGATGATAGCTTTCAGTTCTCGTTCCATCTTTGCCTGCTCAGGCACGTGTCCGAGAAGATTGTGCTTCATCAGTGCGTCGGTTACTCGATAGATAGCTTTAGTCTGTTTACCGTCCCATTGGAGTACATAACCATACTTAACGTATTGATAGATACCGTTCAGATAATTGACAGCCCAAGTGTCCTTCGCCGGTGTATGTAGTAGGTCTTTACCGAAAGCGAGGTATGGTGTTGCGTTATAGCCTATGTGGCATAGTAGTGTTGGCATAATATCAATCTGCTGCGCCACGCCATCTACACGTCCTGGCTTTATCTCTCCGGATGGGTCATATATAATAATAGGTGAACAGAAGCCGCCTATGTCGGTCTTATACTGCTCATGGTCACTCTGGTTGGTATGGTCGCTCGTGAGAACGAAGATAGTATTCTTAAACCAAGGCTGCTTGCTGGCAGACTCAAAGAACTTGCCTATCGCCATGTCGGTATAGCGGATACACTTTTGGATAGGGAGGTGTTCCTCCTTATAGATGTTCTTATATTTCTCTGGAACAACAAATGGGTCGTGACTTGAGACGGTAAAGAGAGCCGTCATGAAAGGCTGCTTCATTTCGCCCATCTTCGCACAGTAATACTGCAGGAAAGGTTCGTCCCAGATGCCCCAGTTGCCATCGAAGTCCTTATCCCCACCAAAGCGAGGGTCTTCGTCATAGTCTTGTCGACCATAGTAGTGCTGAAATCCAATCTTATTAGCAAATGCAAGGAACCCCATAGAACCACGATTAGCACCATGAAAGAAGGCCGTTTGATAGCCCCACTTACTAAGGAGTCCAGGCATACCAGTATAGTTGTTCATTGAAGCTGGGGTCAGGATGAAGGGTTCTCCGAAGCGAGGAATACTGCAGAGGATGGATGGCATGCCATCAATACTCTTACGTCCATTACAGTAAGAGAAGCGGTAGACGAGGCTCTTATCGATGAGTTTGTCTACATTCGGGGTGTATCCCTTGTATTTACCACCGAAGAAGTCACGATTAAACCCTCCTATATACTCACGTCCGAAACTCTCGACAATGAGGATGACGATGTTCTTCTTGTTAGGAAGACGTACGTTTGAGCCTGGTCTTGGAGCCTTATAAGCCATCCACATAATAGGGTTGTAGACCTCGCTGGCAGCCGCCAAGGATGGGAAATAATTAGGGACAACAAAGTCGGACTTGCCTATCGTGCGGATTAACGCAAAGGGGGTATTAAGCACCAAGGCGCAGTCAGTAGGACGTTCTACGTACTGGTTGGCGTTACTGATGGTTATTGGGCGCACACCCGACTGTAGTCCACCTCGACAACCAGCTACGGTAAGGACGGCAGCTACGGCAAGGCATACGAAAAGTTGTGCTCCATAGACTAAGCGTTGACGCAGACTTTTATAGTGACTGTGGTCGGTATGTGGCATAACATACAACTTATTGGCAAGCCAAAGAACAAGAATAAAGATAATGATAAGGTACCAGTGTGTTATAGCATTGTGGAACAAGATGCCAGCAATGTTGTTTTCATTATCAAACTCACGGAACACACTGGTTGTAGTGCGGCGCAATGTGAAAGGGAAATACACCGAATCGGCAAGGTTAATGGCAAGTGAAAGCGCATTAACAACCATGAATATCCACTTACAAAACCTGTGATAGGCTTGGTTCTCCTTCCTCCATAGCGGCAAGAGCATCATTACAATGTAGAGAATATGCGTATAAAGGATAGCTGTTGTATCAAAGAGAAGACTTCCTCTCACCCACATCCAGAGTGAAGAAGCGCTAAGTCCGTCGATGAAATAACTGTAATTGACAAAAAAGTATGTCAATCGTGCTACAAAGAAAATGGCATACGCCAATAGCAAGTTGAGCACTAATGCTATTGGCGAACCAAATGTTGTTGTTAATAATCTCTTCATATCTTTCAATCCTTTTGGACCTTTATATCTCTTGCATGTCATGTAGTTTCTTGTAGTAACCTTCGATGTCCATAAGCTCATCGTGCGTTCCCCGCTCTACAATCTCACCTTCATGCAGTACGCAAATCTCATCACTATTCTTAATGGTAGATAGGCGGTGGGCCACTGCTATGGTCGTTCTTGTCTTCATAAGCTTATAGAGTGCATCCTGTACAAGGCGTTCGCTCTCCGTGTCGAGGGCTGATGTAGCCTCGTCAAGGATAAGGATAGGTGGGTTCTTAAGGATAGCACGCGCAATACTCACACGCTGACGCTGTCCGCCAGAGAGGCGTCCTCCACGGTCGCCGATGTTTGTGTCGTATCCTCTCTCACTCTGCATGATAAACTCATGAGCGTTGGCAATCTTCGCCGCTTCGGCTATTGCCTCGTCAGTTGAGCTGACTCCGAAGGAGATGTTGTTCTTGAAACTATCGTTGAAGAGGATTGCCTCTTGGTTTACATTACCTATAAGCTGGCGGAGATCATGTACTCCTAAATCCTTGATGTTTATTCCGTCAATGAGAATTTCACCTTCTTGTACATCGTAGTAACGTGGGATAAGGTCGAGTAAGGTGGACTTTCCACTACCGCTCTGGCCTACCAAGGCTACGGTCTTACCCTTTGGGATAACGAGGTTGATATCCTTTAATACCCAATGGAGCTCTGGGTTTTCCTCGTCATCTTTACCATCAGTATAGGCAAAGCTGACATGACGGAATTCAATCTCATGTTCGAAATTATCGATATGGACTGGTTTTTCAGGGTCATTTATCTTTACTTCTGCCTTTAGAATCTTATCAATACGCTCCATAGAGGCAAGTCCTTTAGGGATGTTATAGCCTGCACGGGAGAATTCCTTTAATGGATTGAGAATGCTGTAGAGGATAACAAGATAATAGATGAAGGTTGGTCCGCTGATAATCGGATATTGTCCTAATACGAGAGTACCGCCAAACCATAGTACAACAACTATCATGACTGTTCCAAGGAACTCACTCATCGGGTGGGCTAATTGCTGACGAATGTTCACGCGCATGATGTCGTTGCGGTATTCTGAGTTGATCTTATCGAAGCGTTCATTCATCATTCCCTCAGCACAAAAGGCTTTGATGACTCTTAATCCGCCTAAGGTCTCTTCTACTTGGCTCATTGTGTCACTCCATAACTTCTGGGCTGTCATACTGTTCTGCTTTAGCTTTCTACCAACAAAGCCCATGAACCATCCGAAGATAGGTACGAAGATGAGCGTGAAGAGTGTCAACTGCCAAGAAATAACAAGTAGTGTGATGAAATAAATGATAATAAGAACAGGGTTCTTAAAGAGCATGTCGATAGATGACATGATGGAGTTGTCAACCTCTTGGACGTCACCACTCATACGGGCGATAATGTCTCCCTTCCTTTCCTCGCTGAAGAAGCCTAAAGAAAGG
Organism: Prevotella sp. C561; assembly: GCF_000224595.1. Lineage (NCBI taxonomy): Bacteria > Pseudomonadati > Bacteroidota > Bacteroidia > Bacteroidales > Prevotellaceae > Prevotella > Prevotella sp. C561. The sequence goes on along the minus strand of NZ_JH114149.1, from coordinate 40,772 downwards.
GATGTTATCTTCTCATAGAGTTGGTTACGTATGTCACGAACTACGCCTGTTCTGATAGGAATGATTGAGGCAGAAGATAGGAAATAGGCTCCTGTCTTAAGGAAAGTCATAAAGGCAAGAATTAAACCGATGGCCAACAAGACGGTTGTTGGTCCCCAACTGGTGATGTATATCTGCGTGTAATAATCTGCATTGTTCGATAACACCTCCTTAAAAGAGCCTTCACTCCATGACATTGCACGCATCGCACCCGTTCCTGCATCTACCTTAAAGAGTATTTGAAGGAGTGGGATAAGGGTTGCAAAGGAGAATATGTTGAGAAAAGCTGACAATATATTGAAAATGATTGACAGCACAAGATACTTCTTATAGGGCGGTACGAACCTGCGTAAAACGTGTATAAATTCCTTCATCAACTAATCTTCTTATCTGTTTATCAGTTCTGCAAATATAGCTATAAATAGTAAAACCGCAAAAAAGATTTGCGGTTTTATATCCATACATATAGTATATTTACACTTCTTCTCCAAAGAGTGTGGCACTTGTTGAGCCTGTTATGCGTACACGGACGGTCTCACCAATATGGTGATTGCCCTTTGGCATGACTACAGCCTTGTTCTGTGGCGTACGTCCCATTAGCTGTTCACGACTTCGTTTACCAAAGCGCTCGATAAGAATATCAAACTCTTTGCCCTCGTCTTTCTTGTTCTGTTCGGCAGAGATCTCGGTCTGAAGGCGAATTAACTCATTCAAACGGCGTATCTTCTCTTCCTCAGGAACATTGTCGGGGAGGTGCTTTGCTGCGTAAGTACCTGGTCGTTCAGAGTACTTAAACATAAAGGCTGAATCGAAGCCTACCTCTCGCATTAATGAAAGCGTTTGTTGGAAGTCTTCTTCTGACTCGTTGTGATATCCAATGAAGATGTCAGTTGTCAGTCCACAGTCTGGTATAAGCCTACGAATAGCAGCCACTTTCTCAAGGTAATCCTCACGAGTATATTTGCGATTCATCACCTTCAACACACTATTACTACCACTTTGGGCAGGGAAATGGATATGGTTACAGAGGTTAGGTTCGGTAGCTACCGCCTCAATGATGTCCTCTGTCATATCTTCTGGGTTGGAAGTCGTGAAGCGTACACGCATGTCTGGAACGCTTTGTGCCACCTTATGCAACAGTTCTGCAAATGAAACGCCATTCTCAGGACGCTTACCATTAGGCAACAAGCCGTATGAGTTGACATTCTGACCTAATAGTGTTACCTCCTTAAAGCCTTTATCATGTAAATCTTTAACCTCCTTCAAGATGCTTTCCACATCTCTTGAACGCTCCCGACCACGGGTAAAAGGCACGATGCAATAGTGACAGAAGTTATTGCAACCACGCATGATACTAACGAAGCCTGACACTCTATTGCCACCAATACGCTGTGGGATAACATCACGATAGGTCTCCGTAGTAGAGAGTTCGATATCCATAGCATTCGTGCCGTTCTCACACTGCGCTATCATATCAGGTAAGTTTAGGTACGAATCAGGCCCACAAACAAGGTTGGCATGGTGGTTTTGGATCAAATCGTTCCTTACTCGCTCTGCCATACAGCCCAACACGCCTAAGATAAGGTCACGACCTTTCTTCTGCTCAGCGTGCAATGCCTCCAAACGGTTGTATATCTTGTTCTCTGCGTTCTCACGTACAGAACAGGTGTTAAGGAAGATTGCGTCTGCTTCCTCCTCTTTTTCGCATACGTCATAGCCTGCCATTTTCATGACAGAAGCCACCACCTCTGAGTCTGCCACGTTCATTTGGCACCCGTATGTCTCAATATATAGTTTCTTCATTCTGCTGTTATCTCGAAAAATTTAGCATGCAAAGTTACTAAATTTATCGCATACAACCGAAGAACCATCTGACTATTTGATGCTTAACAATGCCTGACACGTTCTTTTTTGCAAAACTTACAAAGTCCTTTACGGCCTTTATCGGATATTTTCCGTACCTTTGCAGACTGAATGGACACTGTCTTAACAAATAAAGGATAGCTACAGGTCAGCTAAAGCATAGGGTTTAGTCTACGAAAGGTTACAGATAGCCTGACTGCTTGATAACTGCCTGGTAATGACAATAAAACAATGAACAAAAATACAAATGATTATGAGATAATGGCACCTGTGGGCTCTCGTGAGTCGCTTGCAGCTGCCATCAACGCTGGAGCTAACTCTGTTTACTTCGGTATAGGGAAGCTGAATATGCGTTCACATTCGGCTAATCACTTCACTATCGACGACCTCAAGGAAATTGCCGAGACCTGTAATGAAAAGGGAATACAGACTTATCTGACTGTAAACACTGTCATCTATGGCGAGGATATTGAGACAATGCATGAGATTATCGATGCTGCTAAGGCTGCAAATATCACCGCTGTCATCGCCAGTGACGTTGCTGTAATGATGTATTGCCGTCAAGTGGGGGTTGAGGTTCACCTCTCAACACAGCTGAATATCTCTAATATTGACGCCCTGAAGTTCTACGCTCAGTTTGCTGATGTTGCCGTATTGGCTCGCGAGCTGAATATGGATCAAGTGAAGGAGATACACGAGCAGATTATCAAACAGAATATCTGCGGACCAAAGGGACAGCCTGTTCGTATTGAGATGTTCTGTCATGGTGCTTTTTGTATGGCCATTTCGGGTAAGTGTTATATGAGTCTTCACGACTCTAACCGCTCTGCCAATCGTGGTGCCTGCACCCAGATATGCCGCCGAAGTTACACGGTTACAGACAACGAGACGGGCAATCAGTTAGAGATAGACAATAAGTATATAATGAGTCCAAAGGACTTAAAGAGCGTACGCTTCATTGACAAGATGATGGACGCAGGTGTTCGGGTGTTTAAAATAGAGGGACGTGCACGTGGACCAGAGTACGTCCACACCGTTGTTAGCTGTTATAAAGAGGCTATTGAGAGTGTTCTTGATGGTAGCTTTACCGAAGAAAAGAAGGACAAGTGGGACGAACGGCTCTCAACAGTCTTCAATCGTGGCTTCTGGGATGGCTATTATCAAGGACAGAAGATGGGCGAATGGACCAAAGACTATGGTAACAAGGCTACTGAGAAGAAGGTTCTTATTGGCAAGGTGATAAAGTACTTCTCACGTCTTGGTGTGGCTGAGGTGGCCGTTGAGGCTAATACTTTCGTAAAGGGGGAAAAGTTGCTTATCACAGGTAACAGTACTGGTGCTATGTTCCTCAATGCTGAAGAGATTCGATACGAGCTTAATCCTGTTGATAAAGCCGAACAAGGATGGCGTGTTTCTATCCCTGTTCCCGACAAGGTGCGCCCGAATGACAAGCTATTTAAGCTGGTAGTAAATTAATGTAGAATACGTATTTCAGAGGTGATAACAATGTTCTCTGAATTAGATAAACTGATAGTACAATGACAATAAACGAAGCGCAAGATGCAGTAATTGGTGAGTTCGAGGACTTTACCGACTGGATGGACAAATACCAAATGCTCATTGATTTGGGTAATGAGCTTGAACCATTAGACGAAAAGTACAAGAATGAACAGAACCTCATAGATGGTTGCCAGAGTAGAGTATGGCTACAGTGTGATAATGTAGAGGGTAGACTCGTCTTTACAGCCGACTCTGATGCACTCATCACAAAGGGTATCATCGCTCTTCTCATACGTGTATTGAGCAATCATACACCACAAGAGATTATTGATGCCGACCTCTATTTCATTGATAAGATAGGCCTTCGCCAACATCTATCACCAACCCGCAGCAATGGACTACTCTCTATGGTGACAAAGATTAAGGCGTATGCAGTAGGCTTTAGCTTGCAGTAAAAGAAGTCATCTCCAACCCCTCTGACGGGGAGGGAGGGCTGATAAAAAACATATACAGGCTAACATTCTAATTTATAAGGCGCTTAAAAGAACGCTCCACTATATCGGGCTATCTCGCTATTCACGCTCTTCCGTATGGGAGAAGGGTAGGGGGAGGGCCTATTAGTGGGTTCTGCAGTGTGGGCATCTTTCTTATTGATTATGAGAAAACTACGTACAATCGAAATGAATCGGCTCTCTGTTGAGGAGTTTAAGGAGGCTGATAAGTTACCACTCATCGTTGTCTTAGACGATGTGCGGTCGTTATATAATGTGGGAAGTGTCTTCCGTTCGGCTGATGCTTTCCGTGTTGAGGCTGTCTATCTATGCGGTATCACGGCCACACCTCCTAATGCTGAGATTCATAAAACAGCACTTGGTGGAGAGGACTCAGTAGACTGGCGTTACTTTGAACGTACTGAAGATGCTGTCGAAGAACTCCATCGTAAAGGCGTGTTTGTATATAGTGTCGAACAGGTAGAAGGCTCAACAAAGCTACAGGAGCTTAACACTCAACACCCTAATCGTCATCACTCATCACCCAACACTTCATCATCTATCACTCAACATACCATCAACACCCAACACTCAACACCCAACACCCACTACGCCATCATCATGGGCAACGAGGTAAAAGGTGTAAAACAAAGTGTCGTAGACATGAGCGACGGCTGCCTTGAAATACCTCAATTCGGTACCAAACACTCACTGAATGTAAGTGTGACAACCGGTATTGTTATTTGGGAATTTGCCCGTCAAATACTCTTAAAGTAAGCATCTAACAACCTATATCAGCATATTTTGGGGGCTTTTTAGCCCCCTTTTCTTTTACAACTCATGCGCTGTACAGCTATTAAAGTTGTCCTTTATCCATCGTAAAGTTTGTTTTTCTACAATTTCTTTTCATGAAAATAATTCGTAGTTGACTGTATTTATGTAATCTATAAGCGCCTGTAAGGTCTTTTCTATAGAGTGTTTTTATGATGTTAAGAGGGTTTTCAAAACGGTTTGTAGGTATTCTTTAAAAGCGAAGGAATGCCCTACCTTGTGTAAAGAAAGTTGAGACTAAACACGGTCGAAGCGTATGAGAGAGGCATTAGGACACTACAAAGTAGTCTTTCTGCCCAACTGTTTCTTGCAAAATGTGGGTTAATTCTGTTGCTATCGGTCTGAAACATAAGTACTAAATATGCTCTACCTAATACGGTCAGCGTTCCTCTTCCGCCTTAAAGAGATAGAAAGAAGAGGTGTAGAGGCCCCTGAAGACATAGCGTTCTATCCATGGTTGGCACTCCTTCTAAAAGTCTTTTCCGGCATACGCCAGCCCTGTAGCGGTTGAAAGCACAGCTCCTGCACCAGCCAGTAGATAGTCAGTCTTGTCAATAAGGAGCTGTAGTTCGACAATACACTCAGATAAGCTGTTGGTATAAGGCATAATCAGTATCTTTGAAGACATTGAAGATGACGGTCTTTACATGCCGTCTTGGGTATTCCTTAACAGTCTTAACAGCTATCTTGGCAGCTAACTCTTGTGGAAATCGAAATGCTCCTGTAGAGATACAACAGAAGGCAATACTCTCCAAGGAGTAGTCTTCTGCGAGCTTGAGCGATGAGCGATAGCATGAGGCAAGGAGCTCTTCCTGTTCCTTAGTTGGTTTTCCGTTGGGGATGATAGGACCTACAGTATGGATGACATAACGTGCAGGAAGGTTGAAGCCTGGTGTTATCTTTGCTTGTCCCATGGCCTCTTTGTGTCCTTGTGCTTGCATTATTTCGTTGCAGTAACACCGAAGTTGGATGCCAGCAGCCGAGTGTATGACATTATCAATACAAGCATGTAAAGGCTTAAAACAGCCGAGTAGCCTACTATTAGCCGCATTCACAATAGCATCTACCTTTAGTCTGGTTATATCTCCTTGCCATAGATGTATCCCTTCCTGCCTTAGCTCCACGACACCTTTCTCTTCTCTTTGTGCTGCCAGCTCCTTGTCTTGTGCGTCGATAAGCTCTTGTGAAGGTTTGTCGGGCTGTCGAACATTTATCAACGAACGCATGAGGCGTTGTTTGAGGGGCAAGGTGTCTGGGTTAGTCCATCCTGTTTCCATTTCTGAAAGCATGATGTTAATAGCATTGTCAATGTTTTTTAGTCTGTCCATCATTTATCCTTTCTTTGCGAATTGTTCACCTACAAAGCCTTTACTTTCCGTATGCTCAATGAGATTGAAATGTCGGTAAATAGGTAGAGTAGGGTGTAGGTCATAGTAATTAAGCCTTGTTTCGATTACAAAGGTATATTAAGTTTTCCATTACTACAAGAAAGTAGCTTTATGTTTCATACTTACCAAATAAAAAGAAACGGATAGTTAAAGAGGGTCTTAGAATAGAGTTTAACAAATAGGGAGTATCAGTAATTTCATAACTGATGTTCTTTTCTTATTTTTATAATCCAAAGTTTTATTGTAATGACTGGTAAGAACATCAATCTTTCCTATTTAACTTGCCCTATATGGTGGGTCATCAGTCGTATTGGCGACAAATGGTTAATGTTCGTTCTATACGTTATTATTGTAAGTACAAAGGCTATCCTACATCTCAATTAGGCTTCTTTGGAGTTTAGACGGATGATATTTATAAAATAAGAAGGAGGCGATTACCCTTCTAACACGGCAACTCTTTGTTTCATCTAATGGCTCTTTTTAGTATATGGAGTTAGGTGTTTTGTAAAACAATCTGCTCCTGTTTGCAGCAGATAATAGTTCCCCTCTCCGAATTATTTTCATGAAAAAAAATATTTTTCTTCATGAAAATAAATATTTCTTGTCGTGAAAATAAATCTTTCTCATCATGAAAAGAATTTAGAGGCATCGCATTGTTCGGTTGCTTAACGTTGTGGGGATGGTTCGTTTAGATGCTTGTTTTCAGTGTGCTTTAGGGTATATAAGAGCCTTAAAAACAATTTTTTAGGGTCGATTTAGTTGTTTATTTAAAAATAATTCATACTTTTGTAAAAGACTAAAATCTATGTAGAAGGAGGGTGTGAACCGAAGAGTTGATATCTGAATATTACTTAACTTAAAACTATTAATGGTATGCTTATGAAGAAACGATTATTGTATCTACTCGCTTTGCCAGTAGTTATGTTGCTATTGGCAAGCTGTCATTGTGAAGAGGACGACTTTATTGATAGGCCAGATCCTAAGAGTTTGATTATTAAAGGGGTTGCTAAAACGCCAGATGGACAGCCTATTCCTAACATAGAAGTGAAGTTGGATTATATGATTATGTCTGGTATTTTTTCTACTAAGGTATATCATAAGGCCAAGGCAACGACGGATAAGGATGGTGACTACATAATGTTTTTCAACTTAAGTAACAAAGAAATAAAGTCTTTGACCACTGATTCAGCTGAAGTAGGCACCGACTACTCTCTACAGATGACGTTGGATTTGAGTAAGTTGGATGATAAAGTGTATCTATTACCTACTGATATCACAGCAGTACATCCGTTGAGTGAGAAAAAGATCTTCTATTCGTATTATATAATGCCGGGTCGTTTACAGAAAGGGCAGGTGTATGAGCAGAATATATTCATCCCTCGCAAGCAGCTTGTGAAGGTAAGGATAGAAACGAATGGGACTATTAACGAGAAGGATAGCTTTGCCATTTGTAATAAAGTCTGGTATGGTATGGAGAATCAAATACCGGAGGATTTTAATCAAGCAAGAGGCTATTTAAACTTTTACCAACCCGTGAAACTGAAGAATACACATAGTCAGACAGTGCAGATCTCATGTGCAGTTGAGCAGAACAGTAAGCTTAGCTTGTATCGTCTACCATATGGAGAGTATAATTATAAGGAGTATTCTTCGGAGGTTGAGGTCCCTGTGATGCAGACAGGAGGTGAGTTGATACTTAGGATGCATTAGGCTTATTCTGTGGCTGTTTAGTCTTAGTAGGGCTAAGACTCATGGGTATAGTAACAAAAATAGGGGCTGAGTGCTCAGTCCCTATCACCTTGTATTGTATTTGTATTAAATAGCTCGAAGCACCACGGCAATGGTCTTCATGCGCACATAGTTCTCACTCAAGAACATAAAGCCACCGTAGCGATTGGCTGTTCCCCAGCTATTTTTGCAGAGGAAGAAGCGACGGCCGTGCTGGTCGTGAGCCAATCCAACGATTTCCATAACGTGATCATCCGTCGTACGATGTGCCTCAAAAGAAGCTTGTCGACGCTCAGCAGTCACCTTTTTGTCTTCATGTTTCAACACAGCAAAGCCATTTCCAAATAAGAAACCAGGCTCTGAAATGTCGCCTTCCCAGCACACTGGGTGTCCAGAACGTAGGTTTTGTACGATGCGATTCAGCATCGTGTCGAGTGGAACATTTAGGAAGCTGTTATGGAAATAGTTGTCTGGTACTTCCAAAGGGAAGCGTTGTCCGTATGGATGATGCGTGAAGCTCGTCATAGCTAAGTATTCATCATCTGTGCATACACTGTGGGCAAACTCCAAGGGAGTGTATAGTGCGCCTAACATAAAGACCTGCTTCGGTAGCGGTCCGATATATTTATCTAACAAATCCTCCGTGTTCTTGCCATAATCCAACTTACGACAGAGAACGTTATAGTCCATATCAGGCCTGTGATGATAGGCATCATAATGCTGCAAACCGTATGTCTGTATAAGGTCGAGTGCCATGGTGCTCATACCACGAGTTGTAATGTCTTGCTCCTTCTGAAGCATCTTGTGGGGCAGAAACCGACGTCGAGCAACCTGTTCACTAAGGTACATACGTGCCACAAAGTCGGGACTTAGGTTTATAGAATCACCCCGCATGATGTGTTCAGTCTCAAGGGTTGCAAGCATGCCATAGACCCAGCAGAGTGAACTCGACCCTTGATCTTTCACTGGAGTAGTAGGGAGTCGCAGATCAATAGTGAATTTCTCCTTTGGAATATCCACCCTACTCCGTTGCTGCCCACAGCTTACTAACACTAAACATGCCAAGAATATAAAGATACCTTTCTTCATTCTTCAATCCAATATTACCGTTTCTGTCTTGCACTTGGTTCTTGATAATGCTGCATTATCCCATAACCAGCACTAAAAACAATCGCTAAGTTAACTATAGAACATTTGTCTTAACTCCTCTCACTCCCTTTCACTCCTTAACTCCTTAACATCCTCTCTCCCTCAATACTCCACCATCTTGGTCCAAGCCTCAGCCACTTCCTTATCTAATGGTGGAACAACAGCAGGGATAGAGAAGGTCCAAACGCTGTTCTTCTCCTTCTTTATACGTTTGAGTTCACTCTCAGTAATGGTCATACGGTCCGACACATAAAACTCACTCCATACGTCAATTCGCTCGTCATCGTCCTCTCCACGGTAGTGAGCAAAGAAGGTTTGATGCTTCTGTGAGGCAAGGAGAAGATTGTTAGAGAGGTAACTCTCGCTCTCATCATACTGCGTCATACGAGCCACGATACCATACATACGCAGCTGACTCATATCTATTTCGTGCTTTGGTTGTCCGACAAGTTCGTCCATCTCAAGGGTTGTCACAACCTCTGTCTTCCCATTAATCTTCCGCTTCTCCTTGCTTATCTTGCCACATTTATCAGCCCATCGGTACACATCTCCATTGTTGCGAGTGGAATACTCTTCACTGTCAATACTCTTAAGGAGGGTCTGCCGTTCCAGATTAGGGAGTGATATCTGTACAAAGGTATCGTCACCATTGGCTTTCGGAGCCTTACGACGACGTTCACCAAGGAATTTTCGTTCAACAAAAGGCGATCCTTTCTTCCCTTCTGAAGCCTCAGTAGCAGTGTCAGAAAGCGGTATATAAAACTCCATCATACCATCAATAAAATAGCTAAGCATAGAGTTTGTGGTCTGATAGACACGATAATAACCTTTCAGACGAGTGTATTGTCGTTCCTGCGCCTGCGTATTCACAACTGCAAGAATGAGTATTAGGGAGAGCAAGCAACTACGTTTAAACATTTCTTTTAGGGTTTATATGAGTGCAAATTATATGTATTCCATTAGGATTCCCCACACGGCTATAATATGACAAATGCTACCTACGAGTACGAAGAAGTGGAATACTGTGTGCATATACTTACGCTTATTGAGCGAATAAAACAATGCACCGGTGATATACATGACTCCTTCTGCAAAGATCCAGACGAGCGATTGCGTTTCCAAAGCATCGACTAATGGCTTGAAAGCGACCAATACTGATAGTCCCATACCAATGAATGTCAACGTTTCTAAGTTACTATGGTCACGCAGTTTACGGAAGGATGAGATGGTGCCAAGTATCGCACAAAGCCATACAAAGGCAAACAAGCCCCAGCCCCAAGCACCTTGATTGCGCAAGGCTATCAGTGTTATGGGAGAATAAGAACCTGCTATATGCCAATAAATAGCAGCATGGTCCCACTTCCGCAATCGTTCTTTCCATACAGAATGAGCAGAGAGGGCATGATAGACGGTCGATGTGATATAGCTGAAAAGCATCCCGACAAGATATAATATCACACCTGCTGTTGCCCAACCAGACCGCTCCTTAGAGCACCAAACAAGGAAAATCGTACCGAACACTACGCCCAGTACGATTCCTCCACTATGACTCCATGAGTTCCATAGTTCCTCTTTGTGTGAAAAGAATATCTTTCGTTTCACCTTATATATTACTTTCTTCTGCGGCTCTTGCTACCTCGCTTGCTGTTCTTTCGGTCGTTCTTCCTATTTACAGCATACTCAGCAGCAGCCTGCTTAGCCTTTAATGGGCGACCATCATCAAGTGCGAAGTCGAGTTGTCTACGCTCTAAATCAGCCTTAGCCACCTGTATGCGGATAGGATCACCAAGTTGGTAGACGTGGTGACGACGACGACCAACGAGACAATAGTTCTTCTCGTCGAAATCGTAATAGTCATCGTCGAGGTCACGCATTGGTATCATACCCTCGCAATGGTTCTCGTCTATCTCCGCATAGATACCGAAACTCTGAATACCAGATATGTGTGCATCATAGCATTCACCGATATGCTCGCTCATAAACTCAACCATCTTATACTTGATAGAGTCGCGTTCTGCATTCTGTGCAACGAGTTCCATGTCTGAACAATGCTCACAAAGCTCCTCGTAATGTTCCTTATTAGCCGAGCGACCACCGTTCTGATAGCGTGTTATCAAGCGATGAACCATCGTGTCGGGATAACGACGAATAGGCGAAGTGAAGTGGGTATAATAATCGAAAGCAAGTCCGAAGTGACCGATGTTATGCGTAGTATACTTCGCCTTCATCATCGAACGGAGTGCAATCGTCTGTATCACTTTCTCTTCACGTTTGCCTTGTACCTCTTCCATCAGCTTGTTCAACGCACGAGCTGTAGCACCCTTCGTACTTGCAGACTTGAGTTTATAACCGAACTTAGCTGTGAACTCACGCAAGTTCTCGAACTTCTGTGGATCAGGATTATCATGAACACGATAAGGAAGGGTCTTTGCTTTCTTGCCTTTCTTCACGATTCCGACGCTTTCTGCTACTGTCTTATTAGCCAAGAGCATAAACTCTTCAATCAACTTGTTGGCATCCTTTGAGCGCTTAAAGTAACAACGGATTGGCTTACCCTTCTCATCAATGTCGAAGTGGAGCTCTTCTGAATCGAACTTCACGCTTCCTGCCTTCATACGACGACCACGAATCAGCTTTGCAAGACGGTCAAGTGTAACGATTTGTTCAGCATTCTCGCCTTTATATCCAGCCTTTCCTGGGTCAGGAGCAGGCTCACCTGTACCATCAACAACACCATTGTCTTCTAATATCTGCTGTGCCTCTTCGTAGGCATAACGACGGTTAGACTTGATAACGGTGTGCACAATTCGATAAGCCTTTACGTTTGCTTCATCGTCAAGGTTGAATATACAACTGAAAGCAAGCTTCTCTTCATCTGGACGGAGCGAACAGATAAAGTTACAAAGGCGCTCGGGAAGCATCGGGATAGTGCGGTCTACGAGATAAACTGACGTCGCACGCTGTTGCGCTTCACGGTCGATAATATCTCCTTCCTTGACATAATGCGACACATCAGCGATATGTACGCCCACTTCCCACAGTCCACTCTCTAACTTTCGGATAGAAAGTGCATCGTCAAAGTCCTTTGCGTCGCGTGGATCTATCGTACATGTCCATACGTCACGGAAGTCTTCACGCTCCGCATAGTCCTGCGCTGTAATCTCAGCACTTATCTTCTCGGCAGCGTCCTCGACACGTTTAGGATACTTATAAGGCAATCCGTACTGTGCAAGGATGGTGTTCATCTCTACATCATTGTCACCAGCTTCACCCAAGACGTCCACCACTTCGCCCACAAGGTTCTTATGGTCAGCATCAGGCCACTTCGTTATCTTCACCAAAGCACGGTCGTCTGTCTTTCCTCCCTTTAGTTTCTTCTTAGGGATAAGGATGTCATGAATAAAGAGATTCTCCTGAGTTACAAGAAAGGCAATGTCCTTCTCGACCCGCAACCTTCCAACGAAGGTGTCTTTCTTCCGTTGCAGTATCGCGATGACCATTGCCTCTTTTATATGATTCTGACGGCGTGCCATGAACTGAACCCTTACCTGGTCGCCATTCAAAGCTGCCATAGAATTACGCTCAGAGACAAAGACTGGTGTACCACCATCCTCTGGCAAGAATGTATTCTTACCATTTGCTTTGCGGATAAAGGTACCTTCTTGCACCTGTCCCTTGGTGTTCAATATATAAGCACTGTCTCCTACCTTTGACAGGAAATCGTCCCATGCCAATTCCTCCATCACATCTATGGCCAACATCTTAGCCGGATGAGTAGTAAGCTTGAGTGCATGAAATATCTGTTTGAAGCTGAATGTCTCTTCTGGTTGCGTCTGAAAGAAACTCATAAGTTTCTCTGCAAGCTGCTTCTTAGTCAATCGCTTGCTGCTTTTCTTTTCTTTCCTCATAGTGGAATTAGTAGTTTGAAGCTCAAATAAGGTTATCCTAAGCAGTCGAGAATACCATCAGTTAGTTTTGTCCGGAGGCCCCGGACAAACTGTCCGGAGTAGCCGTAAGGGTTGTCCGAAGCCTTCGGACAAATTGTCCGGAATAGACGTAACAACTGTCCGGTAGGTCAGGACTATACGAGTTGAGGCTTAGTTGCTATGTAGTTCATTACATACAAAACATCTAAAAACCATTACTTGAGTTTTATTATTTTCTACAAAGTAACGAAAAAGTTTGTATCTTTGCAAACGTTTGGAACGATTTTTTTAATGAAAAAGATACTTATAACTGGCGCATCAGGCTTCATCGGCTCCTTTATCGTGGAGGAAGCACTGCGCAGGGGTATGGAAACTTGGGCGGTAGTACGCCGTACTTCCTCACGAGAATACCTCCAGGATGAGCGGATTCATTTCATAGAATTAGACTTCTCATCTGTCGATAAACTAAAAGAACAGCTCTCTGGACATCAGTTCGACTATGTTGTTCATGCCGCTGGTGTGACAAAGTGCTTGAACAAGGAGGATTTCTTCCGTGTCAATAGAGATGGTACGCACAACTTCGTACAGGCGCTACAGGAACTTAATCAGCCTTTGGAGCGTTTCGTTTTCCTCTCAAGCCTTAGCATCTTCGGTGCTATCAGAGAGCAACAACCTTATAAGGAGATTGAGCCAACAGATACTCCACAGCCTAACACAGCTTACGGTAAGAGTAAGTTGGAGGCTGAACAGTTGTTGCCTTCATCCTTCCCTTATATCATCTTGCGCCCAACTGGCGTGTATGGACCACGTGAGAAGGATTACTTCCTGATGGCAAAGAGCATCAAGGGGCATAGCGACTTCGCTGTTGGTTATAAGCAGCAGGATATTACCTTCGTATATGTTAAGGACGTGGTACAGGCTACCTTCCTTGCACTTGACCACGGAAAGATAGGCAGTGCCTACTTCCTAAGCGATGGGAAGGTCTACCAGAGCACTACTTTCAGCGACCTTATCCACGAGGAGTTAGGTCGTCCTTGGTGGATTCGCATCACAGCTCCGATATGGGTATTACGTGTTGTCACTTTCTTTGGTGACCTTATTGGACATGCGACAGGTAAGATTTCGGCTTTAAACAACGACAAATACCAGATTCTAAAGCAGCGTAACTGGCGTTGTAACATCCGCCCTGCGATTGAAGAGTTAGGCTATAAGCCTGAATATGACCTCCAACGAGGTGTGAAAGAGACTATTGAATGGTATAAAAAAGAAGGCTGGCTGTAATTTAGCTTATTATTATTAGCCTTATTGGCCCAATTAGGCTAATAAGGCTAATAGGCCTAATAAGCCCAATAACAACAAACAATGAAACAATTCATCATAGACTTATTTAAATTAGAAAAGAAGCCCGTAAAGGGTCTTATGGCATACGAATGGGTGGTAATGGCTTACTTGGTGTTGACACTCATCGTCATCTTCTTTATGTACACCACCATTAACAACCCGCAGGCAATGATCTTCGGTCGTCTACGCATCGTCGCTTTAACGGCTGCTATGTGGGTGGTTTATCGCTTAGCTCCCTGTAGGGCGACTTGTTTCCTACGTGTTGGCGTACAGTTAGGACTGCTTGCTTGGTGGTATCCTGACACCTTTGAAATCAATAGACACCTGCCCAACCTCGACCATCTCTTTGCGCAATGGGAGCAAGACCTCTTTGGTTGTCAGCCAGCATTGCTCTTCTCAAAGGCTTTGCCGGGTCCTATCTTTAGCGAGTTGTTCGACATGGGCTATGCTGCCTACTATCCAATGATAGCCGCAACGGCTGTTTATTACTTCGGGTGGTATTATAAGGAGTTTAATAGAGCTACCTTTATCATCCTCTCTTCCTTCTTTATTTATTACGTCATCTTCATCTTCGTGCCTGTAACAGGACCTACCTTCTATTACAAGGCGATTGGTTTACAGAACGTGACAGCGGGTATCTTCCCTAATGTTCACGACTACTTCAACCATCATCAGGAGTGTTTACCAAGCCCCGGATATACTGATGGCATCTTCTATCACCTCGTTGAGGATGCTAAAGCAGCTGGCGAGCGTCCTACTGCAGCCTTCCCAAGCTCACACGTTGGTGTCAGCACCATCTGTATGTTGCTCCTTTGGCACGACCGCAACTATAAACTTTTAGCTATCCTTGCACCTTTCTATCTTCTGCTTTGCTGTGCCACTGTTTATATTCAAGCACATTATCTCATTGATGCCATCGCTGGTTTCATCACTGCAGTTATCCTCTTCGCCATCCTCCTACGCATATCACGTAAAATGATAACAGAATAATGCTACACTATGGATAAGAAATAAGACTATAATAAAGTCGATTAAAGGCGTCAAGTCAATAGTTTCTTCGTATAAGAAAAGTATGTAATACGATAAAAACTATTGACTTGACGCCTTTTATTTTATGCCTTTTCTGATTCTTAAAACATCATTTTCCGTTGAAACCACTTGGCAAAAACAGGGTCAGTAATAGCCAACTCCGTCCCACGCTTTTCTATCAAATCACGCTCAAGGAGTGCTTTCTGCAATCGGTTGATATTCGAGTAACTACCCAACTGATATTTCTCTCGTATCTTTGCAAGTCCAAAGTCTTTCGTTACACCAGAGCATAAGGCACGCAGAAAGTTAAGTTGATACTCCGAGAGGGGTTCAACCATCTGCATAAAGAGTACCTCATTTGTCGCTAAGAGGTCGTCTGTTGCCTGTTTGATATCGCTCTCATCCACTGTCTCTCCTTCTTCCTTCTGTGTATAAACGAGCCAAGATAACTGCTGAACATAGGCTGAATAGTTGTCGGTGAAGCTGCATATCTCCTCCGCAAGGGCTGAACTGATAGTCCTCTTACCATCTGCAAAATGACTGACAATATACTCCACCCACTCAGTCGATGGTATCTTGTCGAGCACTATCAAGTCGCCAAACTGATAGAAAGGCATACTGCGGTGTAGAAAGATGCTACTCATTAAGTGATGCTTACTACCGAAAAGACAGTAAGATACGTGCTTCTGATGTTGCCATACACTCCTTAATCGTGCCTGTACATGCTTGCTATCGGTCATTTCACCTATCTGTTGAAACTCATCAATACAGACAACAATCTGCTTTCCTTTCTTTATAGCAATCTTTTCAACCATCTCAAGCACTTCTTCTGGCGTATGTGTCTTCGGAGTTATACCCAAAGAAATAGCAAAATCACTGTTCGGTTCGGGACTAAATGATATCTTTGGCGTAAGTCTATACAAGAACTCCTTTGCCTCCTCGAGCCACATACTCTGCTTTGATGCCGTCTGCTTCAGTACTTCTGATGCCAAACGGTTGTAAAAGTCATATTCGCTCTTACAACCAAAGATGTCTAAATAAATCGTTATAATATCTTCTGACTTCATCTTTTCACACACACGCATCACCAAGGAGGTCTTTCCCAGTCGACGAGGAGACATCAGAATGGTATTGATACCACCTCTGAAATTATTCATCAATCGGTTTGTTTCCACTTCTCTTCCTATGAAGTTATAATCGGAAACAGCTACTCCATAAACAAATTTCTTGCACATAACGATTACAGTTTTAGCTTGTCTTACGACTGCAAATATAGTAATAAAATAGCAATCACACAAGTTTGTGTCATACAAACTTGTGTGACACAAACTTGTGTGACAACTAACATGCTTAAAAGCAAGTATTTATAAGATACAAGGAAAGGAAAAAGCGATATCAAAAACACCTTGATATCGCTTCTTTTTTATACTCTTTTTACGTAGAATAGACATGTGGGAAAACAACATTCTACGGATGTTTATCCTACAGAAAGACCACAACTACGAATTCTTTTCATGAACGAAAAGAATTATTTTCACGCCAAGAAATATTTTTCTTCATGATAAGAAATATTTATTTTCATGAAAATAATTAGTTGATAGGGACTACATACCGTTGCCAGTACCCATTCCAATACTGTTCATTTGTTGGTCATTCTTCTTTTCTTGATAGTCATTTGTAATCTTACTCTCATGTGTTTGGAACTGCTTTTTAGTGTTTCCAAAGTTCCAAGTGAGGGTTAATGCCACGTGTTGTGCTGGTATCGTGATGTTCATGTGGTTCTCGAAATCAGCACCATGGCTGTATTGTTTGATGTGCATCTTGCCTGTCAACGGAACGAAATACATCAAACTAAGGTTGAGTTTGTCCTTGACAAAACTCTTTGAAAGGGTTGACGTGAACATATTAAAGCCCCCGCTATATCCCTGCAATGAACGTTTCTTTGTCAGTCCACCCATAAACACACTCCAATTCAGCTTCCATGGGAAGGTTTGTTGTACGCCCAAGAATGCGCTTGCTTGCCATCCAAAGTTGTGTTCGCCCAACTGCTCCGAACGAATATCTCCATAGTCAACTCCTCCATTGAGCATGATACGTGTCTTAGGGGTGACTGCATAGTTCATAAACATACTGAAGTTGGTCCAACGACTACGCACGATATTACCATAAGTTGTATTCAGCACTGTTCCATTCATAAATGAATATTGCTCAATCTGGTTGTTGGCAAAAGCCTCACCAAGCGTCATATTCATCATAAACTTTGGTGTGAAGTAATTGAATACTAAGCTAACGTTGTGGCTTTTCTCAATCGATAGGTCCGGATTACCATAACTCAAGACTGTTGGATTAGAACGATCGATATATGGGTTGAGGTAACTAATACCCGGACGACTGATGCGCATGTTATAATTCAAGCCTAAATTAACTCCGCCAGAGATATTATAACTGAGGCTGGCAGAGGGAACAAGACTTCCATAATTCTTCTTAAAGTCGGCACCAGAACCGACAATAAAGTTCACCTTCTCCCACGTATGTTCATAACGTAAGCCTGCCTTTGCACCAAACTTACCCATCGTTGCACTATACTCAGCATACTCAGCCAAGATACTCTGTGTGTTCTTATAGTTCACACTGTTAACTGCATTATAGACCTCTGTACCACCTGTGATGTCATAGAACTTAGAGTCAGACGAGTTGCGATGAGAGATAAACTTCAAACCAGTACTCAATGTCTGTCCTTTTCCTAATGGAGTCGTAAAGTCAACCTGCACAGTATGCTCCGTTCCACGTGTCTTTGCTGTTGAATAAAGGTCGGATAAAGGAATCGTCACACCTGCTGGAAGTGCGTCATAAGTGCGTCGGTTATTACTCTCAGCAGGGGAAGTAGTGAAGAGGTAACTCAATGTCAAACTACTTGTATGTTCCTTATTGAAGAAGCGTTGATAGTCAACACTTCCGTTAAACGACGTACTCTTATTCTCCATCGTCATCTGATTGCCATACGTGAAACCGGTTCCGTAGCTTCCACCAGAGAAGGTTGTCGTAGGGTGACCATCGTTTTTTATCGTGTTACCAGTCAACCCGAAGGTAGCACCAATATTACTCATAGAGTCGAGTTCATAGCCTAAGCTAACATTACTCATCGTAAAGTTAAAATTCGTATTACCCCTCTGCCAATAGTCCATACGTGACCCATCAGATGAAGTACGGCGCATCTCTGTTTCTGTTCCGTCTGCCTTACCCTTTGAAACCATCAGGTTAGCACTGTAAGTGAGCTTTCCTTGCTGTCCACTCAAGAAGGTTGAACCACGATATCCCTTGTTGCTTATGGTGGCAGCAATACTACCGTTGTATCCGTTCAACTTCGTTTTAGCCTTTCCGTCAGCATTATTCATAACGATATTCAGCACACCACCGACACCCTCTGCATCATATTTTGCACCAGGGTTTGTGACTACCTCGATTGACTTCACAGCCGAAGCAGGCATCGCCTTGAATATCTGTGAGGGATTAGAAGAGAACATTACGTTAGGTTTTCCGTCCACATAGACCTTGAAGGAACCTTGTCCATTGACGGTGATGTTGTCCTGTCCGTCTACTGTTACCATCGGAACCTTACGCAACATATCAAGTACGGTGTTCGTCTTGACATCATTGTCGCTCTGAACATCGTATGTCATCTTGTCGGTTTCCATCTTTACAAGCGGCTTCTGTGCTACAACCTCGACACCCTTCAACTGCTTTGTATCGTCTTGTACAAGGAGGTTTCCGAGGTCGATAATACCTCCAGCTTCCGTGAGTTGTACCCTACGCACAATCTCTTTACGACCCATTGAAATAAAGGAAACAATATAGCTGCCCTGTCCTGTTACCTTTTGAGAGAACTTTCCGTCCTCTGCTGTCACCGACATAGCCACCGGTGTCTCGCTTTTCTTACCTTTGTAGACTCTGATAGTGGCGTATGGTTCGCCCTCATGGGTCAAAGAATCGAGCAATACACCCGATATCGTTGAGGTCTGACCATGTGCGGTAATGGCAATAGCCATCATACCCAAAGTAAAAATTAACCTATTCATTTTCATGTTCTCTATGTTTTTACGGCTGCAAAGATGATATAGATGTAATACAAAGTTGTTTCCCATTACGATAAACAACATCAATAAAATCATTAGTAATCACCTAACCATTCGCGTTTTACTATATTGTCTATGTGCGTATTATACGATGCAAAGCTAACGAAAATATTCTAATAAAACAAGTTTTGAAAGTAAAAAAGAACAATTTAAAATAGGATTCTTTCCTACCTCTTCTATGCTATACAATAACTATACTAACAACGTATTGCATCGTGTTTAATCCTCCGCACCTTCCGTGCTAACGCCCCGCACCACTCGTGCTAAGCCTCCGCACATAATGTGCGGGATATCAACACGGAGATAGAAAAGCATTATGAAGAATCATTATTGGCATGATAAGAGATATAATAAGCCATTAATGACCAACTTCGTAAGGATAGGCATTTGCCCAATAGTACAAAAAGAAGATGATTACCAAACCCCGATAATCTTGTTATCAAGGCTTGATAATCATCTTGGAAAGTATTTTCTTACTTCAAACAAACCAACTGAATGGCAAAACCACCACTCTTAGCCAAGTGCAAGTTAAGTATTGTTTCGTTGTTAACCATCTGCTGTTCGATCGTCATAGAGTAAGGGTTCTTATCGTATTCAGCATCTGGGCCATCCTTATAGATGATAGCCTTGTAGCTTTTACCAGGTGAAAGGAAGTCGAGTTTCAACTTGATATCACGTGCATTCTCGTCACTCATACCTCCAACAAACCAGTTCTCACTATCGCGATCCTTACGTGCAGTAACGATATACTTGCCTATCTCCGCCATTGGAATCACAGTCTTTTGCCAGTTAGAAGGCATCGCCTCGATGAAAGCGAAGGCTGGTTGGTCCTTGTAGTTTTCGATTTCGTCGGCTGCCATCTGCCATGGAGTATAAATAACAACATACTCAGCCAACTGCTTAACAAGTGTTGTGTGCGGATGCGTATTAGGATAAACCCTACCTTCAAGGTTGAAGATTCCGGGTGTAAAGTCTATCGGTCCAGCTAATTGACGAGTAAAGGGAAGCACACAGAGGTGGTAAGGTGGGTTGCCACCATTGCCATCCCAAGCATTCCATTCTTGCCCTCTTACACCCTCACTGGCGATGAGATTGGGGTAAGTACGCTGTAAACCAGATGGCATAGCAGGCTCATGATTGACAATCATGAGGTGGTGGCGGGCTGCAGCCTCTATCACCTTGCGATAGTGACGCACACCATATTGAGAGTGCTGGTGCTCCTTATCGTCCATTAGATTATTGACATAACCCGTCTTAACAGCCTTGATGCCCATCTTCTCATAGAGAGAGAAGGCTTCTTCTAACTGGTTCTCATAGTTCTTTGCAGCGCCACCTGTCTCGTTGTGAGCGATGAGTGAGACACCCTTTGACAGTGCATACTTCTGCAATCCCTCAAAGTCATAATCAGGATAAGCCTTTGTGAAGTTGAATTTATCACCTTCCTTACCCCAGTCGTTTTCCCATCCATAGTTCCAACCTTCAACTAATACGCCCTTGAAACCATGCTGTGCAGCAAAGTCGATGTAGCGTTTTGTATTCTCGGTTGTGGCACCATGCTTAGGACCTGGAGCCCAAGTGGCTGTCTGCATGTGGTAAGACCACCATACACCAACATACTTTCCTGTTGTAATCCATGATGTATCCTTAATCTTACAAGGGTCGTTGAGGTTCAACATGACACGGTTTGTAATCAAACCGCCTACCTTATTCTCCACTGACAACATACGCCAAGGACTGACGAAAGGAGCTTTTGCACGTACCAAGTCGCCATTTGACCATGGAACTAACTCTGCCTTCAATCTTACATTCCCATCTTTTGTCTCTACAGGCTTAACATTCAGCGAAGAATAGTCTGTCAGATTTGCCTCGTGAAGCATCATATAAAGGTCTGGTTTTGCCTCGATAGTAACAGGGGTGCATACCTTTCCCTTCTTACTTAAGTGGTCCTTTGTCCACAGTCCCTCATAGTAACCAGCATCATAAGGCAATGTCCATGCCTCTGAATCGCCCTTAAAGCAGAACTCTGTAGCCTCATCCGTAATGACAAAGTCCTTCAACTGCTTTTGTTCAGGGAATACATAACGGAAGCCCATACCATCGTCAAAGACACGGAAGACGATATTCAGCTGTCGCTGCTGTCCTTTCTTCTGTGCCAACTTCATAGTCAACTCGTTATAATGGTTGCGTACATCGACTTCTTCTCCCCATGGCTGGCGCCACGTTTCGTCCTTTGTAGCTCTTGCAAAAGCCACAACACGGAAGTCACTATCAAGACTTCCATCTTTCAGTTTCATGCCCAAAGCTGAAGGGAGAAGGATTACCTCCCCACCACGACGCAAAGAATAATAAGGTCGTCCAGCATTATCAACACCCACTGTCAGCGTCAGATTGCCCGAAGGTGAACTTACCGTAGCTTCCTGCTTTGCCATCATTGCCATTGGAAGGAGTGCAAAGCACAGCACTAAAAAGAGATTTTTAAAACGTTCTGTTTTCATTTATTGAGATTTTAATAATATTAATTCTTACCATTAACAGCATCTAACAATGCCTTTGCCTCAGCCGTCTTCAACTGTACAAGGGCGTTATAAGCCTCCTTAACCTTCGCATTATTAGGTTGTGCAACACGTGCTTGATACCAGCGATAGATAAGTTCTAAGTCGGCTTGCTGATAGCTTACGCCAGTGAACTTCTGCAACATAAGGAGGTATTTATACCCATATTCCAATGTTGGTTCAATAGTAGTTCCCTCGCCATAGTCGTTCCATGTGCTTATTTGCAGATACTTCAGACCTGCCTGTCGGGCTGCATCAAGCTGTCGTTGGAACAACGCTCCGTTCTCAGCACTGTATGTCTGATAGCCTGTACCGCCCTCACCTTCTTTGTAATAGTCCCAGAAACCAGGCATAGCACCGCCTACAAAGCACTTATAATCCTTTGCTATAGCATAGTTAGGATTAGGATTTACCCACGTATAAACACCTTGTGCATTGTCTGAATAAGTAGCATTATTAACGCTTCCCATCTTTCCTTCCAACACAAGGAACATTGGTTTTGTGGTGAGGATAGAGAAACTACGATACCAGTCTTTTGGCGATTCCATCTGAATAGGACCGAAGTCTAATAACAATGGACGACCCTCAACCTTCAAATAACTATCGTCCTTAAAGAAGTTCTCAGCTAAATAGCGGAGGTCCTGACGTACTGTTCCAACCTTATCCGTCACCCCTTCGAGTGTTCTGTCTTCATAAACGACAGACATCTTGAGTCCTGCACGCTTCAAGGCACGGAAGAGTGCTTCAGTATTCGACTTATGTAAGGCGATTGAATTATCACTATTAATACCATACCAGTCGACCATCACACCGTCTAAGCCGGCATATTTCATCAGTAAACACTGATAATCCAATACAGCCTCATCGCCACTTGCGTAAGGACCCGTCTGTGGATAATAGTGTGAAGCTATCTGTCTTTTGCCGTTAGCATCGGTCTTGTTAGGGTCACAGTTCTTCATTGTCCAGTGATAACCCCACTTTCCTTCGTTCTTAGGGTTGGATGTGGTGGTTTCAAACCAAGGCATATAATGTGCATACACCTGCATGGTGTTTGATTTCGTAACGGCAACAGGCACTACTTGCGTAGTCTGCTGACTGCCTTCAGTCTTCTTAGGTGCACCCTCATAGCTGTCTGCACAAGATGCAAAAAGCAATCCTGAGACAGCTGCAAATGTAAATACTGATTTCAACTTCATCTTGTTTAATGTTCTCTTAGCTGACTTTCTCGTTCTCGAAGTAGGTACTGACAGAGTCTTATCTGTCCTATTGATGCTGCCACGCTACGTGCTACCGCTGTGCAAAAGATGCCCTTTCGTAAGTACAAAGATAAACTTTAAATGCCGTGAAAAAGCACTTCGACAGTGTAAAACGTCATCTCGCTTGAATTATTTTCATGAAGAAAAATATTTTTTTTCATGAAAGGAAATATTTTTTTTCACGATGAGAAATATTTTTTTTCATGAAAATAATTCGCGTCAGACAGCTACCCTATAGAGGAAAGTCATGTTATTAATGTGATATTACGTGGGTTGTTCCATCATGGAGGAGGCTGTTCTTGTGTCACTTAGCGGTCTTTTTCAATCCGTTAAAGCCCTACTGATTAAAGCCCTCAATACCCAATGGCAACTGTATGGACCATCAGTCCCTACCGTACCATTGGGCATCTTCATAACACAAAACCCATCAAAGATTAATTCTCATAGCCTGGATTCTGCTTTAAGTTAGGATTTTTACTCAACTCCTCTTGTGGAATTGGATAGATACCCGTGTGCTTGTCGGCAGGATCGGCAGGCTTTTCCCACCACGGTTTGAAGTAAGTTCCGAAGCGGATGTTGGTTGTTCGACGTAGATTCTCAAATACAAACTCATGCTTCCATTCGTTGTCAAGGTCGTCGAGGGTGAGCGTTGTGAGGTCGTCGAGGCCTGCACGCTTACGAATCTGATTGATATAAGTGAGTGCTGTAGGGGTGTAACCTAAACGGAAGTTACACTCTGCTTGCATCATCAAAATCTCCGCATAGCGCATTAGTACCCAGTCGTTGTCACGCTCCCAAGAGTCATTAGCACTCCATTCGTACTTGTTCAGACGTGCACCAGCATTCTTTGCAGCATCGGTAAAGTTGTCTATTTCCTCTGTGTAGTTCAACGGTGAGCCATCATCCATCAGTACTTCAGAACCATCCTTAGCACTGTATTGCTGACCGATGAGCAGACTCTGGCGTCGAACATCCCTTGCGTCGAACGAAGAATAGAGCCCCGGTTGAGCACAGATACCGTTACCACACCACTGATAAACGCCAGCTGGGTCGAAAGCCAACTTCTGGTTATAGTGGTAGGTCATACTTGCAAGGTAGTTACCAACTGTTCCCTGCTTATGATCATACGGTATAGAGAAGATGATTTCAGGCGACTTTTCGTTCTGAATAGCGAAACTTGCCTTATAATTAGGCGTCAGCGAATAGCCTTGAACCTTATTACAAGCATCAAGACAATCCTGCCAACGAGCCGTACCAGTAAACACCTCGGCATTAAGATAGAGTCGTGCCAAGAGCGTATTGGCTACGTTCTGGGTAAAACGACCGTAGGTAATGCCAGAAGGCAAGAGTGGGATAATCTCCTTAAGTTCCTTCTCAATGAAAGCAAAGACATCCTTACGCGGAGTATTCGTTGGGAGTTCTTTCTGTGTGAAGTCGGTCACTACTGGTACATTCCCAAAGCAGTCGAGTAGGTTGTAATAGTAGTAAGCACGCAAGCCACGCAACTCTGCCTCCACTTTCTGCTTATCCTCTGTGGTCAGTCCACTCTGTTCTACTTGATAGATAATGGCATTCACCTTTGAAACACCAGTGAAGTTATATCGCCATACAGAGAGGATACCAGAGTTCTTAGCATCCCAGTTGTGGCGTTGGAACTGCTGATAGCGACCGCCATCATACCAGTCTGTACCACGGGTTGGGATACATGCCTCATCACTTGAGCACTCCTGTGTGAAGAATACATACTCACAAGTAGGATAACAGATGATACCTGCGCCCTCAGGAGTACCTGAACCATAGCCTCGGAGAGTAGCGTAAGCACCTCCAACGATGGTTGCTACCTCAGAAGAAGTCTTGCCATAGTCATCCTGCGACACCTTATCGTAGAGTTGCTCGTTAAGGTCAGTACAGGAAGCCAACGCCAAGAGCAGTCCTACTCCTAACCAAGCCTTCCGTGTGGGAAGGATGTTTGATATGTTAATATTCAATCGTTTCATAATAATTATGTTCTTATTAATGTTGAAGATTACGGTAAGATTAGAAGCCAATGTTCACACCCAATGAGAAAGTGCGTGGTCGTGGGTAACTGTTGAAGAAGTCAATACCAGGTGAGTTCAGTACGTTGTCTGGTACGCTTACTTCTGGATCGATACCCTTATAGCCTGTAATACAGAAGAGGTTTTCGCCTGTCACATAGAAACGTAGACGACTAAGACCCATCTTCTTCACTGCATTCATCGGAACAAAATAACCCAAAGTGATAGACTGTAGACGGAAGAAATCACCATTCTCTATGAAGTAATCAGAGAAAGTTGGATTATCAGTAATACCGCTCTTCATGAAGTCGTCGAGGGTGTTTTGTGATGGGAAGCGTGTTGGGTCATACATCACCATGCGGCTAACATTCAGTACCTTCTGTCCAAACATACCGTATGCAGCTACGCTTGCATCGAAGTCATGCCATGTTGCATTGAGTGAAAGACCAAGGTTCCACTTAGGCATTGCTGAACCTAAATAGCCTTCCTTCACCTTTCCATTCTCGTCTTTCTCAAGCATATACTTGCCATCGTCTGATATTCCTGTGCAATGAGGACCCCAGAAGGCACCTGCAGGAAAGCCCTCTTTGATGACCTGTGCGTAGGTGTTTGACATACCACGAACACTATGCAGAGGACCTGCTTGAAGTCCAACTGCCTGATATTGGTCGTTAGAAAGCTTCGTAATTTCCTGATGGTTGTAGGCAAGAGAGAGGTTAGCATCAAGTGTCCAATCCTTCGTGCGGACTGCTTTATAACCCAAAGTAAGCTCAAATCCCTTGTTTACTAAGTCACCAACATTCGCCAACATCGTACCCACAAGGTATGGAGGTTGTGGCACTGGATAAGTCCAAAGGAGGTCGGAAGTCTTCTTATAGTAAAGTTCTAACGTACCATTCAATCTATTGTATAGAGAGAAATCAACACCAAGGTTCCACTGTGCTGTTGACTCCCATTTGAGGTCAGGGTTAGGGTTTTGAATCTGTGTGTAGGAGTTCTTCCATGTTCCTGTAGTCCCATCGTAGTAGGCAGAACCTGCTGCAGAGAGGATAGAGAGCGACTTATATTCGCCAATACCATTCTGATTACCAGTCACACCGAAGCCTGCACGAAGCTTTAAGTTGTCGAGCCACTCACGTGTTGAAGCCATGAAAGGCTCTTCAGAGATACGCCAAGCCAAAGAAAGAGAAGGGAATACGCCCCACTTATGGTGCTGACCGAAGCGAGAAGAACCATCATTACGCAGCGTAGCAGTAAGCATATAGCGGTCCATCAGGCTGTAGTTCACACGACCAAAGAACGAAATGAGCTTTGATTCACCCTTATAAGAACCCACATCTCCCTGTCTGTGGTCTGTCCCTGCACCTAAGTTGTTATATCCGAAAGCATCAGAATCGAAGCCTGAGCGTGTTGAACTGAAGCCTTCATAGGTGTTATCGAGGTAAGAATAACCACCCATAAGATTCAAATGGTGGATGTCTGCGAACTTTTTATCGTATGTTAAGTAAAGCTCTAACTGCTTATTTGTATAGTCATCATAGATTCTTTGACCCCATCCATGCTCACTCTGTCCCTCCATTCGAGCATAAGTAGGCTTGTATAAGCCCGACTTAACAGAGTTGAATTCGTATGATGTATTGACCGTAGCAACCAATCCTTCGAGGAGAGAAAGCTCTGCCTTCAAGTAGCCTAAGAAGCGATGACGCTTACGGTCTTCGGTTCTGTTGTTGTTTAACTCAACTGGATTCTCTGTGTTTGTACCATTGAATTGAGCATAGCTGCCATCTTGATTATAGACAGGGAAGGTTGGTTGAAGGTTAGTCATACGTTCAAAGATACGGTTATCGACTGGATGCCAACTGTCAAAGTTGGTGTTGATGCCCTCATCCAAGCGTAAACGACCATTCATTCCAGTCTGATAAGCAGAGAGAGAACCAGCAAGTCGGTTCATAGTATTGTTCTTTATGACTCCTTGATTGTTGTTATAAGTGAAGCTGGCACGGTATCCATGGTTCTTCTTAGACGATGAGAAGTTGATATTATGCCCATGAGAGATAGCCATACGCATAAGTTCTTTCTGCCAGTCGGTGCTTGCTCCGAAGTCTAACGCACTCATATTACCTGTTGAACGAACATAACTACGCCACTGATTTGCCGATAGTAAGTCGAGTGTTTTGGCTGCAGAAGCTAAGGCAACATAGCCATTATACTGAACAGTATTCACCTCAGTGTCTGAGCCTTGACGATTGGTAGTGATGATGATAACACCATTTGCACCACGAGAACCATAGATAGCCGCAGCAGAGGCGTCCTTGAGAATATCCATGCTGACAATCTCTGAAGGTTGTACAGAGTTGATATCAACACCTGGAATACCATCTACAACAACCAACGGACCATTACTTGCCGACAAAGACGTACCACCACGAAGACGGATAGAAGCACCTGACTCAACAGCTCCAGAGCTTTGTACGATAGAAAGACCAGCCACCTTACCCTGCAACAACTGCTCAGTAGAGGTGATAACACCCTGTTTCATATCCTTTGAATTGACTGAGGCAATGGCACCCGTAAGGTCGCTCTTGCGCATCTTACCGTATCCAACGCCCACGATAGTCACCTCATCAAGTGTCTTGGCATCCTCTTCCATCACGATTTTCAGACCTTTTCCTGCTTGCACCTTACGACTTGTATAGCCCACATAAGTAACTTCAAGCATATCACCTGGCCTACACTGAATAGTGAAATTACCATCAATATCAGTGATAGCACCCACCTTACCGCCTACAACACTTACCGAAGCGCCAATAAGTGGCTCATGACCGCTATCAGATACCGTACCAGTAGCAGTGAAGTCCTGTGCTGATACCTGACTACAGAACATCATCAACGCAAAGAGGATGAGTCCCGATAGTTTATTTTTTATTGTTAGTTTCATAGATTTTAATGCTTTTATGGATTGAATAAGACGAGGAATCATTCTCTCCTCTTCCGTTATTAATCAGCCACAACGAGCGGTATTGTTGATGTGACAACCGTCTTATCGTGCTGATCCTTTACTGTTACCTTCAGCTCAGAAGCTTCCACACCCTGCAACTCCTTGTTCAAGTCGAGTGTTGCCTCACGCTTATCGCGCACGCCAGGCATAGTACCAGTAATCGTCTTTGTACCTGCCACGATAGTATATTTCAAGTCACCAGCCGTACGCTCATTGTATTCACGCGTCAAGGTAAGGATGTCCTTACTGCTTAGACGTGTTGGGAAATAAGAGAAAACAGGGTCTGGATAAGGAGTAGCCGTACCAGCCTTCTGCTTTTGGTCACCACTATTCACACCCCACTGGTTAGCTCCTGCAGCATCCTTTATGACCTTTATGATAAGATAAGTCATGTTTTCAAGCTGAAAAGCTGCCTTTTCATCGGGGTCAGCAAGGATGGTTGGCTTGTCTGCCTGACCTGCATCTTGTGGGTTATAAGCATAGTATTCACTTGGAACACCTACATTCCAAACGTACAAACCATTAGAAAGTTTCTTCAAACCTGTCTTTGCCAACACTGCAGGACGCCATACATCCAAGGTCTGTTGTACGGTCCAATCGTTCAAACCTGAGTG
Source organism: Prevotella sp. C561 (assembly GCF_000224595.1). Lineage (NCBI taxonomy): Bacteria > Pseudomonadati > Bacteroidota > Bacteroidia > Bacteroidales > Prevotellaceae > Prevotella > Prevotella sp. C561. The sequence goes on along the minus strand of NZ_JH114149.1, from coordinate 11,898 downwards.
TGCAGCAAACTCAACGAAGTCGGCATCTTTTGCCAATTCTGTCAATGTCTTCTCACCTAACTTATATACATCAGGATTGAAAACTACCGTCAACGGCTCGTCTAAGGTGAACTTATCGGTGAAACCCTTATCTTTCTTGCCACTGAAGAAACGGATTCCATCACCCGATTTCTTAAACTCCTTGAACTCAGAACGGCTGTCAGGAGCTGCGAAAACACCCGACCACATACTACCATCTTTCGTCTTCAAACGCTGCCAAAAGCCTGGCCATGCATCATCTTCAAACTTAGACACATCACTGTTGAAGTATTGTGTCGGTACCATAGTCTTCTTATAGATGTTGTTACCAACGTATTCCAACTTCGCAAAGTCAGACGAATTACCGCCATGACCAGCGTCTGGTTCAGTCGGTTGCCATGCCCATAGATAGAGGTCGACTCCCTCTTGAAATCCTACATCGGTCATATCGTAGTAGAAAGTAACCTCTTCATCAGCCGTGAAGACAGCAGGAACTGTCCAGCACTTTGGTGCCTTCGGTAGTTCTACACCATCAGCAAACAATGCCAAGGGGAACAAGCACATCAATGCAAATAATATTTTCTTCATATTGATTCTGTTATTTTAGGTGAGACAGGAAGTTATGTCGAGTCGATGTAACTTAGTGCTTGGGCCTACAAAAGTCTATCTTTTGTAATAGCTGTCAGCTCAAAAGCACAAGAACAGATAACCTCCAGCCTCCGTATTTACTTTACTGCCTGAGTCAGATTGTAAGTGTAGGAGACAAAAGGCTGCCCATTTGTCTTACGTGTCAAACGGTATTCCAACGTCTTCGTATTACCCGGTACGGCCGTTACAGTGAGTGCTGTCTCAGCCTTTCCATCGTTGAGAAGGAGTCGACTTGGCGTGTTGTCGCTCTTAGTGAAGTTATAGTCCATCTTCCATGTACCACTTGTTGGCAACAGCATCGGTGCACTTCCTTCCACCGTGAAGGTCGATGGGTTGCCAGCTTCATCTTGGTTTAGATTGATGACAAACGTGTCAAAGTCGAGCAAATCAGTCAATGTCTTTGTGCGAGCATTCGCTTCATCAGTCTGCATAACAGAGTTAACCACCCACTTACCACTAATCTTCTCGCTCAGTGTTATCGGTGCTGTGTAACTTCCGTCATCAACTGTAGAACATCCCGTGAACGCCATTGCCGTAGAAAAAAGTAGTCCAATAGCGAACAAATTACCTGTGATTGTTCTCATAGTGAATCTTGTTTTTAGTTATTGAATAGTTGTTTTATAATTTCATTCTCTATTGGCAAAGTTAGCTATCAAATTCCAATAAGTAAAGAAAACTACCAATTGTATAAACATAAAAGGGTGATGTGAAAATGCAAATGACTGAAAATCAGTTCTTATCTGTTGCCCTTTAATTATAATGATATAACTCTAATATTACAGTTTTCAGCCTTGTTTAGCATGTAATTGAGCCTTTTCAATCAAAAAAACAGTCGATTTTACGTCTTTCTGTTGACGTTGATATTCATCCCACAGCGGTCTACTACGGAATTATTTTCATGAAAAAAATAATTATTTTCATGAAAAAAAATATTTCCACTCGTGAAAAAAAATATTTCTCTTCATGAAAAGAAATCGTTTGTGCACATTTTTGAATAGCTTAACAAGCGTCTATGACTATCGTGTTGAGCAATGAATAAGAATAAAAAGAAGGTCGAATGACATATCAGACGAGGCTTGTTAGGAGTGAAGAGAAAGCCGAACAGCAGTGGAGAGGATAAAAATATAGAGCCTATCTCACGACAGACTCCACACTCTTGAATTAACTTATAAAATGAGTTTAATTAATTCTATATTACTTAAATTACCCAAATAACAAATATATATACCAAATATTATAACGAAGTTCACACTCCTAAATAAACTAAACCTAATCCGTATTATTATTATATGAAGCTCTTCATTCCACTGAATAAGAAACCAAACAATCTGTTTCTATAGTCGAAAACGAAGCTGATAGACTTGTTTTCGGTTAGCGAAATTACAAAAAAATACATGGATGGCAAGTGGTTTAGATGATTGTCAATGACAAATATAAAGAATATGAACGGTAGATAAAGATGCACACCAATATAAGAAGCTGGTTTACAGATTGTTTGTGAAAAATGTGTACGTCATATAATATAAGCTTGTTATTTGATGAGAATGAAGGTAAAAACCCTTGTTAAGTGTCTTCTTGACGTAAGATAATCTTTGTATTAAGTTCAATTAATATTCGTTTAATACGTTGATTATCAGTAGTATAGACTCTTCGTGATGCGTAAACACTTAGAATTGGCTTTTTTAACTTCATATTGTAGTATGAAAACTCTATTTTTGTTAGCGTAAAGTCTAACCTTAAGACCTTATTAAACAAGAACTAAATCAAGTGATATGATGAAGAAAAAGTTATTAATCGCACTGACACTTCTATTGTCTTGTACAATGGTGTCAAAGGCTTCGAAGGCCGACGAGTGGAAGATACCATCGGCTGATGCCAAGGGACGAGTGGGTGCTTTGATGCCTTACACACGTTACGACTCAGAGACAGCAGCACTGGGAGGAGGCGCAACATTGAAGACCTCGCCTACATGGGACCGTAAGAACATTGCTTCGCAGGCTTCCCGTCAGTCGTATGTTGACCTCCCAACGAATGGTGCTTACGCCGAATGGACAATGAGAGGAGACGCTAATGGCGTCACATTACGCTTTACTATGCCTGATTCTCCTGACGGGATGGGGCTGAATGGTTCGTTGGATGTCTATGTAAATGATAAGAAGGTGCAGACAGTCAAGCTGACGTCTTATTATATGTATCAGTACTTTGCTGGTGGTAATCCAGCTGATAAAAATGACGGAGGAACGGCTTGTTTTGCCTTTGATGAGACCCATTTCCTTCTGAATAAAGCCCTTCGTGCAGGCGATAGAATCCGTATTCAGAGTTCTGGGGCCAATGGTTATGACTATGGAGTAGACTTCATAGAGACTGAGGTAGTGCCAGACGAGATAGAATGTCCTGCTGGTGCGGTGAACGTAACAGACGCCAAATACCGCAAGTATGTCAAAGGGAATGATTATCTCAAGGCTTTTGAAGAAGCATTGAAAGATGCAGATGCAGGGTCAAAGATACTTTATATCCCTGCAGGAACCTTCGAATTGAGTAGCATCTGGTATATCTTTGCCTCCGACGTAACAATTACTGGCGCTGGTATGTGGTACACTAACCTTAAGTTTACGAACCCTAACCCATTCGGAGGAGGTATTTCGGGTGGTAATGGCTCACACGGTAGAGATGGCTATTGTAGTAATGTTGAAATCTGTAACCTATACCTTAACTCCAATCTAAGGAGTCGACACAACCAGCAAGCAGTGTATAAATGCTTCATGGATGTCTTCAAAGACGGTAGTGTTATCCATCATGTATGGGAAGACCACTTTGAGTGTGGCTTCTGGATAGGCGACTATAATGGTGCTGTGGATTACAGCAATGGACTGAAGATAGTAGACTGTCGTATCCGTAATAACTTTGCTGACGGAGTGAACTTCTGCCAAGGAACATCTAATGCAACGGTTTATAACTGTAGTGTTCGCAACAATGGCGATGACGGTTTGGCAATGTGGAACGATCATACGATGGGGGCGGTAGACGAAAAGAACAACACCTTCGCTTACAATACCATAGAGCTTATCTGGCGTGCAGGCGGTATTGCCCTCTATGGCGGTGATGGTCATAAAATCTATAACAACTATCTTGCTGACATGTTCATGGCTTCAGGTATTCATCTGAATGATGTATTCTCTGGTCCAAAGTACACGAACACACAGAAGATTAGCTTAGACAACAACATACTCGTGCGTTGTGGTACTAACGATGACAGCTGGCATGAAGACTTAGCTGCCATTGATATCAAAGGTGGTGTACGCAATGTAGTCTTCAACAACACCAAGATCTATGACTCACCTTTCGATGCTATCCGTGTCATGTCAGGCCCATCAGGCATTGAATTTAAGAACACAGAGATTCTTGGTGCATCCCTTGCAGGACAGACAACAAAGTATTCTACATGGGAACACTCTACTGGTGCTATCCGTTTGGACGTCGATGGTGTGAAGTTTAGCAATGGTATTAAGATTGCAAACGTCGGCGAAGACAAGATAAAGAACAACCAGACATGGCCTGTATGGACAGATAATAACAAGGCACGTGCGGCAGCTATCGGTTATGAATACCTAAGTGACGCTACGTATAAAGTTCCTGATTTCCCAGAGGCAGACACCAGTCAGCAGGGAGGAATCGTCAATCCGTTAGAAGGAATCAAAGGATATGACGTCGATCTACAGGGTTTACGATGGGAGAATACCGATGGTAGCACCTCACTGAAGGAGGGAGATGCTGTTACCTTTAAGTTTGCTCTTACGAACGTAAGTAATGTTGACATTCCTGCAGGGGTCAATCTTGGCGTGAAGGTGACTGTCGATGGACAGGAGAGCTTCGTCACAACAAGTTATAAAAAAGGCTTGAAGGCAAAGCAGACTATTATCCTTACGACACAGACAGCATGGAAGGCAGTAGCCGGTGGACACGTGGTAAAGGCAGAAGCCGACTATCGTAACCGACTGACAGATGAGTTAACAAGAGACAACAACAATCGTGAGAAGAAATTTAATGTAGCTGAGAATGAGGACGATGGCGACTATACTCCTGTGACAGGAGGCTATGACCTCGTTGTAACAAAGGTTGCCTTCGACAAGAAAACCATTAACCCTGGTGATGAAGTACGCTTCACAGCGACGATTGTCAACGCTGGTGACAGAGACGTACCAGCAGGTACAAAGCTCGGTGTTCAGTTCCAGATTGATGGTAACACGAGTGTTATCACATGGAACGATAAGCACTATGGCGGTTTGAAGTCACATCAGAAGATAACGCTTTCAGCAACTGGTGGTACGAACGGAAAGAGCACTTGGACGGCAACAAACGGTGTTCATACCCTCACAGCATGGGTAAATGACACGCACGACTATAGAGACGAGGTGAATGGCAGCGATGATGCAAATAAGAAGAGTATTGAGTTGAAGATCCCATTGGGAGCTGTCAGATTCTTCTCAGCAAGTGAAGTCAGTTCGCCAGACGACTTGAATAACCTTAACCAAGCCAATGCTATTGATGGTGTGAAGGGTAGGACAGAGGCGGAAGGTGCCTACTATGACCTCCAAGGAAACAAGGTGGCCACAACAAAAGAGAACCTTAAGCCAGGGCTTTATATCCACAATGGAAAGAAGATCATCGTAAGGTAATAGCAGAACTAATCATGGGAAAGAGTAGGAAACACACTTTCCTATAAAAGATAAAAGTATCGGCCGTAAGAAAGTTACGGTCGATATTTTTTTGTAGTTATTAATAATTGTTTTATTTTTGCAGGTAGATTAGAAGGAAGGAAACCTTCTGATTGTCAATTAACAATACCTCAGATGAATACGCTTATGAAGTTATACCTGTCATTTCTATTCCTGCTTATTCCCTTGCTTGGCGTTGCAAACAATGGAGAATGGGAGAAGCGACTATACCAACTCGACCAAAGTTTAGAGAAAAAGAAGGTATATGAGCATGAAAAACTTGAGAATATCAAACGATTGAAACAACGTTTGAAAACGACTCCAAGGGCTGACAGATTTGATATTAACCGACAACTCTTCAACGAATATTCATCCTATCAATATGACTCGGCCTACGTCTATGCCAATCACCTGCTCGCTGAGGCTCACAGACTGCAAAACCCTAACTATGAAGTAGAGGCACGCTGCGACTTAGTCTTCTGTCTGTTGTCTGCAGGACTGTATTCTGAGGCCTTTAACGAACTACATTCTATCCACATCGAAGGGACAAGCGCCAACGTAAGAAAGCTTTACTTCACAATGGCATCACGCCTCTATTATGACGTGTCAGACTATACTCGCACCGAACCTTACCAGAGTCAGTATGTGAAGCAGGCTGGCGTTTATACGGACTCCTTGCTTCATTATCTCCCTAAGGGGTCGGCTGAGCGACTCTATGCCATAGGAATGAGACAGATGAAGGAACGGAAATATGAGGCATCACTCGATACTTTCAAGCAGTTTCTACAAGGAAGAAGAGTAGACCTGCACCATAAGGCGATTGTTACCTCTTGTATTGGATGGATTTATCTCTTCCTAAAAGAGAACGACCAAGCCATGGACTATCTTGCACAGGCGGCTATCTATGATAACGAAGGGGTTGTAAGAGAGACCACAGCACTATGTACCTTGGCTAAACTACTTTATAGGGAAGGTGACATACAACATGCAACCGAGTATGTCAGAGAGTCGCTTTCGAATGCAAACTTCTATGGCGCACGCCAACGAGTGATAGAGGTTAGTAGTGTGTTGCCCATCATCGAACAAGATAGATACAAGATAATGCAGGCGCAACGCAATGCCATAGCCATCGCAGCAGTCGTCTTCATCCTCTTTCTTATTGGTCTGTTGATGGCAGGATGGTTCATCCGTAAACAGATGATAAAGCTGAAGAAGGCACAAGCACTTATCGCACGGCGTAACCAACAGTTAGAGGCTAAGAACGAACAGTTGGAGGAGGTGAATAAAATCAAAGATGAATACATTGGTAGGTCGTTCTATATTAATTCGGAATACATTAATAAAGTGGAGAAGCTCTACCGTTCTATCGATCGTAAGATATCGATGAAACGATTTGATGACCTACGTTCCTCGTTGAAAGAAAGTGAATTAGGAGAAGAGAGGAAATCAATGTTTATTGATTTTGATGAGACTTTCTTAAAACTCTTCCCACAATTCATAGAGAACTACAACAAACTCTTTGACGAACCCGACCAAAGACCTGTTGAGAAGAGACAGCTCACGACAGAGATGCGTATCTTTGCCCTTATCCGATTAGGTATTACTGATTCTGAACGTATTGCATCGTTCTTAAACTATTCTGTACATACCATTAACACTTATAAGACACGTGTTAAGAACCGCTCAAACGTTGATAATGATAAGTTTGAACGCTATATAATGGAGATTAATTAGGGGTACTCTTTATGTGTGATGAGGCCCCGAATGTGCGTTAGTGTTCGTAAACTCCAATCGTGCTAAGGCTTTTCATTAATTGAGCTAAGGCTTTTCAACAATCGTGTTAAGGCTCTTCTTTAAGCAAGCTAAGGCTTCTTATCAATTGTGTTAAGGCTTTGTAGTAAACGTATTGGATGCAAGGTGTTGTATAGGCTTGTATGCCATCGAATGAAGGCCATCAAAGGAAAGAAAACAAACAAGCGTTTATAGGTGATGATAAGTAAATGACTACGGAATAATAGTAGTCTACTTATAACCAGCTATAAACGCCTGTTCTTATTGTGTTAAAACAGTATTTTAGGCATCAAAGGCCTCTTCTTCAGCCGCAGCAATGATAGCCTCGCGGTCAATATCCTTTGAATGAGAAATGTCTGAGAGGTCGAAAGTATCGGTGTTATCCCCTTCTTTCGTCTTCTCCGAAGCCTCCGTCTGCTCTACCTTCTTCTCATCAGCAGCCGATGACTTCTCATCAAACACCTCTGTATGGAAAGGATTCTCGTGTTTCTCGACATCTACTTCAGAACCAACGATAAAGTTCATGTCTTGAGAGGTCTCTGGAACATTGAGGACAGGTTCCTCTTCCATCTTTGTACGGTTGGCCTTTGCTACAAATATCTCGTCTATGAACTGAGGTTCCCGACGAAGTCGTTGTAGGGTGAGCTTGGATGCCTCTTGTTGACTTTCCTTCTTAGAATAACCATGACCTTCCCCACATGGGATATCCTCCATAATCACTTGGAAATGGAAAGTAGGACTCCCTTGTTTGTCTTTCTGGTTTTCAATCAGCTTGAACTCCATCTTAACCTTGTTCTTCTGGCTCCATTCGATGAGCTTAGACTTGAAGTTTACCTCCTTGTAAGCTACCTTATCAATATTGATAAGCTTACCAAGAACCTGCTGCTTCATAAACTTCATGCAAGCATTATAGCCGTGGTCAAGATAGAGCGCACCAACAAGTGCTTCGAAAGCATTACCACCAAGATAACTGTTATGCGAAGATGTGTGGCCGTTAGAGAGTATCAACTGACCGATTCCCATCTCCTTTGCCAGACGATTCAGCGTATCGCGTTGTACTAATTTAGAACGGGTGTTCGTTAAGAAACCTTCGCGCTTCCCAGGGAAATGCTCGTAAACAATGTCACCAACAATGGCGTCCAGTATAGCATCACCAAGGAACTCAAGCCGTTCATTGTTTACTGGCTTGCCTTTCTCGTTACGACGCGCTACGCTCTTGTGTAAGAGTGCAGTCTTATAATAACTGATATCGTGGGGGATAATGCCGATGATTTGATACAAAGACAAATAAAGCTCCTTCTCCTTACGGAAAGGGAGCTTTATTCTATCGATAATCTTATTCAGCATACTTCTTGAATATGACACAAGCATTGTGGCCACCAAAACCGAAGGTGTTGCTGAGCGCAGCACGTACCTCACGCTTCTGAGCCTTGTTGAACGTAAAGTTCAAGTTATAATCCAATTCTGGATCCTTGTCATCATCTTCATGGTTGATGGTAGGAGGAATGATGTCATCCTTAACAGCCATTACGCAAGCTAAAGCCTCTACAGCACCAGCTGCACCAAGAAGGTGACCTGTCATACTCTTTGTAGAAGAGATATTCAACTTGTAAGCAGCCTCACCAAACAAATCCTTGATGGCCTTTGCCTCTGAAATATCACCTACAGGAGTTGATGTACCGTGAACGTTGATATAGTCAATGTCCTCTGGCTTCATACCAGCATCTGCAAGTGCTGCCTTCATAACAAGCTTAGCACCAAGACCCTCTGGGTGAGAAGCTGTGATATGATGGGCGTCAGCTGACTCGCCTTCACCAACCATCTCTGCGTAAATCTTAGCTCCACGAGCCTTTGCATGCTCTAACTCTTCAAGGATAAGACAGCCAGCACCCTCACCCATTACGAAACCGTCGCGGCTTGCTGAGAATGGACGTGATGCGTGCTGTGGATCATCATTGCGTGTTGAAAGGGCGTGCATGGCATTGAAACCACCTACACCGCAAGCGCAGATGGCTGCCTCGGCACCACCACTAACAATGATGTCAGCCTTACCAAGACGAATCTGGTTGAATGCTGCAGCCAAAGCGTTGGTTGAAGAAGCACAAGCTGAGGTTGTAGTGTAGTTTGGACCGTGGAAGCCAAACTGAATACTAATCTGGCCTGAAGCAATGTCAGCAATCATCTTAGGGATGAAGAATGGATTGAACTTAGGACCATTCTCAGGATGCTGTGCATAATAAGTCACCTCATCTTCGAAGGTCTTGATACCACCAATACCTACACCATAGATAACACCTACACGGTTCTTATCAATCTTCTCCATGTCAAAGTTGGCATCCTTAACACCCTGAATGGCACTAACCATTGCTAACTGAGTGTAACGATCAAGCTTACGAGTCTCCTTACGATCAATATAATCATTGATGTTAAGGTCTTTTACCTCGCAAGCAAACTTTGTCTTGAATAAGCTTGTATCGAAATATGTAATAGGAGCAGCACCACTCTTGCCTGCAAGCATATTCTTCCAAGTCTCCTCAGGAGTGTTACCCAATGGAGTAACAGCACCAAGACCTGTTACAACTACTCTTTTTAATTCCATGTGTGAAATATAAAATAAAAAAGTAAAGTAAAAAAAAGCCAAGCAAAGGAATAGACGCTTTGCTTGGTTCTTTTATCTTGAGTAAACCTTACTTAGCGTTCTCCTCGATGTAAGAGATAGCGTCGCCTACTGTAGAGATCTTCTCAGCCTTATCGTCTGGAATAGAAATACCGAACTCCTTCTCGAACTCCATGATGAGCTCTACTGTATCCAAAGAATCAGCACCGAGGTCGTTTGTGAAGCTTGCCTCTGGTTTTACCTCAGCCTCGTCAACACCAAGTTTCTCTACGATAATAGCCTTTACTTTTGATTCAATTTCTGACATAATTGTAAGTTTTAAATTGTTTAATATTGATTTCCAAATTCAAAATGCGGTTGCAAAGGAACTGTTTTTTTCCATGTATGCAAGTTTTTTGATTAAAAAAGCACTCTCTATTGCACAAATCATATATATTTGTGCATCTTTTTATACGTTTTATCACATTATAATGCGGTAAATCAAACAATTATATAGTATTATTCTAAACTTTATTTATGCCTCAGATTTTAGCTGAATTAGTTTTATAAACTGGTACACCTTGATTATTATAAAGACAAAATCAAGGGCTTCAGACTTTTGGAGTGATAATGATCAGCCTAAACTTTAGGTCTCTGACGAAATGTTACACAGAGAAATGGAGAGTACGGAGGGATATCAAAACAAAGCACTGGTAGGCAAGGAGGCACCATCAGTGTGTGGAGCAATGGAGATTGTTTGTCAATTCTATGGTACTTCCGTTAAATGCGTAGATTGGAAATAGAACAAAGGCTTATGCACTTGCAAGGTATGCCTGTCCAAAATCACATGGTCTTACATCGGAAGATAAACTATAAGATAAGATGCAGAAAAGGCAAATTGATACTGTGTCTGTTCATTAGCATGTCTTTCTGCCTATACATACAAATTATTACCATAACATCGGTGTCTGTAAATATTTTTACGCAGTTCAAAACTGACACATACTCTTCTGGCTTCTTAAAGACGCCTGATTACCGTGCAATAGATGCTCTTTTAGCGTGTTACTAACGCCCTTTTGAAGTCCAATTAAGCACCTTTTAAGAATGACTTGATAACCAGTTGATTGGCTGCTGGTTATAAACTTACATTTTTGCATTTGTTTTTTATATTTGCAGATGATAAGTCTGAAATTATGTAATGACTTTTCAAACTCTTGTCTGTATTTTGAACGTATTAAAATGAAAAGGTTGTTTTGCATCGGAAGGTGATGATAGAATGGACAGTTGACTGCCTTGCCCATGTTTTTGTTTGATGAATTATTTTGGGTCTTCTGTTAAAGCTGTACGAAAAGCATCTACGCATTTAATGGAAGAACCAGAATAAATATGGCTTTGAATGTGTATAAGATATTAAACCTTTGTTATTTTGTGTTGTATCAATTGCTTTTATGAAATTATATGATTACTTTTGACAACGAAAATGACAACAGATTGCAAATCTTCCTCTTCTTCCAAAGAGCAAGACTGTTTTACAGCCACACGCAGAGGAGACTTCAAAACGTTGTTAGGGGTTTTCTCTTTTTTGTTTCTCATACGTGAGGGAAATTAAGATGACCTCGTTTTCTTATTTTTCTAACTACTATAAAATTATCTATCATGAGTTCATTTAGAGCAACATTGGAATTAGGTGGCAAGGAGTACGACGTACTCTATTCTAACTACGAGTTCAGTCGTACGACTGACAAGAAGGGTCAGCCTGCATCAAGTATCTCTGGTGGCCGTATCAGCGTCACTATCGAGTCTACTGATGACACTTCTACTATCGAGGCTATGCTCAATAGTCAGTTCAAACCTGTTGAGGGTAAGATTGTTTACAAGAAGAGTGAGGAGGATGCTAAGATGAAGGAGATTTCTTTCAAGAATGCTTACATCGTTCACTACAAGGAGACACTCGACGTAAACAACGAGGCGCCGATGACCATCGCGATGACCTTCTCTGCTGAGAATATCACCGTGGGTAATGCCGAGCTCGATAACCGCTGGCCTCGTTCATAGGTCTAAGAAACTTAAGGACTGTGTCGGGCTACGTGCTTGACATGGTCCTTTAGCTTTCTATTTAGGTCTCATCGC
>NZ_JH114148.1:109550-142308 GCF_000224595.1 Prevotella sp. C561 | reverse complement strand
CGTTTGTCTTCAGGTTTATCTCTGTACCAGCCAAGTGGATCAAGACATCAAGGCGGTATGTGCTGAATATCTATACCTGTAATTATGCTTACGCAGATGTTTTCCAGACTGATTTTGGATAGTGCCTACAACTTATGGGAATGATATTGTGTATTGCCTCAAGTCACATTGTGGGGTAAGGGGATATTGTAGGCAGAAGTGGGTGCTTCAAGTTCAAATTATCTGCAAATTCAGTAATGAGAGGACGTGTAAACGCAATAAGAACCTTCAAGGGCTTAGTTGCGGATTTGAGGTTAAATAAAATATATGAGAACTGCTAATATCGAATTGAATACATTGTTCAATGCCGATGTCTTTGGCCTGAAAATGTACCAAGTTATTTTTTAATCATTACTAAACTCTATGTATAAAAAACGCTACCAGCCATTGACATTCATAATGCCAACAGCAGAATATTAAGTTAGAATCTGTCTTTGCTTCATCTCTAAGTACTTATTGATGACATCAATGCTAAGCTTGTCGGGGGTTGTCAACACGCTATATATACCATACTGACGCAATGTTGAGACTATCAGACGCTTCTCGTAAGCAAATTTCTCAGCTATAACGTGCTGATAATACTCCTCCATAGAGCGTTTAGGAGAACGTATGTAATCGTTCATCTCAGCATCCTCAAAGAAGACAACAAGTACACGGTGCCACTGACTAAGCAGCTTCAAATAAGCTAACTGCCTATTGAGAGCTGTTATGCCAGAGAAGCTCGTGTATATAATAAACAAACTTCTCTTGCTTACCTGCTTATGTACATTAACACACAAATTACTGAAATCGGTCTCACCGAAATTGGTTTCTTGTGCATAAAGCGCCTCCAAAAGGGTCTGCATCTGTCCTGTTCGGTGCGATGGCGCTACGAAAGTATCTATCTTATCAGCAAAGGTTATCAATCCCGCTTTGTCATCACGACGCATAGCAACGTAGGACAAGACCAAAGAAGCATTTATACTATAATCAAGAAGCGTCATTCCACGGAAAGACTGCTGCATGACACGCCCCTTATCAATCACCGAGAATATCTGTTGAGAACGCTCATCACGATAGACATTCACCATCAGCTGGTTGCGACGTGCACTTGCTTTCCAGTTTATACTACGGTAGTCATCCCCTTTCACATAGTCTTTTATCTGCTCAAACTCCGTATTGTTACCCACACGACGAATACGTTTTATACCCATCTCTGTGAGGTTATTGCTCATTGCAAGAAGTTCATAACGATTTAACATCAGATAAGAAGGATAGACCTTAACGTCCTTTGCATCGCCCAAAGTATAGCGTCGCTCTACAAGTCCTATGCTGGTACGTGTGAAGCAACGTATCTTACCAAAGGAGTAGACGCCCCGCTTGACTGGTGTCAGTGTGTAACGAAGTACCGTATGACCCATAGCAGTAAGAGAACTCTTATAACTGATATCTCGTCGTTGGAACACTTCTGGAGCCTCATCGATAATCGTCAGCCACACTGGGAAGGAGTACTTACTCTCAAGACTTATCTTGACAACATTCTTATCACCATTAGAGAAACGCTCAGAACAGCTTCGTTTTGCACTTATCCCACGACGATGATAAAGCATAACGGCATCTATCACAACCATTACAGCAAAGATAAACAGAAGTATCTTTACGCCTGTAAAAAGCTGTGGGAACACATAACCAAACCCTGCTAAGAGGGTTAGACTTGCTAAGATGATATAAAACCGTTTGGTAAGGAACATTTCTTTATCTTTTGTTAGGTGTTAGCGGGTGTCGAGGGAGGGCCATAAAGAAGATAACAAACTATCTGGCAGCATACAACATCAGTATGGCGACGCTGAGTTTATCATCCTCCGTCAGACACCATTACTTAGGAACTTCCACCTTATCAATCAACTTCTGTGCAACTTTCAACGGAGTGTAACCCTCCATTTCGGCCTCAGCTGTAAGGATAAGACGGTGTTGAAGAATACTTGGAGTGACGAACTTAACATCTTCAGGCGTCACAAAGTCGCGTCCACCCAATAGTGCACTTGCCTTAGAAGCATTGAGCATTGCCACAGACGCACGTGGACTGGCACCAAGGAAGACTGCCTTTGAGGTGCGTGTCTGCTGTACGATGTTTGCTATATAGCGTAGAAGGCTCTCTTCAACATATACAGTATCTAATTTCTTACGCATCTGCAAAAGTTCGTCAATGGTCAACACGGGTCTAACATCGCCTAACTTGATGAGGTTTCGCTTCTCTTGATGACGCTTGAGGATGTTCATCTCTTCATCAACAGATGGATAACCCATGCTTATCTTAAATAGGAAACGGTCGAGTTGGGCCTCTGGTAGACGATAGGTACCCTCCTGCTCGACTGGATTCTGCGTCGCTATAATCGTATAGACATCACTCATACGATGCGTAGTGCCGTCTACTGTAACCTGACGTTCCTCCATTACCTCGAAGAGAGCAGCCTGTGTCTTTGCAGGAGCACGGTTGATTTCATCCACAAGGACGAGGTCTGAGAATACAGGACCCTCATGGAAATCGAACTCAGAAGTCTTAAGATTGAAGACAGTCGTACCGAGTACATCGCTTGGCATGAGGTCTGGCGTAAATTGAATACGGCTGAAACGCGCATCTATCAAGCGTGACATCAATCGTGCTAATAAGGTCTTTGCTACTCCTGGCACACCTTCTATCAGCACATGACCGTCTGCAAGTATCGCTGTCAACAACAAGGCAACAGCTTCTTGTTGCCCAACGATAACCTTACTGATTTCCTCTCTCAACTGTCTAACCTTCTGACTAAACAATTCAAGGTCAGCTCTTTCTTCTTTATACTCTTCCATCTTATCCATTGTTTTCGCTTCGTTAATACTTTACTTATTATGCGTCTATCACATTAAAAGATTATTGATTATCTTATCCATACCGTCTATTGCCTTCCGCAAAGCGGCATCGTTGATATATTCATCAGTCTTTAGATAACGGTCGACACGGTCGAGAATCATCCTGACCTCAGCCTCTGGCATTCCTGCTCGGAGTGCTATCTGTGCCACATCATCTTTTCTTGTTTCGGTGTCCTCCACATCAACCATCATCAGACGACGAAGTGTTTCAGTAAAATAAGCATACTTCTTCTGCAGTAAGTCATGGTTGATATGCTTCTGATAATAAAGTGTTCCGATCAGTTTCACAAACTCTATCGAGCGGTTCTTAGGCTCTTCTACAACAGGGATAACACGCTGTCGCCTGCGAGCATAGAACATACAGAAGAGTAATAACCCTCCTAAGGTGAGATAGATAGCCCATCGGAGAGGCTCATTTTGTAGCCAAAAGCGCAGTGGAGTCTCCTCGTTAATCTCTGCTTGAGGCGTATAAGCCTCCGTACGAACGATTGGTAAGCCACGAAACTGTGACATCAAACGAAAGACAAGACCATTAGCTTGCTCATCAAGAATACCATAGTTGGTTAATAACAATGGTTCGCAAGAAAAGAAGAGTTCTCCTTTCCCTCGTTGAATACGAACTACACGGGGCACCCAGTAGCTATCAACCCTATCAGTATAGTCATCTGTCTGCCTGTTCTTAACCAAGATATCATACTTAGCTGGCTTATCCACATCGACTTTGTTGCCTGACATTGCAGAATAAAGAGTGTATTTTTCTTCCTGATAAGGCGACTGCCGACACCAAACTAACGTATCGTATGGAATCTCTTGATTCTCAATTGAGGCCTTGACCTGCATGGGAGAGAAGCCATATTGGCCACTAATCGTTAATTGTAGGTCGGGATAGAGAGAGTCAGGGGTTATTGATGACGTTGCAATAAACACCTTATTACCTGTTTTCAGAAGTCGGTCTAACGCACGGAGGTCGGTCGGTGACGGGTTAAAATCGATTGATTGAATTAAGAAGGCATGCGGTTTCTTACCATATCCGTCACGTTCCAACTGTGATAAAGTCTTTCGTGTCACCTCATAACCAGCAGGTACTGATTTCTTCATCAGCGAGTCGAACACCGCACAACCAAAGGGTTGCCTATCATGATGACTAAAGGTAGGATCCCAAACAAACATCGATGGTGCACTCAACTCTAATAGGAAGACTAAGACGAGGAAGCCAACTATAAAGATCAAGAACTTTTTGTTCATCGCTTACCTCCTTCCTTTATCTTGCTTTCTAAGTCTAAGAGCAGCTTAACAGTTTCTTCCGAAGCTTGGTAATTACCATATCTTACACGCATAAAAGCAGTTGTCATCCGTCCAAACTCAGCAGATAAGAATTCACGAGTGTACTGTGTTGGCGTCTTATAAAGCTGCCAACTAATCATATTATTATCTGATAACCATCGAAGTGTACGCAAATAGACTATTCGAACAGCCTTATAATAATCCTTCTGTGCCATTGCCTTCTCATAGACAGCGTCGAAATTGACTCCATAGATATTGTCTTCCTCGTCGTCGTCAGCCGTCACCTTTCCCGTTCTACCAAAGAGTTTGAATTGATAACGATACAAGATAAAAGCTATCAGACCCACAACTACAAGCCCAAGGAAGATGTAAACGACCATTCGAAAGTCCAAATCGCCATCATAATCAAAGATATCAGAGAAGAAATCACCTATCTTCTGAATCAACCAACTCGTCCAGTCGAGTTCTGGAGCCTGTAACTCGCGTGCATAATCGTATGCTCCATCAGCGCAATACTGGTGAAGTAAGGTTGTGTCACACGACAGAGTATCAGTCAATGGTTGTAACATACGAATGGTTATCAGAGTTTATCAAAATTGTCAATATCGTTATCTTCCTCCTTCAACTCCTCAAAACGCTGTATATCCTTCTCTACTGAGAACCCATCTTCTTCCTCTGCTATACTTCCATAGTGGAACGCCAAGGCAAAAGTAGAGAGTGTCATCGTAAGATACATACAGAAGTTCATGAATACAGATGACAAATAAACGAGGAAGCTATAGACAGGACTTGTTGCAAAAGAGCTTTGAGTAGTATCAGTAGCCAGCAAAACTGACTTCACAACCGTCAATATATACCAAGGAATTGATGTGAATGAAGACAGGATATTAGTCAAGAATCCTATCACAAACATCAAACCAAACAACGACCAGAAAGAATGAAAACCAAGTTTTAAGCCGCGTAATATAGAGCTAAACAACGTTTCCTTATCTTCAAAAACATAGACAGGTAACGCCATAGAAACAGGCAAACAGCATACTACTAACGCAAGAATTGGTATAACGGCCAGTATCGGTGCACTTGTGATTGCAGCAAAAGAAATGATAAGAACCAAAACTACGATAAACAGAGCTACAAGCACCACGGTCATTAACAACGAGCGTTTAATCACCTGAATGATTATAGGTTTTAAGTCGCTCAGTGTCGTATTACGAAGTCTATTTGGACTCTTATGGTAGTATTTCACCATACTATAGCAGATTCCAGCCAACAAGGTAGAACCTATCAGCAGACAAATACCATATCCCACGTACGAAACACCGAATCTAAGGAGCATCCCCTGTGTCACGTCTACATCCTCTCCGACATCGAAGGTATTGGTATAATAAGGTGCTAAGACCTTCGTCATCATCTCCATAGCGAAACCTTGTACCAAACAAAGTGGCAAGAGTAGATAGGTACATGCACGCAACAAAAACTTAAAGTTCTCACGAATAAACTCAAAAATCGCAGAGAACTTCTCGCCGAAACTACGAACTTGATAAAGTTCAATCTTTGGTCTTTCTATTTGCATTTTCTAAATGATAATTACGCTTATAAGGTAAGTAAATAAAATAATACACGACAAACGCCAATGATACGAGTATGATACCAAGGCGGATAAAGTTGTTCAACTCTGTATGACGAGTAATGAATCCTTCGATAAAACCAGCCATAATAAAGATGGGTACCGTACCTACAACTATCTTCATTCCCCTCTTTGCACCTCGCTGAAAGCTGACCAAACGCGAGTAAGTACCTGGGAATAACCAACCATTACCGATTGCCAAGCCTGCAGCACCTGCCACAATAATTGCTGAAAGTTCCAACGTACCATGCAACATTGTCGCTAAAAGGCTTTCGCCTAATAACCCATGCTGATAAAAGAAAGTATCAAAACACCCTACCATGATACCATTTCGGAACAAAAGGAAGCCTGACATAAAGCTCGTCAATACGCCCGAAACAAACACATTAAACGACACCATGATATTGTTCAACGTAATACCAATAAACATACCTCCCTCTTCTTCATTTCCATATACGCCCATCGGCTCACCCTTCGCTATATTCTCAAGGGTCATATCCATATAGCCATCGCCAAGTATCAAGCGTGGGAAGGACTCGTCACCTAAGGTTGAAACAACACCAATCAGTACACTCACCATAAAAATAATGAATGAGAGAAGCAGTAACTTACGCTCTTTCCACATCACGTCAGGCACCTCCTGCGTCCAGAAAGTCACCAGACGCGACCACTTCTCCCGTTTATTACGGTAGATTTCATTATGAAGTGCAGAAGCAAGTTTGTTGAGATAGATGGTAATACGTGAATGAGGATAATGTGTCTGTGCAAAAGCGAGGTCGGCTGTAAGCTCAGTATAAGCATCAGCCAACTGGTCAGGCATCTCAAACTTGACATTATCTATCATGCCTTCCATTGCCCGCCACTTCTCAATATTATTGCGTATGAAAAGAATCTCTTTCATGCAAAGTCCACACGTAATTTACACATTATTATCATTTACGCAACACATTTAGAGTTTTTTCTTACATTTGCAACAGAAACAACATTTAATTATCAAGAAAATGCCCGAAGCCAATATCATAACAGGTCAGTACGTCCAGATAAGTCAGTCACCGGCAAGTTTAGGAGAGCGTATCGTTGCACAAATCATTGATGACTTCCTAATTATCTGCTATCTGGTTGGTGTGTCGCTCCTGATAGCTGAGTTAGACTTTTTTTATAGAACGAAAATGTTATTCTTCCTAATAGCCATCTACCTTCCTGCCCTCTTTTACCACTTCCTTATGGAACTTTTCAACCATGGGCAAAGTGTTGGAAAGATGGTGATGCGTATCCGTGTTGTGAAGAAAGACGGAACAACACCGGGCATTGGTGACTTTTTTATGCGTTGGCTTCTACAACTTGTCGACCTTGGTTTCTCTGGTGTTGGTGCACTTGTCATTCTTATCTCTAAGAATTCACAACGTCTCGGCGACCTCGCAGCAGGAACAATGGTCATCCAACTCAACGATTATCGCAAGATTCAAGTATCACTTGACGAATTCTATTACCTTGATAGAAAGTATAAACCTGTCTATCCACAAGCTGAAGACCTCTCTCTTAACCAACTTGATGTCATCCAACGTACCCTCAACTCTGAATACGGATACGAGCGTGAACGTCGTATTGCTTCCCTTGCTGAGAAAGTGCGAATGCACCTCAACATCTCTGATACCAATACTGCTGACGAGAAGTTCCTTTATACTATCGTACGTGATTACCAGCATTTCACGTTGGAAATAATATAAAGAAATAGGGAAAAGAAAGTATAAGGTAGCATGGAAATCTAACAGAACTGTGCTGTATAACCTTCATATTTGTACCTTACACTATCCTATTATAACGACAAGAACAAAACGTTTTACCCATTATCTTCCGCTGTGTTATTACTCAGCACATGATGTGCGGATGCCTAACACACATGGTGCTCATGCCTAACACATGATGTGCGGAGCATTAAGCACATCGCTATAGGTTATCAAAACAAGCGCGACTAATCGTTAGAAAAGAGTTATGATGACGTCTCTCAGAAAAAAGATAATAGCTATTGGAGGTGCATTGGCTTACCCATCCATAAGTCTAACACCTGATATTACAAGAGAACACTTCTGTAGGAAGTGGGTACTTGTGACAGGTGCATCGCATGGAATAGGGAGAGCATTAACCGAAAAAATAATCAATGCAGGTGCAAATGTCTTTCTCATTGCTCGAAGCGAAGCTGACTTACGCCTCTTATGTGCCAAAGCTAAGCAAATGGGTAGCAGTGCAGACTACTGCGCAATAGACCTAAGAGACAGGGAAAAGTTGGAACAGCTTTGCCAAAAACTAAGGGAAACACTACCACGGTTAGATTACTTCTTTTGCAATGCCGGTAAATCTATCCATCGCAAGATCAATGATGCGCAGGACCGCCTACACGACTATGACCGTACGATGGACCTCAACTATCGTTCCTTGGTTGCGCTATCATTAGCTATCTTACCTGCCTTGAAAGCAAGTAAAGGGAGTATCATCTATTCTTCATCAGTGAGTACACTCTATCCAATGGCACCGGGCTGGTCGGCTTATCATGCCTCCAAAAGTGCAGCAAACACATGGTGTGAGACGGCAGACAGCGAGTTTGCGCCGTTAGGTGTTCACGTGCAGATAGCTTATTTACCCTTGGTTCACACAGCGATGTCAGATGTCAACGAACAATACAAGCACTTACCTGCATACACACCAGCTGATGCAGCCAATATTCTATTGAAACTTGCTATACGGAAGGTCAGGACTTATAAACCTTGGTGGGCAAAGTTTTCTGCCCCAATAGCCTATCTCTTTGCTCCGATTATTCACCTATATTATAAGCGATTGCCATGAGAAGAAAGAATGAAGCTATCCTTTCTATCCTCTATCGCTTACACATAATCTCACCAAAGGGCATATTTGTGTGGGCTAAAAGCCTCATCTATGAAGGCATCAGCCTAATGGCACTGCTCCGTTTTGCGGCTCATTTCTATCCGCATCGTTGTGCTATCACTGACGAGAAACAATCTCTAAGCTATCAAGAACTCTACATCCGTACGCGTCAACTCGCTGAAATTCTTCACACGGAATATCATCTACAACCTAAAATGAGTGTGGCTTTGCTTGGACGTAACAGTCTTATTTTGACTCTCCTGCTGCATGCACTTTCTCGATTAGGCATACGCACTACCTTATTAAGCACCGACTTGGGAACAGAACAGATAACAGCTGATTTGCAGAAGCACCATTACCACCTTATTATATACGATTCAGAGCTCAAACAGATACCTACGGAACTTCCCTGCATAGCTGTTACAACAGAGAGGCTTAATGACATCCTTTTATATAAGAGTTCTCAAGTAAGGGAAAGAAAACTCCCTAAGATCTGGCGAGGGAGAGAAATCGTCATTCACTCTGGAGGAACAAGTGGTAAATTCAAGACCATTGCTCATCGCCCTTCTCTCACCTCTTTTCTCCCTCCACTGTTTGCCTTACTGCGCGACATCAGAATCTATCAATATGAGCGTGTGCTGATATCCCTGCCCTTCTATCATGGTTTTGGACTTTCAACGCTTATCATCTCCTTGCTTATGGGTAAGAAGATATGTCTGCAAAAACGCTTTGATGCGCTCCAGACTTTAGCTATTATCCAGCGAGAAAAGATTGAAGTCATGCCAATTGTTCCTGCTATGCTCGCTCGTTTTTGGCAGATTGAAGGTGCTAAAAAGAAGATGAAGAGCCTGCGCTGTCTAATAAGCGGTGGCGACAGACTGCCTAAAAGCCTCATCGACACGACCCATAAAGAAATAGGAGAGGTAATCTTTAACCTATATGGTACGTCTGAAGCAGGATTCTTTATGCTTGCTAATCCTAAAGAATTAGCTTCTTTCGAAGAGACTACCTTAGGGAAACCTATTCAAGGAGTCGACTGTAAGGTAAAAGACTGTAATCGTCAAGGGATAGGAACACTTTGGGTTCGGTCTCGTTGGGCAATGCGAGGACTGCGAAATCAATGGCAAAACACAGGCGATTTAGTCTCACAGAATAGCGAAGGTTACTTCTTTCATCATGGGAGAGCCGACCGAATGGTGGTCTGTGGAGGTGAGAACGTTCAGCCAGAACACATCGAACAGGTACTTCTCTCCCACCCTATGATTATTGCTGCACGTGCCTTTACCGTTCCTGACCCTAACTTTGGCAATGTCATCCACACGGAAATAGAGTGTACCCCAAAGGCAACTCTAACAGAGGCTACACTCCTCAACTGGCTCCGTCCACAACTGTCACGGGCAGAAATGCCGCATAGCATCCGTTTCAAAACCATTGAAATGCTCTCAACTGGTAAGCAGAAGTTGCATTAAAAATGCTCCGTCTTAACTCCAAATACAAACAGTTCTGAGTTCTTTTCATGATAAAAAGGAATTATTTTCATGAAAGAAAATATTTCTCTTCACGACAATAAATATTTCTTTTCATGAAAATAATTTGAGAAGAAACAAAAGATAAAATCAATATAGGAGGACCAAGAGAGTGGAAAAGATCCTTGCTGTCTCTTTCATACACTAACAATAAAGCCATCATCCACAGTCTATTGCCGTAGATGATGGCTTTACTTTTATAGAATCATACCCTTTCTTAGAGAGGATGTCTACTCCTTTTCCTCTTGAGGAAGCATGATAAGGGCTTCTTGTTTCTTACCATCCATCATAATCTTTAATGGATTTGGGAAACGAACATGGCGTACCCACTGAGTTTCTTCCACAGCTGGAAGGGCATCAAGTACACTGCGCTGATAGAATCCATCTTCCTTATAAGGATTGATAGTAAAGTAGCCTACACCGAAAGAGGTGAGATTTTGGAAGAAATGAGTTCCCTGACTTGGGTCTACACGGTAGTGTTCCAGTCCCTCCTCAACGATGACACGGGCTGCCGAGATATGTGGCCACTTCACAGGAATACCCAACCAAGGGTCGCTTGAACCCCAACGGCCGGGACCAATGAGTACATAGTTCTTATCAGTGTCAAGGAACTTACGATTTATCCGTTCTATCTCATCAGCAATAGTAGGATTGTTAGATGCAGAGAAAGAGCTGTCGGTCTTTACATACACAACATCTTGTACATCGTCTGAAACGCCATGTCCCAAAGAGTTATGACTCCGTAAGAGACATTGATCATCAGGAATAGTCGTGAGATCTTCGTCTAACATCTGTTTAGAATCAACGATTGGACGAATCTGCAGGAGATATAATTCACCCGTTCGGTCATCATTCAGATTAACAGCGAACTCTATCTCCACAGGGCGACGCATAGCCTCAGCACCGTATGTCATTGCCATTTGTAACAACTCTGGTAATGGAAAGACGTTCTGTTGAAGGACACCACAGAAAGAGATAACCTTTCTTCCTCCTTCGTAGAGTCCATCGTAAATAGCATGGTCTTCGGGAGAATAAGTGGAGGTGATATATTGTAGACTGCCATCAGCCTCAGCATCTTTCACACGCAGTTTGAGGATATTAAAGCCGTCATCAACCTTAAAGTCCTCACTGATATGCTTCATGTCGAGCGCATAGAACTGAGTTTGAGTTTCGCGCAAGGCTATTTCCATTTCGCTCATCTGTAAGACTTGATGTGGATGGAACGGACAAACGCGCAGCGTCTGCCCACCATCAACAATATACTTACCTAATCCCAATGCCAAAGAGGCAATACCCTCCTCTGCCTTCTCCTCTCCTATCGGGTAATAGTTGAGAGAACGAAGCACACCAGAGATGTTTGGATAGAAATGATCGCCATGTTCCTTACCCACAACCTGCTGTAAGATGACTGCCATCTTCTCCTGATCAATGACATTACTTGTGGCTGTCATATAAGCTTTGGAGTCACGATAATAAACTGAAGCATAGACGGCTTTAATCGCACAAGCCAACATTCGGAGCATTTCATACTTATCCTCGAGATAAGGAATCATATAGGTAGAATAGATACCAGCAAAGGGTTGATAGTGACTATCCTCTAACAACGAACTTGAACGGACTGCTATTGGTGAGCGAGTAGCCTCAAAGAAGGTAAAGAAGTCGCCTATATACTCATCTGGCAATTGGGCACGAAGGAAGGCTTGGAGTATCTCTTCGTCGCTCGCATCACTCAAGGCTATCTGGTAAAGATTGTTCTGTTCCATAAAGCTATCGAAGACATCCGTACAAAGAACGACTGTCTTCGGTATCTGTACCTTTGCATTGGGGAAGCGATTGAAGTCTGGTCGGAGTTTAATAACGTTATCAAGGAAAGCCAAACCACGTCCCTTACCTCCTAACGAACCGTCTCCAATACGGGCAAAATGGGCATATCGGTCGAATTTTCGTCTATCGAACAAGGCTACAACACCCACGTTGCGCATCCTTCGATAGGCAACAATGGCATCAAAGATAATCTGTCGGTGCATATCTACATCCTGTAGTTTATGCCATGTAATACCTTTTAGGAAGGAAGAAACTGGGAAAATGGCACGTGCAGAGAGCCAACGACTCATGTGATTACGAGAGATATGATAGAGCATAGAGTCACGTGGAATCTTAAAGATATTATCCTGCAACTCTTTCAAGCTTCGAATGCGCATCACCTCCTCACGTGTTTCTGGATTACGGAAGATGAAATCACCGAAGCCCATGTGTTCCTCGAGTAGGTGGCGAAGGTCTACACTCATCTTCTTTGAGTTCTTATCGACAAATCGGAAGCCTTCTGCCTCAGCCTTTTCACGGTTCTCACTCTCCGAACTTTCAATAATCAAAGGGAGATATTCATCTTCTTTCCTTATGGCACGAAGTAGTTTTAAACCTGCCTCTGGGTCTTTCTCCGATACAGGAATGTTCCCTTCTGTCGCAGAAGAACCCTTATCTTCTACATTATTAATAGGGAATCTTACATCAGAGATAACGCCCAAGCAGTTGTCCTTATAACGTTGATAGATATGCCATGCTTCCTCGTAAGTGCGTGCTAAGACAACCTTTGGACGTCCACGCTGGCGCAAAGAGGCATCGTGTCGGGTCAAGGCTTCAGTGGCAAAGTTCTGACTCTGCGTGAGAATATAGCTATATAAGTTAGGTAGAATAGATGAGTAGAAACGGATAGAGTCTTCTACCAGCAATATCATCTGTACACCAACCTCATGGATATCATTATCTATATTCATCTTATCCTCCATCAACTTAATGATAGAAAGAATGAGATTGGTATTCCCCAACCAACAGAACACATAATCAAAGATACTGAGGTCTTCGTTTTGTATACGCTTTGTAATACCATGAGAGAAGGGAGTCAACACCACACAATGGATATCTGGGAACTCTGCCTTTACAGCTCTTGCCACATCAAAAGCATCATTATCAGCATTACCCGGCATACAGACAACAAGGTCAATGTCTACGGTATTGAGCACCTTAGAGGCCTCTTCGGTTGTAGACACCTGTGTAAAGGTTGGCGGATAACGCAGACCTAATTCCATATACTCATTGTAGATCTTCTCTTCCACGCGTCCATCATCCTCCAACATGAAGGCATCGTATGGATTAGCTACAATCAAAACATTGTAGATTCGTCGCATCATCAGATTGACGAAACTAACGTCTTTTAGGTAAAAATTACCCCATTCTGCAGGAATTTGCTCACTCATAATCCAAAACTTAATATTGGACAAAAATACAAAATAAATACAAGTCAACCTATCTTTTCGCAACTTAAATAATATATTTTTTATTACTTTGCATACTGGTTACCATTTTTTGCGACTTAAGTAGCTTCCCAAAAGAAAGAAAAAAATGAAAAATTTTTGATTTTCATTTGGACTTTTGATAGAATTTGGATATATTTGCCGTACCATTCTGAACTGAATGATACTATCTAACATAAACAAATAAAAGTCAATTTACTATGGAAGTCGAAAAAATCATGCAAGCACTGGAGCAGAAGCATCCAGGTGAGTCAGAGTATTTACAGGCCGTACATGAAGTACTCATGTCTGTAAAGGATGTTTACAATCAGCACCCAGAGTTTGAGCGCGCAAGTATTATTGAGCGTATTGTGGAGCCTGAGCGCATCATCACATTCCGTGTGCCTTGGGTTGATGACCAGGGAAAAGTACAGGTAAACATTGGTTACCGCGTACAGTTTAATGGCGCTATCGGCCCATACAAGGGTGGTCTGCGCTTCCACGCATCAGTAAACCTCAGTATCTTGAAGTTCCTCGGTTTCGAGCAGACATTCAAGAATGCACTCACCACATTGCCTATGGGTGGTGGTAAGGGTGGTTCAGACTTCTCTCCACGTGGTAAGAGCGATGCTGAAATCATGCGTTTCTGCCAGGCTTTCATGAACGAGTTGTATCGTCACATCGGTCCTGACGAGGATGTTCCTGCAGGTGATATCGGTGTTGGTGGTCGTGAAATTGGTTACCTCTTCGGTCAGTATCGTAAGCTGACTCACCAGTTCCAAGGTATGCTCACAGGTAAGGGCAGAGAATGGGGTGGCTCTATCCTCCGTCCAGAGGCTACAGGTTATGGTGCACTCTACTTCGTTCACCAGATGATGGAGACTCACGGTCTTGACATCAAGGGTAAGACTGTTGCTATCTCAGGTTTCGGTAACGTTGCATGGGGTGCTGCTAAGAAGGCTACCGAACTTGGTGCAAAGGTTATCACATTGAGTGGTCCTGATGGTTATATCTATGACCCAGAAGGCATTAGCGGTGAGAAGATCGAGTACATGATCGAACTCCGTAACAGTGGTAATGATGTTTGTGAGCCATATGCAGAGAAATATCCTGGTTCACAGTTCTTCAAGGGTCGTAAGCCTTGGGAGCAGAAGGCAGATATCTATTTGCCATGTGCTACTCAGAACGAGCTTAATGGTGAGGATGCCGACAAGATTCTTGCTTACAAGCCATTGTGCGTAGCTGAGGTTTCAAATATGGGTTGTACAGCAGAGGCTGCTGATAAGTTCACTGCAGCGAAGCAGCTCTTCGCTCCTGGCAAGGCTGTTAACGCAGGTGGTGTGGCAACATCAGGTCTCGAAATGTCACAGAACTCTCTCCGTCTCTCATGGAGTCCGGAAGAGGTTGACCAGAAGCTCCATTACATCATGAGTTCTATCCATGAGCAGTGCGTGAAGTATGGTAAGCAAGCTGATGGTTACATCGATTATATTAAGGGCGCTAATATTGCGGGCTTCATGAAGGTAGCGAAGGCTATGCTCGCACAGGGTGTCGTATAATAAAGACCAGTCTTTCTATTCTCTCCCTGCCTTCAAGGTAGGGAGGGAATATATTCTCTTTGAGAAGGCTGGTAATACTTAACAATAAAATGTATAGAACCAAACTTCTCTTGATAGCGTTATTTACGCTATGTAATATCTTTACGCTGACCATTCAAGCACAGTCAGACGGTAAAGCTTCTTATTATAGTAATGGATTGAACGGTCGCCGAATGAGTAATGGCGAACGCTATGATCGTAATGCATTTACTTGTGCACATCGCACGCTTCCCTTTGGCACACGTCTAAAGATTACAAATCCTCGTAACGGAAAGTCGGTTATTGTCCGTGTAACGGACCGTGGCCCTTTTGTTCGTGGTCGTGTGGTTGACTTATCATACGCTGCTGCACGCGAGTTAGGTACGCTTGCCAGCGGTGTAGCCTACGTCAAGGTTGAACTGGTACGTAAAGAGACCGAGATTCCGTACCCTTCTGAGTCGAATGGTACGATTGAGATGCCTGAAGTAGAATATGGTACTGCAGGTATCTGTTATGAGTTTATCCCAGAATGGGAGAAGGTTGAGGAGGATAAACCTAAGGAGATTGAACGTAAAGTGGATACTCACTTGAATAACAAGAGGGTGTCTAATCAGGCGAAGGTTGAGAAAGAATACAATACATCATACAAACAAAAACAGGCTGTTAGTTCTAACAATCAACAGACCTCTAAGGTTAAGCCGACAACAACACCTGTCCGTTCGTCTCAACAAACAGCTAATCGACAGCAAACAACCCAACAGAACAAGACAAACACACAGTCACCAACGTCTAAAAATGGGTCAAGTAGTAGTTGGATGAACTTCTTTAAGCGAGTCAAGGATGGGGTAACAGGCCTCTTTGAATAAGTAATCAATTATCAATATATCAGCTTGTTAGGGATTTAGCATGCCTCATCTCATTGTCAAACAGATTGTTTCTCGTTATTATAAAGTTTTACATTAAGCTACATAAACTTAGGGAAACAAACAAGATAACGACAAGATGTGTTAGCCTCAACACCATCTAATGAATTAAGGAACATCGTAGTCTAATAGCTTATTGCGCTTAAACTATTAGACTCAACATAGAAATAGGGGATGCATCAATTACCAGATGCATCCCCATTCCGTCATTTAAAGTTATCGTTATCAGTAGTTAGTACTTACACAATAATATCTTTATAATCTCTTTCTAATTATATTCTATTAAGCAACAAGCACTTAAAAAGCATCCTTAGCTTTTGTCATCCATGGCTTGTTGACATTTCTATCGACTCGTATTCACACTCATATTTGCAACCTTACAGATACTCTTCTGCCCTTGCAGAATAGTCAATGCAAATTGTGACACGCCATTCTTCAATTTCTTATCACCTCTTATATATATGGTGTAACTAATGGTCTTGCCTGGCTCTATACGTTCTATTGGTCCAGAAGGGTTGACGATAACATTCGCATTCCCTGTAGTCTCCATGACCGAAGGGCGCAAATTGTTAATAACACTTTCGCCATGATTTGTTACGTCAAACACTATCTTTCCTGCTTCATTGCGTGACAACAGTCCATCATGGTTCTCATCTTCAAAACGAACGTTTGACAACTCAATCCTTGGAGCATTTTGATAAGTAGCCGCCAGCCTGTCTACACTAATCTCCTTAGGAGTTGTCTTATTTGGCTGAGCAAGATTACTATTGTTCGTTACATCGCTATCTTGGAAATTATAGATACGATCGTCGCCTGAGTTAGTATTATCAAAACCACTACTATCTACGCCGTTTGGCTGAATATAATCATCCGTCTGATTATTATAATCATATCCCGTACGGTCTCTCCTCTCACGTGCCTTGCGTTGTTGCACCTTCTCATAGTGGTCGTGTACATCCTCTCTCTGACGCTGGTCTGCCTTCTGACCCATCTTAGCACCAATGATAGCACCACCAGCCATACCGACTATTGTACCAATATCCGAACCTCTTGCTCCACCAGTAATACCACCGATAGCACCTCCAAGAATACTCCCTAATGAACCTCCGGACATTGCACCCGACCCAGCGTAAGTACCACAACTACTTAGCACTACTGCTGCGGATAGAGAAAGAATGAAACCCTTCGTCATAACTTATAATCTTTTAACGTTAGCAAAATTAGCTACATTTTTTCACACTTACAAAGATATTTCCCTACTCGATGGAGGGAAAACCCTATAACACACTTTTCGTATCTCAGAACTCATGATTATAAGCAATCCAAAACGCCTCTGTCAACCTTTTTTACCTCCGCTAAGAATCTACTTTTATCACCTCTCCTAAGCTCAAGTTTACCAACGAGACACTCCTATAAGGACATTAAGAAAGAGAATGTAAAAGTCATACATGCAGAAAGGAATGTAGGGGTATATCGGTAAGCACTCCCCTTTTCTATTCGAAAAGGAGGCGGAGAGAAGACAATAGAGACCATGAGAAGAATTCCCTCTATTATCTTTTTGTCATCATTTTTCGCTCTACTACAATCCAACACATGCTCTTCAAGCTTTAAGAAGACGCCTTTCTATATTCAAGAACATGCCCCTCTTGCACGTTGAAGACGCCCCTCTTAGAGCAAGAAAGGCGTCTTCTTCAATACTAAACGTAACACACTGATTACTTGAAAGTTGAAAACCTAAATAAAGAGGATATTGCAACCTTACATTTAGAGTCTTTTACTCGGTACTATGTAAAGGTTTTTCATAACATTGTTAACACCTTCGCTGTATGCGGTAATTACCAAGAACATCTCATAAGCATCCAAAAGATATAAAAAGATGTATTTATCTTCTAAGAGACTAAGAAGGATATTTGCACACAGGGTGAGCACAAACACATGTAGCCCCACCTCCACTTCTTGTTTAAATACAGAGTGAAACTATCACAGAAATACCCCTACGAGAGAGCTTGTAAACTTAGCAGACATCCCTTTCCAGCCTCATGCTTCAACTACAAAAGTGTTATAGTATCATTCGAACTGTCTGAAGTATTCTCTTTTATAGGGATGTACAACAACTGATTGTCAAAGGCGACATAACGTTTATCACCCCATGTAATAATACCAACAGCATCATCTAAGGTGCAACTCCTCAATTCCTCATGTTTAGAGACCGACACTCTATACTCTTTCCCAGCCTCATCTCTAACAGAAATGTATGTCGGCGTAATTGCTTCTAAGCCAAGATAGAAAGTATAAGAATAGGCCTCAAAATCGTTTATAAGGTCTGTTCCTTCTTCCGTTGGAGGTATCCATCCTTCTTTTGCACGCCTCAACTGCATCGGCTGAAACCATGACACATCCATCATAAACGAGTCGAACGACATCAACAAAGGGTCATCCTCGTCGCTGAATGAGAAATATAAATAGGTAACATCATCCTTTGACAGTAGATCGTTATTAAGCCACTGCGCTACAGAGCGGGGATGTTGCACACAGGCATAGTCCTCACCATTACTGTGAAAAGTGACCGTGAATTGTTGCTGATGTAGCGTTTTATCCTCGTCGTCTTTGTGAAAATAATGAGTGAAAGCATACCCCGTTGCTGTCTCTTCAACTTCCCAATAGTCTGCATGATGTTCATTATGATGTTTGCCCAACCAATATCCGTCAAGATTAGGGTAGACTTGATTCCACTGTTCACGGCGACCAGTCTCCGCAAGTTGCTCTGTACTAACAAGAACAGACAGATTACTAAGTACGTCTATCGTGAGCTTTATCAATCGAATACGGGTCAGCTTCTCCTCTACATCCTTCAAAGCTTTATGGAAGAAGGCCATTCGAGGTGTCTGTACAAAGAGTATATTCCGATGACAAACACCCGAAAAGAAACGATAGACACGCTCATATTGTGTTCGCATCTCCGCCACATTACCTTGTCGTGTCTCGACAGACTGAGGCAGAGCACCAAGCATTATCAAGAGGAAAATAGCCAGACAATAAACGTCTTTTGCCTTCAACTGCTGGAGAATTTCTCGTTTGCAACCCTGTTGCTGTTCGTCAATCTCATCATCGAAGATACATACATTGACTATCTGTTCACACCACGCAGTCTGATTGTTCACTTTATCTCCGCCTGTCAAGTACGCTTTATACTTCTCTATCAGCTTGGCAACTTGACTATAAGCATCCAACAGCCACTCAATAGAAACACCCATTTCGTCATACCATTCACGTGCCAACTCATGAAAGATGGCCCTACGAAGGAACGCATCTTTCCCACCAACACGACCAAAAGAGTTGTTGCCTCCACCCGACTTTCCTATATGTTGCCACAATTCCTCACCACTATTATAGAGCAACCGGAGCTTAAACAGAGTGTTCAACTTCTCTTTCATCTCCTCATCATCCCTGTCTATGGCTACCGACCTGCCTGATGACTCGACAGTTGTATGTTCTAAATTAAGGGCCTCATCACCTTTATTCTTATCTTTCATACTATTCTTTGTAAGTCACTTCCTTCTTCTATCCGCTACTTTTCTTATATGTCTACCTCCCCTCCATGTGGAGAATAACAACTGGGTTTACGCACTTCAAGAAGAAAACAGACTCTTCCTTTCTTCATATATTACTAATCGCAGCACTAAAGCCACTCTCCTGCAAAAATACAAATTAAATCCTTTGCACCTCTCACGAAGATACATTTATTTTGCAGACTGAGTCAAATACTCTAAAGAAATATGAACGACACGACACTAACCGTAACTATCTGTATTATGCAAAACTATAGCACTACCCTACTCACAACGTCCTATATAATAAGAAAGAACAATCCCGAAAGTCTATAAAAACCTTCGGGACTGATAAATCCAACCTTTCCGCTTTCTCATGCGGACAAGTTTGATTCATTCTATTCAACTGCTACAACTTTTGAATAGCCCTTCGTTTTAATGATATAGACACCTGATGGTAGACTAACCGTCTTGCTCTCTCTCACCATACCAGAATACATCAATTTGCCATTTAATGTATAGATACCCAGGTGTATAGGTGACGTTGTCATAAAACTTAGATAATTCTTGCCCCCAGATACTTTGAGAGTATCATTAGAAGGAGTGTCAATCCGATCCGAAACTGTAAAGATTCCTCCAATAGTCACAGAAGAAGTAACCTTAAAATTAGGCGAATCAACATCTTCATCGTTCAGTATTAATGTTTCAAGTTTATATCCAGACGCAGGTATTGCTTTAATGACAAGATCTGTATTCTTAGCCACCTTTGTACCCGTCAGAACCTCAACACCATCCGCTGTAAACACCTTTAATGTTCCATAGTCAGGCTTCTGTATGGTGATATATGCCATGTTACAACCAGTTCCATCGCCCTCATAATCGATCGTCCAACCCTTCAACTTAGCTATAAACGACTCCGCGTGCTCAGCATCATTATACTCTCCGTCTTTTTCACCACGAACGAAAAGCGTGTTACCTCGTGGCGTCTTTCCACTCTGAAGCGTTGGATAACGTGAAAGACTATAATAAAGATCATTTAGAGTACATGCATCCCATCTATTACCACCTACGTTCAGATAGGTCAACCGCTCATGTCCCGTAAGATCAAGACCTTCTAATCTATTGCCATCAACAGTGAGGGTAACAAGTTGAGGGTTACTCTTCACGTCTAAAGTAGTGACTGAATTATTAGAGAGCTGCAATGTCCTCAATGCAGGGTTCTTGCTAACATCAAGAGCAGTAATCTTATTATTTGAAACATAAAGTTCTACAAGTTCCGTCATATCCCTTACGTCAACTGTCTCTATCTCATTGCTACTTATATTCAAATAAACAAGCTTCTTGTTATGACTTAAATCTAAGCTTTCCAGCCAATTATTCTTTACATCAAGATAAGCTAAATCGACAGCACCAGTAACATCTATATTATCAACTTGATTACCATAAGCACGTAAATTGATAAGTTTGCTGTTCTTGCTAACATCTAAGGAACTAAGGTCTGAATAAGAACAATCAAGAGACTCAAGATCAGTTAGTTTAGA
The DNA here is from genome assembly GCF_000224595.1 of Prevotella sp. C561. Classification (NCBI taxonomy): domain Bacteria; kingdom Pseudomonadati; phylum Bacteroidota; class Bacteroidia; order Bacteroidales; family Prevotellaceae; genus Prevotella; species Prevotella sp. C561. The sequence goes on along the minus strand of NZ_JH114148.1, from coordinate 121,184 downwards.
AACATCTATGGACGTAATTGAATTCATATACGTAGAAAGAGAACGCAAATGAACATTATGACTTAGGTCGACAGCAGTTATCTTATTATCAACACCCACACCGGGATAACTTGAGAAATCAGCTCCTGTAACAGCACCATATATCGTTACAGTCGCACCAGACGTTTGTCCCTCTACCGTTGTTGGAGTCGATTTAACCTTCACTTTTACAAGTTCGCCATCTCCCCAGTCAATTGAAACATCTTTTTCCTCACCACTTACTGAAAGGAAATACTGTTGGTCTACACCTTTAGGAACTGTTAGTTTGATATAATCATCATCACCAGAAACACTAAAAACAGGCTTTATAACTGCTGCTTCTGAAACGACAAAGACACTATCAGCAATCAATTTTCCATTCACCTCAACGCCAACAAACTTTGCACCAGTAGGTGCTGTAACATCTATCTTAATTGGGAAACCAGGCAGAACTTTCCCTTTAATAGGCTCGTAAGTTGCAAAATACCCATCATCAGGAATTTGACTTAGTGTATAACTACCTCCATTTTCGGCCGCTTGCATCGTTATAGTGACAGAATCCATAGAAGCAGTAGCATCACCATGAACATCCAATTTATAGGAATTGTCGGCATCATCATCTAAAATCCCAGTATTAGCATGTTCGTAGTTAGACCCTGATAGGAAAACATTTGTACGGTAAGAAGTACCTGTATGTGACGGCATTGCTTTGAACGTGAAGTTAAGTGACTGAGGAGTAGTATTCTTACAGTCACGCATATCAAGGTGATTAAGTCGGTTAGTACCGATAGCACCATGCATATCAAGGAATTGTACTCCAGTATTCCGCACGCTCACACTACGTAAAAAGCGTTGGTGGGATAAATCAATACGTTGTATCTTCGTATTATCAATATTAATTGTATAAAGATTTGCAAGGTTAGACACATTTAAACGAGACAACTTTGAATCACTGAGTTCAAGCGTTGTTACATTCTTGTTACCACTTAAGTCAAGCTTTGCAATGTCGGTATTAGACGCATCAAGCATAATAAGCTCTGGGTTATTAATAAGGTTTAGCTCAGTAATCTTTGTTCCTTTTATAAGGAGCTTCTCAAGTTTCGCTTGTTGCGTAACATCAATAGATGTTACTCCAACATTCCCTGTGATATCAACATCACGTAACTCTGGATAATTATTACCCAGTTCTAATTCTAACAAACTACCGTTCGCAAGATTAAGATAACGGAGGTTAGGAAGACTAACAGGATAAAAGTGTGTAATATCTCCATCTGATAAATCAATATTTGTTAGCTCTGTACTGCCATTAGGAAATAAGACAGTAGCCAACAATTCATTATGATTGGCTGTAAAATTAGTCATTTTCTTAAAGGCACGCAGGTCTAAACGTGTAATCTTATTATAACTAAGGTCAAGTGTAACAAGGTTTGGCGCACCAGACAAATCAATACCCTCGTAGGTCAATTCGTTCTTCTTAGCTTCTATCTGTTTTAAGTTAGGTTGATCCTTAATAGCAAGATATGTTGCCTTTGCTTCAGACACCTCAACGGCCGAAAAGTCACCATAGACAACGATTGTGTCCTTTAGTAGCTTCCCTGTCACCTTCTTATTATTACTCCAACCATCTAACGTAGCCTCTTGTTTATTACCATCTCCCCAGTCAACAAACACTTTGCTGGCATCATTGGTTCGAGTAACACGGAACACAAAGTCCTGCCCTACGGGCGTAGATGTTGCAATCCTCATTTCACCATTTGTTTGTGCGAACGTCACTAAAGACACAAACAAAGAAAACATCAGTAAAAATTTCTTCATAAGCTGTAATGTCTAAGCACTTTATAAGAAAGGTTTATAAAACAACAGAACATAGAAATTAACCATAATTCTGTCTACTAAAACGTAAAGAACATCGTGGCAGTGCTATTAAACCACAACATAAATCACACTTTAGATTGCAAATATAAGTAAAATAAACGTAAGCCGCAATATATTGCAACATTAACTATCATTATTTATTACATATCACATAATAAACGTCAAATGTAAGTCCTCAACAAATACTTAGCTTTTAACATTAACGAATGAAGAAACATGTACTATACAATATCACCTAAAACAACTGATAAACCGAAAGTTTTAGGTAACAAAGTCTATTGTAGCATGGTAGAAGATGAGGGAATTGTAAGGAACAACTGATTGTAAGTAGCTGATTAGCCCATCATCTCTACTTCGTAACAAATAATCATCTTAGTCATCTTAACCAAAGGACAACTCTTTCCTACCCACTCTCTTGTCTACTTATCTACTTGCGAGCACCTCATTTTCTCGCCTTTACATATTTACAAAAATTAATCGCCATTTTTATTGCTTAATATATTTATTTTATTTATATTTGCTCACATAATAAAAACTATACAAATAACCGTTAAGCAACACTTTATGTGTCGTAAAACATACTAACACTAACCTACAATCGAAATTACAATATCTACAATACTTAAAAACCATCTTTAGAGTATCAATCTGTTTACTCAAAGATATCAGAAGTTATTAATAAGAACCTATAACTAAACAAATAAAAGTTTCTCTCAATAAGAGTTACAAGAGCGATAAATTCATTGCGGTAATAGCTGCTACACATAGCTAATAGTCAAAACAACAAAACGTAACACAAAGAGCTGATACCGAATGAAAGTAAAATAGAGACATATATAAAACCTAAACAATAAATTTTACATATTAATCTTTAACTATAAGCAAAATGAACAACAAGCAGAACAAAGCGCAAGCCTTATGGCGAATCTGTATGATGGCACTGATATGGATGTTCGCTACTGAGCTTTATGCGCAAAATGTCACGGTTAGTGGCATTGTGAAAGACCCAACGGGCGAGCCTGTAATCGGTGCTTCGGTAACGGTGAAAGGTACAAATATGGGTACTGTGACTAATATCGACGGGCAATACACCCTACAATGCCCCACAAAAGGCACATTAGTATTCTCATACTTGGGAATGAAGCCTAAAAATGTAGATATTAATGGTCGACAACAGATAAACGTTGCCCTTGAAGAAGAAGCCACTGCGCTTAATGATGTGGTGGTTACGGCATTGGGAATTAAACGACAAACAAAAGCATTGGGTTATGCTGTCACCGAGCTGAAAAGCGATGAACTGGAACGAGCCAACACGGTTTCTCCTGTCACAGCATTGCAAGGTAAGGTGGCTGGTGTAGAAATCAGCCAGTCAGACGGTGGAATGTTTGGTTCTACTAAAATTCAAATAAGAGGTGCATCTACTCTTAATGCCAACAACCAACCTATCTTTGTAGTAGACGGTGTGATATTAGATAATGCTACAAGCCAATCAGGGGACGCTGACTGGAATAGCAATATCAACGACTACGGTAACCAACTAAAGAACCTTAACCCCGACGACTTTGAGAGTGTGAGCGTACTAAAGGGTGCTGCAGCAACAGCATTGTATGGTTCACGTGGTTTGAATGGTGCTGTCGTAATTACCACTAAAAGTGGGAAAGCAGGCAAAGGTGTTACTGTAAAGGTTTCGCAAACTATAGGATTAGAAACAGTCTATCGTTCTCCAGATCTACAAAACACCTATATGATTGGAGCTTTCCCTGGTGCTGTAGATTACGGAGACGAATACACTGCCACGGGCAACCTTTGGAGCGATAACATGACATCGTTCGCTCGTAACTCTAAAGGTGAATACTCGCTCATCGAACAATATGGGAACTATGCTTGGGGACCTGATATCTCATGGGCTGAGGGTAAACAGTTTGAACAGTACGATGGAACAATGGGAACGGCGAAGATGTTCCCAAACAACTATAAAGATGCTTACGACACAGGCTTTAATACCAATACGAATGTATCATTGCAAGGTGGTAATGATCGTACACAATTCTACGCTTCAGCATCTTATAAATACAATAAGGGTACTACACCACGCAACACCTTTAACCGTCTGTCGTTCTTAGGAAAAGCTTCACAAAAGATTGGGAACATCGTGACAGTAGATTTCAGCATGAACTTTACACAGTCACAGCCCCGTAATGCACCATTAAACATTGGAGAATACTTTGCTAATAGTACGTTCCCACGCGAATACGATGTTAATCGTTATCGTAACCTTTACAAAGGGGAACATGGTGGACTTGCCAGCGAAAGATATGGCGATCTCTATCGTGCTGTACCTGGAAAGGAGCTGTGGTGGAGTATCTTTGAAAACGATTACAAACAAACAGAAACAATGTTCCGCCCTGTGCTTAACATCAATATTCAAGCACTGCCTTGGCTACAGCTTTCAACTGGTGGTTCGCTCAACTATTATGCCATCGATGGCGAGCTAAAAGCCCCTGGTAGTGGTTATGCCAACGAAGGTGGTTCTTATGCTCTCTCTCACACGCACACTACACAAGAGAACTTGTACCTTGCAGCTAACCTAAACTATCAAATTAATAAAGACTGGGAAGTACATGGGTTCTTACGCGAGGAATATTTTAACCAATATGCACAGTATAATAGTGAGAGTACGAACGGTGGACTTATTGTGCCCAACCAATTCTTTATCAAGAATTCAAAGCAACAAGCCAGCTTTAATGCATATAAGTTCAACACCAAACGTATCGTTTCTACCATCTTTATGATTGGAACAAGCTGGAAGAATCAACTATTCCTGGACATAACGGGACGTAACGACTGGTCGTCAGCTTTGGTTTACAGCTACGGAACAGGTAATTTCTCTTATTTCTATCCTTCAGTTTCTGGCTCATGGATTATCACTGAAACCCTTAAAGACAAACTTCCTAAATGGGTTAGCTTTGCAAAAGTACGCGGTTCATGGGCGCAGGTGGGAAACGACACGTCACCTTATTATATTAATTCTGGCTATTCTGTGGCAACATATCAACGTGGCGACAAGAAGATTTATGGAATGACTATCCCTGAGAATATGAAGAGTACCAACTTAAAACCTGAACGTAAGAATGCTTGGGAAGTGGGACTTGACTGGCGTTTCCTTGACAGTAGGATTGGGGTAGACCTCACCTATTATAAGGAGAACACTCGAAACCAAATTATGACTATCAATGTACCTTGGGAATCGGGCGTAAAAGAAAAGCTAATCAACGCAGGTAACATACAAAACTCAGGTATAGAAATAGCACTCAATACTACTCCTATAAAGAAAAAACAATGGCAATGGGACCTAAATTTCACTTACACTCGCAACCGCAATAAGATTGTGGAACTTAGTCCTGATGTAACCTCTTACATTAATCTGGATGGTGCAGCAAACTATGGTAACTACCGCATAGCATCTGTTGCCAAAGTAGGTTCCGACTATGGTATGCTAATGTCTGACTCTTGGATTAAGACCGACGAAAAGACTGGCAAACCAGTTGTGGGCTACACAAATAAATTCCGAACAGTGTATTATAAGCGCGGAGGTACTGTGAAAGAAGTTGGATCGATGTTGCCTAACTTCCTTGGATCACTAAACTCTACCCTGAGATGGAAAGACCTTAGTCTCTATGTGCTCTTCGACGCACGCTTTGGAGGATACGTTGCTTCGTATAACTCACGTTATGCAACTGCATACGGATTCTCTGGAGAGACCGAGAAATACCGTAAAGGAATGACTTGGACCAGCAAATACGCTAATGCGCAAGATAAGGTATTTACTGATGGCTTCATTCCAGATGTTGTTTTCGATGCTGGAACTATTGTTACAACACCAGGAGGGACTAACCAAGACGTTAGTGGAATGACCTATCAGGAGGCTTATGAAAAAGGTTATGTAGAACCAGCACACCTGCAAAGTGCTGCATACTTTAAGAATAGTTGGGGAACAGGCGTTATTAATGATGACTGGTTTAAGAAAATCAACTACATCGCTCTGCGAGAAATAACTCTCTCATACAACGTTCCGACCAAAATTAGCAGCTATATCGGTGCAAAGAACTTATCCCTTAGTTTCACCGGACGTAACTTGGCATACCTACTGAACACTGCGCCAAATCACGAGAATCCTGAATCGGTACGTGGAACAGGAGCTGCGCAGTTCCGTATGCGATCATTTATGCCTTACACAGCAAGCTATCTCTTCACATTAAACGCTACATTCTAAATGTTTTCCATTATGAAACAGAATATTATAAAATTCAAGTCGCTCGCCTTTGGTATATGTGCCGCAAGCATGGTACTGACAACAGGATGTAGCGAAAGCGAATACGCAAAAATAAATACTGACCCATCGACTATCGCCGAAGGAAATCCTGTGTTCTTGTTTACTCAGGAACAGGTGCAATACCAACCCTTCGATTACCTGCTGTGGTATTATGATGGGGCTTACACGTCAAAAATAGTTCAAGCATATTCACCGTCAAGTAGTTTTAACGACTTGTATAACAAGTTGGCCGAACTGGGCGGTGTGGGTTCTCAGCTCATTTATGTTAAACGATATGAGAACGATATTAAAGCTACTATCGATAAGATGCCAGCCAACAAGGCTGCTCAATACTCGCACCTTTCGGCCATGGCAAACGCTCTAACAGTTTACATGGGACTGTTCGATACCGACCTCTTTGGCTCAAGGCCTTACTCTGAAGCTGCACAAGCCAAGTATGGGGGCACATTAACTCCTAACTACGAATCGCAAGAGAGTCTATTCGACCAATGGCTGACCGAGCTGAACACCGACCTGGATAAGCTGAAGTCAACGACAACGCAGATAAGTTTAGGAGACAATGACTTAGCCTACGGGGGAGATACTAAGAAATGGGTGAAATTTGTAAACGGCATAAAACTTAAAATTGCGGTAAGACTTCTTCACCAAAACAAAGCTAAGGCCTTAAAAATAGCCGAGGAAGTGGGTGCTGACGATGCAAACGTGATGCAATCTATTACAGACGACTATGTATATAACAAAGGTACGGGTGGAGATGGCGGTAACAACACCTATGGAAGTGATAATAGTGTGAACTTAGGTGTTAGTAGTAAAAACGTTATCGACTTCATGAAGCGTAACAAAGATCCACGTATGCTGGTGATGTTTACCAAAAACGATTTCAACTCTGAGGTAGTACAAGCATTCTTTGATGCACAAGCAAGAGGGGATAACAACTGTGCTATTCCTAAATATATTTTAGACCAGGTGAACTATACCACAGATGCTTCTGGCAAGAAACATTTCGACAGTTGGAAAGGTGATGGGGAACCATGGGTGCGCTATCAGGGATTACCTATCGGTATGGCTATATCTGAAAAGACAGAATACACTGGCGTCAACAATTATTTTGTAACAACCAGATGGAAGGTAACTGACGGAGAAAAAACAAAAACCTACTCACCGCTATCGTACTTTAACGAGGAATTAGTGCGTGGCCGCGTTGACTTCACTTTCCCAACAGCTCCAAAAGGCAAGGTGGTACAAGACACTGAAGATAACCCACTTTACGAGATGACCCTTTCCACAGCTGAAATGAACCTCTATCTGGCTGAGTTTAAATTACTGGGTGCTAACTTGCCACATACTGCAGCCGAATACTTTAAACTTGGCGTTGAGGCTTCAGCAAAAGCTTATAACCGCTTAGCGATACTGAACAAAATACCTTATTATGATAAGGCACATTGTAACGACAAGTTAGACGAGCCTGTTACCTACGGCGATGCAGCTATTGCCACGATGATGGCTAATTCTGACTACCAACTAACAGGTAATGTTCCAAGCGACTTGGAGAAGGTTTACATCCAATTGTATCTACACTTCTTCTATCAACCTCTTGAGCAGTTTGTAACAGTGCGCCGCTCTGGTGTTCCTAAAGTTGGTAGTTCGCTCATTCCTTGGGTTACAATGAAACCCAACACCGAGTTGCCTCGCCGATTCTATATCGCTCAACCCGACCCAGCTGATAAGATGCGTACTATTATCGAGACGGCAATGACACAACAAGGCTTCACCTTTACCGATGGACAAAGACCTGAACTGCTTAACTCGGAAAGGGTGTGGTACGACAAGGGGGCACCAAACTTTGGTGAAGGTCCTAACTACTAATAGGGAGACCTGTAGAATAAAGAGGCATCAATAAATACTGTGAAGAAGCAAGTGGGCAAAAACGCCCATAAACTTGCACTAATCTGCCTCAAAGTCGTTTTTCGTTAGATTATTGAAAGAGGGTGTGTCAATTATGAACACACCCTCCTTCTTCATGAATTAAAAGAATCACAAGAGGTTTTACATCTCTTTTTGTCATATAAGCCATAAATTGTGGTTCTTCCGTTAAATGTGTGGACGCTTTTCGTAGTGCTTTAACGTAAGAGCCAAAGTTACTCATTAAACAAAAATATAGCTGAGACAGTCAACTATCTATCCTATTTTCATCCTCTTTCATTGAAAATCTTTATATTTTAAGACTTCGAAAATCTGCAGACAAGGTTTGAAAAATCATTACATAATTTCAAGGAAAACACCTATAACTAACGGCAAAAATACACACATGAAGCGAGTTTGCAATCAACAGAGTATCAATTAGTTACCAAGTGTAAAGTAAAAGATGCCTAATTGGTGTTCAAAAGGGCGTTAGTAAGGGTCTTAAAGAGTATCTTTTGCAAGCCAAAAGGGCGTCTTTTAGAAGCCAAAAGAGCATGTGTTGGATTTGAGCTGTACAAAAATAGTTTACAAACATGATTTAATAAGGGAATAAGCAGATTATAGATGACAGATTGGCATCACACCTAATTACATCTATCATATAGTTTACCCCCCTTATAAAACAATCTTATTGGCGGTAAGCTTACCATGTATGTATATTAATCTCATTCTATTAACGATCTACGCATTTAACGGAAGAACCTAAATTGTTCTACCCTATATATTCGGCTTTGAATGATGTGACTTTAAGTTCGATAACATTGTATGGATGTCGTTGGGTGTAAAGGATGACATCGGCATAGAAATCAGAAGCACCAACCTCAAAATACTTCTGTTAGGCAACAAAAGTAAAAACCACTGTCCTTTCCCAGAAGATATTTAGTGATATGAGAAACTAATTACCGCTCTAAGAGAAGAAAAAACATCGATATTTCAGCACATCAAGAGGTAAAACGCCCCTTCTTTTCTTCATATATTACTAATCACAGCACTAATGTCATTCTCCTAATAAAATACAAATAAAATCCTTTGTACCTCTCACGAAGATACATTTATTTTGCAGACAAAAACAAAGACCTAATAAATTATGAACAAAACAACATTTATCTTAATTACTGGCATTACGTTGCTCTGCAGCACTACCTTACTCACAACTACCAGTTGTTCTCCTAAGACTCCTGAAGAGATACGGCAAGATAGTATCGAAGCATTCTATGCTACACCTGAAGGTGAGGCAGCTACTACTGTTGAGAAATATTACGAAACATTAAAAACAGAAGGACTTTCTGAAGCTGCATCAAAGTTCTGTACTGGGAAACTGGCAAAACAATTAGAGTCCATGGCAGCACTTCTCAATATGGCGAATGGCGGTAGTGGTTATGATAGGTCAGACATGGGTTTCGAGTCCGTAAAAGCTGCTACACTAACCAACTATCAAGATGTAGCAATGGTTGTACTTAAGAACAAAAAGGGAATCTTCACCGCAACGCTAATCCTACAAGAAGATGGGTGGCGGATTTTCTCCATAGAGCCTAATGATATGACTGGTTTTAAGAATATGATATTTCAAGACAAATTATCTGATAGCTATGACGTCTACCCTACTGACGGAGAAGACCCTGACGGTGGTGCTTCTGCTGCTCGACAGTTAGAAGAGGATATGAACCAAGACTTCAACGATACATACGATAATACCGATTCATACTCAGAATAAAAATTTCAAAATATACAGAGACATGACAACAGAAAAACTCATCAAAGCAATTAAAGATTACGAGAGGCATGCACTTCCCATAAGTAAGAATGTTTTTACTGGTGACAACATCACAGCTGAACTTATCGAGAAACATTGCAACCGCTATGGTATTAACTGTCAAGGAGAGCAACCGATACTCATTGTCAATGACTCTATCGTGGGTTCATTTGGCGGATATGGCTGGACAGGGCTGATGATTACTGACAAAACATTATATTATAAGTGCACTAAAGATTCCTTTCTCAGTGGATTAGTCGCCTTAAGTTCCAAGGGTATCATCCCTTTAGAGCAAGTTCACACTATAGCTATAGGCCACCATGATACATGCTTCGGCACAGCCTACGTTGGCCATCAACTTGTTATTAACAATGAAGTGATGGGGCTACTGCGTATGGGTGGGAGCATAGAATATGATGAAAAAGCTATCAGCCAACTGACACATATCTTCAAAGCTACAAGATAAGTGTGTCCCACTCTGACCTTCGTTAATAAAAGAGTCGATGAGTAAATATCCTTATCAAATATAGCATATTTAGTTTTGGGTTATAATCCCCTTCTTGACGATAGGTTGCTCACATCCATACTATATATAATAATGTGTTTCGTCTTCAATAGCATGTGGTACTAAATCATAACACCACACGCGTTGAACATTAACACAAAGATAAAAGAAAAAGATTCATTACAATCATTATGTTATACGGAGTAATAGGTCAGTAACAAACCTATATGAGAAAGGCTTGCCAAACAGTTTTATTTATAAACACAATTCTCAACCTATCAGGAAGAATATTACCAAAGCTTGGTAAGACTATTCTTATCCTTTAGGCTAACGAGTACCAAAGAGAATCAAAACTCAGAATATTCACCCCTTCATTATCACACTTATGATCAGAGGTTATATGAATTTCAGATGCGACAACTGCAACAACACTTTCCGTGCATTAAATATTGAGTATGGAGCAACTGCTATGTCAATTCCAATGCCCTGTCCAAATTGCAACAGCCGTCACACTTATCCTCCTAACTGGCGTATTCTCGGCTTTTATCCTTTCGGCAACAACCGTGAGGTTTATAAAAGATTCTGGGAAAGGATGGACAAAGAAGAAAGCAAGTGTGAAAGCAAATAAGCTTACATGTGATCGGTATTCCTTTGGCAAAACAACAAGCCAAGTTTCTGTAGGATTAGGTTTTTCGAGCAGAGATATCGTAATCATATACTTAAGCAGGATATTAGCATACCCTTTCTTTGTGTTTTCTTTACTTTATTTCATTATTATTTTGCCATTTCCAATAAATTCCCTACACGTGAATTCAACAAGCAAGTGCAAATTTACTTAATTAGTTCGTAAAAGCAGTCCTGTGGTGTTTTAAAATCTAATTTCTTTCTTGGCCTCATGTTAATTTTCTTTGAATACTTAGTTATTTGTTGCTGGCTGATATGCTCAAAGGTTTCTTTTTTTGGCACGTATTGCCTAATTAGTCCGTTAGCATTTTCTATAGCGCCTTTCTGCCATGAAGCGTATGGGTCAGCAAAATATATGGTAACACCAAGGCTTTTGGCTATCATTTCATGACAAGCGAATTCTGTACCATTGTCAGTTGTAATAGACTTGATATGGTCTTTGAAAGGAGATAGTAAGTGTATTACAGTTCGTGCCAGTTCTTTGGCATTTTTCCCCTTCTTTAG
>NZ_JH114148.1:80618-109185 GCF_000224595.1 Prevotella sp. C561 | reverse complement strand
CCTTGTTTGTACTGCATTTGCTTGGGCAGTTTCCCAATTATAGTGTCTTCGGACTCCGCTATTACGTCTTATTTCACGAGACACTGTACTTGCACTTTACATTTTATCGCCTTGGCAATATCTTTTTGTTTCGTTCTATTTTTGGAGTAGCACAGAAATTGTGTACCTTTGCTCCGAGGTTAATTGTTTGTACATTGCAATGCAAAATTAATTAATCTTTGGGAGACAGAGGTCTCCCTTTCTTATTTTTATGCATTGCTTGTTGATTTTCTTCTCATGGGGGCTTCTCGCCCCCAAACCCCTCGGTGTTTTCAGGTATAGATTATTAAGCTACACCAGCACTTGGGATTGCAGTTCTATGTTGAACTTGCGACATTTGTGCCATGTTTGGTGGGCACTTTACAAACCACTCGCCATTCATTGCACAAAACTTGCAAACGAGGTTATTCGACCCGGTTAAATCTGGAAAATTCAACTAAGGAGTCGTCACTAATCGAGTTTAGGCAGGTTCTGTGCCCCTATCCTATATGGGGGCATGGACTGTCTTTACTTTATTTTGACTCCAAGGTGTTTTCCAGAACCGAACCGGATAAATAAAGATAAAGCGGGCCGTGTCCCCTTTCTTCTTTTATCCTCTCTGCATCATTACTAACATTTTAATAATTAGAAATTATGGAAATTATCTATTACGTCGAGAAGAAAAAAGACAAAAGACTTTTCTACGGCTGCTATGCTGTATGTTGCAAAAAGACTCACACAGGCTCCAAAGGTATTCTGTAACATCTCAAATATGGAGAAAAGAAAAAGCATAAGCCCACTAAAGGTTTATAGTTTTCCCGAACAACTACACATAGAGTCTATTTTAGGGCTCTATGTGATAGTTTCACCTCTTACTGCTAATTGGATTGTACTTGAGAATGAAGAACAAATAGACTTTTTCAAACTCTTACAAACTAACAATCTTGAGACAGCCTTAAAGTCTTTTAAAGGCAACCAAAAGAATGCACATGCCGTAGTAATCCAAATAGAAGCTAAGCAGTTTGAGAAGAAAGATGTAAGACCTGCAAACTATAGTGGGGTTATGCAATTTCATTTAACCAATGCATGCAATATGAGCTGTCCCCACTGCTATATGTATGCAGGAAAGAAGAAAGAAAAGGAGTTAACTACAGAAGAAATCTATAAAGTAATAGATCTATTTAAAGAGAGTGGAGGTGAGCAAATAACATTCACAGGGGGAGAGGTTTGTATGAGAACAGATCTTCTTGATATCATCAAACACACGCATAGTTCAGGACTAAATGTAGAAGTTCTGACCAACGGAACTTTATGGAAAGAAGAAGACATTAAAGCTGTTAGTCCATATCTATCACGTGTTCAGATAAGTATTGATGGGATTAACGAAGAAGAAAACTCTAAAATCAGGGGTAAAGACAACTTCGAGAAGGCACTCAATACTGTTGATACATTTCTATCTTACGGTGTGCCAACAGATATTGGTATCACCCCTTGGTTTGACAAAACTCTAAAAAATAAGATACAAGGGTATGCAACCTTTGGAAAGGAACTTATAGAAAAATATAAAGATAAGCCTTTCGGAATCCGTTTCACAACAAGTTTATTAGATGGGCGAGAGATAAAATTTTCTTCACAAGAAAAACAAGAATATGAGACTATTACAGAATCCATATACAAATATTGTATGGGTGAGGACGTTTTAGACTTAGCTTTCATTGATTTCCATACACACTTTTTGTTAGAAAACAATTGTGAATTTGGCAACCTAACAATAGAGTCAAACGGAAACGTATATTTCTGTCCTTCATTATCTATGCTCCCAACTTCCTTGAACATAAGAAGAAATTCTTTTGAAGAGATACTCTCTTTCTCAAAAGAAGCAAGTAGAATTTCATGTGTAGATAACTTGATACCTTGTAGAAATTGCGATTTGCGATACATCTGCGGTGGAGGATGTAGAATACAATATTTTAAAGACTTTCAGCAAGAGGAAGCTTTCAAGATAGTCAACCATCCACGCAGAAAATGCACAGCAGAATATAAGCAGAGTATATACAAGCAAATGATAAGAACAAACGAGGCTCTATTTCAATAATAGAGTTATTATTAATAATAAAAAATAGACAACTATGGGAAAAATTTGTGGTTTAAAGTATTCATCTGTTAGATATAATGAAGATGAAGAAGAAGAGTATTATTTTGATGAGCTTGAAGATTGGCTTACAGAAGACGAAGTAGAAGCACTTACAGCTGACTGTCCATATGAAATATATCCGGAGGATGAAGACGACGATTATTATGATGATGACGACGACGATGATGATGATGATGATGATGATGATGACGATGATGATGACGATGATGACGATGACGATGATGAAGACGATGAGATGAGAGAACTTAGAATAGCGTGGATGAAAAATTATATACAAGTAATTGAAGAACAAAACGATGGAAGTTTACACAATTAATTAAGATATAAATAACACATCTATTTAATCCAAATCAGATATTAAACCAAACTGCTCATTTTTCTTACTTCTCATATCATTAGTTTCTCATTGAACGAAGACAAGTTAAACCCAAATAAACAAAAAGATGGGTTAAACGTAATTGATTATTAAGTTATTAAATGAGAATCATTTACAGACGTCAATTTCTAATGCCCGTTATTAGAAATCATTTGAAAATGCAGTTTAAGTAGCCTAATAACCGATTTGGATTAAATATTAATAGAATATTCCCAGAATAAGAGGGCTTAATAGCTCTTTGAATTCAAACCAATGCAAAATAAAAAGTACACGTATTAGATTATATTTCAGTAATTTGAAAGAACTATAAGTCCACTACAACAGAACAACGTCATTAATAAAACCTAACCTAAATCTTTAATTTTTACAGAGACCACTTTAGAAATGAAAATAAAGGAAACTTTAAAAGAAAGAATCAATAAGACAGAGTCCTCACTTTTGACATATTACGAGAACCCACAATTAAAAGCACGTGACGAGAAGATGGTAACTCTCATCTTTAATCGTCGAATGCACCTTAACCAACTATTCAAGCCAACAGATGAAAACTATCAGCTGTTAAAGGAATTCAACGAAACACTTAAAGAAGTAGTTATTAAAAAATATCAACAAAGCAGAGAGTTGTATTACAATACAAAGAAAATGTTGGCAGATAGCGGAAGTAGTTTGCTGTTTGAGGGTGTAGAGTGTAAGATATTCTTAGGAAAAGATAGACAATACTCAAAAAGTAATCCTTTCCAAGGAGAAGATTCAGAAATGATTTGGGAGATTCTCAATGATGAAAGTTATAACGATATCTATTGCAAATATGGTTGCTGTATGAGCTTCGACGGATATCATGGAGAGGAAGACAACAAGACAGAAATGGAACTCATGGGAATGCAAGATGCTGATGATTGTTGGAATGAAGGGTTATATAGAGAATGGAGTCACGACCTACACCTTCATCAGCATTTTCACAATCTATACGACCATACAAGCTTCAGCATCTTCGATTTCATTTATGTTAGGGACTTCTACACAAAGTTTGAACTAAAATTTAATCAGAATACTTAAACAAGAAGAAATGGAAAGAAAAGAGTTATGCATAATCTCCGATTCTGATATCCCATCGGGTTCTGGTGGAATCAACGGTGAAGGATATACATATGGACAATTACGTCATCAGCCCATTATCGCAGAGATACTGCAACGTATCACCCACCCTATTGCACGTCAAATGGCAGAGGACTGTAATGAGCGCAACCGTAAAGATGGATTTACTATGTATAAGGTAGATGGAGAATACTGCTTTGAAGGACTACGAGTAGGACCAAAAGTAAAAATCCCTTCTAAAAAAGAATTATTGGCTCTATTAGGAAATCAACCCATCAATGCAGCCTCTATCCGTAATATCACATATACGCTTATACGTGAAGAATTAGCACGGTTATACGGAACATCTGTACAAGAAGCTGCAGACATCATTGGCAACCAACTTGACTGCGCTCCACACGAAGACATCTCTGGCTATATCTTTATGGTACCCAACTGGGCGCATAAATGGTTCCGCCACAATGGCTATGTGTCAAGAATGTTAAAACAGTAGACAAACTAACTATCACAAATAAAAACTCCCGATACATTAAGTACCGGGAATTCTTTATTATAGAGATAAAATCTATTCGGATTATTCAGCCTTTGCCTCTTCAGCAACGTTCTCAGCAGCCTCTGCTGGTGCATCATCAGCCTTCTTTGTAGAACGACGGCTACGACGAGTCTTCTTAGCTTCAGCCTTTGGAGTCTTAGCCATGTTCTCATCATAGTCAACAAGCTCAATAAATGCAATCTGAGCAGCGTCACCCTGACGAGTTCCGAGCTTGATAACGCGTGTATAACCGCCTGGACGATCAGCTACCTTAACTGAAATCTCTTTGAAGAGCTCAGTAACAGCCTCTTTGTTCTGAAGATAACGGAATACAACACGACGTGAGTTAGTTGTATCATTCTTAGAACGTGTGATTAGCGGCTCAACATACTTCTTAAGAGCCTTTGCCTTAGCAAGAGTCGTAGTGATTCTTTTGTGCTGATTCAGAATCAAAGCAACTGCCAAGTTTGAAAGCAACGCAGCGCGGTGGTCAGCAGTACGACCCAAATGGTTGAATTTCTTATTATGTCTCATTTTGTTTTTAACTCGTTGTGGATAAACCCGTCAACTTGTCGTTTAGACAACTCGTCAACTATTCTTTATCCAATTTATACTTTGTAATGTCGGTTCCAAACGACAGATTCAGACTCTCGAGCAAATCATCAAGCTCAGAAAGCGATTTCTTACCAAAGTTACGGAACTTCAAGAGATCCGTCTTGTTGTACTGTACGAGGTCGCCTAATGTCTCTACATCAGCTGCCTTTAAGCAGTTAAGTGCACGAACACTCAAGTTGAGACTTGCGTCGGTCAACTTGGTCTTCAAGAGCTGGCGCATGTGCAGAACCTCCTCATCGAACTCCTGGTTGCCCTCCTGATCTGGATTCTCGAGAGTAATCTTCTCATCAGAGAACAACATGAAATGATAGATAAGAATCTTTGCAGCCTCTTTCAGTGCATCCTTTGGGTGGATGGAACCATCGGTCGTAACTTCAACAACCAATTTGTCATAGTCGGTCTTCTGTTCAACACGATATGGCTCAACGGCATATTTTACGTTACGAATTGGGGTGTAGATGGAATCGATTGGGAGTACGTTTACATCAGTGCAGTATTCACGATTTTCCTCAGCAGGAACGTAACCACGTCCCTTATTGATGGTCAAATCAATCTGCATAGAAGCCTTGGAGTCTAAATGACAAATCACCAAATCAGGGTTTAACACTTCAAATCCAGTCAGATACTTACCGATATCACCTGCTTTGAATTCGGTGGAATTCTCTACGGTGATACTAACTTTCTCATTCTCGAATTCTTCTACTACTTGCTTGAATCGAACTTGCTTGAGATTCAAGATGATGTTGGTAACATCTTCCTTTACACCAGGAACTGAAGAGAACTCGTGCTCAACACCAGCTATACGGATAGTGTTAATTGCGAAGCCTTCCAGCGATGAAAGGAGGATGCGACGAAGAGCGTTACCAATGGTAACACCGAAGCCAGGCTCAAGTGGACGGAATTCGAACTTGCCGAAATGGTCATTGGCCTCCAGCATCACTACTTTATCAGGTTTTTGAAATGCTAATATCGCCATTAATTTAATGATTTTATTGTTTAGAGTACAACTCAACGATTAACTGCTCCTTAATATTCTCAGGGATGTCAGCACGGTCTGGACGATGGAGGAACTTACCGCACTTAGCGTTATCATCCCACTCAAGCCAAGGATACTTGCTGTGGTTGAAGCCTGCCAAAGCAGCCTCGATAACCTCAAGTGACTTAGCCTTCTCACGAACACCAACAACGTCACCAGCCTTTACCTGATATGAAGCAATATTTACGACATTACCGTTAACAACAATATGCTTGTGGCTAACGAGCTGACGTGCAGCTGCACGAGTAGGAGCGATACCGAGACGGAACACTACATTATCCAGACGGCTCTCAAGGCTCTGAAGAAGAACCTCACCAGTAATACCATCTGCCTTAGCAGCCTTATCGAACAGATTACGGAACTGACGCTCCAAAACGCCATAAGTGTATTTAGCCTTTTGCTTCTCTGCAAGCTGAGCACCATACTCAGACACCTTACGACGACGGTTATTACCGTGCTGTCCTGGAGGGAAATTTCTCTTAGCTAATACCTTATCTGCGCCGAAAATTGGCTCACCGAAACGGCGTGCAATTCGTGATTTTGGACCTATGTATCTTGCCATAATTAATATGAATTCTTTTAATTGTTATAAGATGTGATTATACACGACGACGCTTTGGAGGACGGCAGCCGTTGTGTGGCAATGGAGTAACGTCAACGATTTCAGTTACCTGAATACCTGCTGCGTTAACCGCACGGATTGCGCTCTCACGACCGTTACCTGGACCCTTAACGAATGCCTTAACCTTACGAAGACCGAGATCGAAAGCTACCTTAGAGCAATCCTCTGCTGCCATCTGAGCAGCGTAAGGAGTATTCTTCTTTGATCCACGGAATCCCATCTTACCAGCCGAAGACCAAGAGATAACCTGACCCTCGTTGTTAGCCAAAGATACAATGATGTTATTGAATGAGCTGTGCACGTGGAGCTGTCCAAGTGCGTCAACTCTTACATTTCTTTTCTTAGATGTTGCTGATTTCTTTGCCATAATTAATTTCCTCCTTAGAATTACTTAGTAGCCTTCTTCTTATTAGCAACAGTCTTCTTCTTTCCCTTACGGGTACGAGCATTGTTCTTAGTACTCTGACCGCGAACAGGAAGACCATTACGATGTCTAACACCACGATAGCAACCTATATCCATGAGGCGCTTGATGTTCATCTGGATCTCAGAACGGAGATCACCTTCAACTTTGAATTCAGCACCGATAATTTCACGGATCTTGGCTGCCTGGTCATCAGACCACTCGCTGACCTTCAGGTCACGGCTAATACCAGCCTTATCCAATATCTTTGCTGAACTACTTCGACCAATACCATAGATATAGGTCAATGCGATTTCGCCACGCTTATTCTGGGGCAAATCTACTCCAACAATTCTTATTGCCATTGTTTGATAATTAAATAAATTAATGTCATTTAGCGCTAAAAAGCATGCAAAGGTAAGCATAATTTATGAGAAAGCCCACCTCGTTACACTTTTTTAACTTAACCCTGACGCATTTTGAACTTAGGGTTCTTCTTGTTAATAACGAACAGGCGACCCTTACGACGAACGATCTTGCAGTCAGCTGTACGCTTCTTTAATGATGCTCTTGTCTTCATATCTCTATGTTGTTTATTTGTATCTGAAAACGATTCGACCCTTAGTCAGGTCGTATGGACTCATCTCAACCTTCACTTTATCACCGGGAAGAATCTTGATGTAGTGCATTCTCATCTTACCGGAAATATGAGCGGTGATATCAACACCATTCTCTAATTCCACTCGAAACATCGCATTTGATAGTGCTTCGAGAATTGTTCCGTCCTGCTCTATTGCAGTTTGCTTTGCCATATACTAATTAAAAATTTTGTCCTTCTAAATGTTCTACTTCTTCAAAAGAAGATAAAATATCAGCCTTACCAGCTCTAATAGCAATGGTATGCTCAAAGTGTGCTGCTGGACGACGGTCACGTGTAACAATACTCCATCGGTCTGGTAATATACCAATTTCTCGACTACCCAAAGTAACCATCGGCTCTATTGCTATACACATTCCTGCCTTCAGTAATACTCCACTACCCCGCTTTCCATAATTAGGAATTGCTGGGTCCTCATGCATCTCACGTCCAATACCATGACCTGTTAGTTCACGAACAATACCATAGCCTTGTGCCTGACAATAGTCTTGAATAACTTGACCAATATCACCAACATGATGCCCAGCCTGTGCCACCTCAATACCCTTATAGAGAGACTCTTTTGTTGTACGAAGTAACTTCATTACATCTTCGCTTACTTCTCCAACACAGAAAGTATAACAACTATCTCCGTTGAACCCGTTAAGTAAAGTCCCACAATCAATAGAAATTATATCCCCATCCTTCAGTACAACATCTTCACTTGGTATTCCATGTACGACTACGTCATTAACAGACGAACATATACTACCAGGAAAAGGAGGGCCATAAGAACTGGGGAAGCCTTTAAATGTAGGAATGGCACCATTGTCACGAATAAACTCTTCAGCTATTTTATCTAATTGGAGAGTTGTGACACCTGGCTTAACATGACGACCAACCTCTGCCAGAGTTTTACCTACCAGCAGGTTGGCCTCACGCATGAGTTCTATTTCATCTTCAGTCTTTAGAAATATATTCATTCCCTAAGATAAAGATCTAATAAGCTGCAACACCAGCATTGCTACGTGTATGTCCTGAATTGAGAAGTCCATCATAGTGGCGCATCATTAAATGAGATTCAATCTGTTGAAGTGTGTCGATAACAACACCAACAAGAATCAACAATGAAGTTCCACCAAAGAACTGACCAAAGGCATCAGCAACATTTAAATATCCTGCCAATGCAGGCATAATAGCAATGAAAGCGATAAACAAAGCACCTGGTCCCGTAAGACGAGACATTACAGTATCAATATAATCTGCTGTATCCTTTCCAGGTTTAACGCCAGGAATAAAACCGTTATTGCGCTTCATATCCTCAGCCATCTGAGTTGGATTAAGTGTAATCGCAGTATAGAAATAAGTAAACACTACGATAAGGAGCACATAAATACAGTTATACGCCAGACTCTTTGTATTCATCAAAGACTGGAGAACAGAACTGGTATTATCAGATGAATACTGTACAATTGCCAATGGTATAAACATCAAAGCCTGCGCAAAGATGATAGGCATAACATTAGCAGCAAACAGTTTCAAAGGGATATACTGACGAGCTCCACCATATTGTTTATTTCCAACGACGCGCTTAGCATACTGCACAGGAATCTTTCGAGTACCTTGTACAAGGAGTAAAGCCGCACATACAACAGCATAAAGAACAATAATCTCTATGATAAGCATCACAATACCACCACCGATAGCCGCAGAAACGCGATTACTAAACTCCTGAATAAGAGCTTGGGGCAAACGTGCGATGATACCAATCATAATAATCAAAGAGATACCATTACCAACTCCTTTATCCGTGATACGCTCACCGAGCCAAAGAATGAACATAGAACCTGCAGCAAGAATAATTGTCGCAGGAATCATAAATGTAGTCCAATCGATGCCTGAAGCCAGAGCACCACCAGCCTGCACTTTTAAGTTCAACAAGTAAGACGGTGCCTGAAACAGTAGGATTACTACTGTCAGGACACGCGTATACCAGTTTATCTTCTTATGGCCACTTTCGCCTTCACGCTGCATCTTTTGGAAATAAGGTACAGCGACAGCGAGAATCTGTAAAACGATAGAAGCTGAGATGTAAGGCATGATTCCCAATGCGAAGATTGACGCATGAGAAAATGCACCACCGGAGAACATGTCCAAAAGTGACATAAGACCGCCCTTGGTCTGTGCCTGCAACTTTTCCAATAGGGTAGGATTAATGCCAGGAAGCACCACAAACGACCCGAAACGGTAAATAGCTGTGAACAGAATAGTTATGAGAAGTCGCTGACGCAAATCCTCAATTTTCCAACAGTTCTTCAGTGTCTCAATAAACTTTTTCATTAACTTAGATTATAGTTGTGTTACCACCTACTGCCTTAATAGCTTCTTCGGCAGTCTTAGAGAAAGCATTTGCTGAAACTTCCAACTTAGCCTTCAACTCACCATTACCAAGAATCTTAACAAGTTCCTTACCATTGGTGAGACCAGCAGCCTTAAGCTCCTCTACACCAATCTTAGTAAGATTGTTCTTCTCAGCAAGAGCCTGAAGAGTTGAAAGATTTACAGCGAAATATTCCTTGTGGTTGATGTTCTTGAAACCAGCCTTCGGTACACGACGCTGGAGAGGCATCTGACCACCCTCAAAGCCAATCTTCTTCTTATAACCAGAACGTGACTTTGCACCCTTGTGACCACGAGTAGAAGTACCTCCGAGTCCAGAACCTGGACCACGACCAATACGACGACGTGAATGTGTAGAGCCAACAGCTGGTTTCAAATTATTTAATTTCATAATTACTGTTTTCTTTAAAAGATTACTTAATCAATTACTGATACCAGGTGATGAACCTTACGAATCATACCACGGCAGCTTGGAGTATCCTCAACCTCTATAATCTGAGAAATCTTACGAAGGCCCAATGCACGTAAAGTCTCTTTCTGGTCTTTAGGAGCACCAATCTGGCTCTTAATCTGCTTAATCTTAATTTTTGCCATAATTAAATACCTCCTAAAATTAACCGTTAAATACTTTATCCATACTGATACCACGCTCACCTGCGATTGTATATGCATCACGCATATCAGCGAGGGCAGCAATAGTAGCCTTCACAAGGTTATGAGGGTTAGAAGAACCCTTTGACTTTGCAATCACATCAGTAACACCTGCACTCTCAAGAACAGCACGCATAGCACCACCGGCCTTCAAACCAGTACCGGCTGCAGCTGGCTTAAGGAGAACATGAGCACCGCTGAAGCGAGCTTCTGCCTCATGAGGAACAGTACCCTTCAAAACAGGAACCTTAACAAGGTTCTTCTTTGCTGAATCTGTACCTTTCTGGATAGCAGCAGTTACCTCACCAGCCTTACCAAGACCCCAGCCAATAACGCCCTTACCGTCACCTACAACGACGATAGCTGCGAATGTGAAAGTACGACCACCCTTTGTAACCTTAGTTACGCGGTTGATAGCAACCAAGCGATCTTTCAGTTCTACATCACTATTTACTTTTACTCTATTCATTGCCATAATCGTTTAGAATTTAAGTCCTCCCTCACGTGCTGCATCAGCCAAAGCCTGTACACGTCCGTGATAGAGATAACCGTTACGGTCAAAAACAACCTGCTCTACGCCAGCAGCCTTAGCATCCTCAGCAACAAGTGCACCTACCTTCTTAGCCTGATCAATCTTAGCCATCTTCTCAAGGCCAAGTGAAGAAGCAGAAGCGAGGGTTGTTCCTGTCAGATCGTTAATAACCTGTGCATAAATCTGCTTATTACTGCGGAAAACGCTCAAGCGTGGGCGCTCTGCAGTACCGTTCACACTCTTACGAATGCGGAACTTTATCTTAATTCTTCTTTGTTCTTTCTTTGTTGTCATAATCGTAATGATGTATTAAAGTTACTTAGCTGCAGCTGTCTTACCAGACTTTCTGCGAATAACCTCACCCTGGAACAGGACACCCTTACCCTTGTAAGGCTCAGGCTTACGGAAAGAACGAATCTTTGCACAGATGAGACCAAGCAGCTGCTTGTCAGCTGATTCAAGAGTGATGATTGGATTCTGGTTACGCTCGCTCTTTGTCTCAACCTTAACTTCTGAAGGAAGCTGAATAAAGATTGGGTGAGTATAACCAAGAGAGAACTCTACCAAGTTGCCCTGGTTAGAAACACGATAACCTACACCAACAAGTTCCAATGTCTTTTTGTAACCCTCACTTACACCAACAACCATGTTGTTAACAAGTGAACGATAAAGACCGTGGAAAGCCTGCTTCTGCTTGTAGTTTACTGGGCTATTCTCATCAATTTCGAATGTTACCTGACCGTCCTCGATGATGGTCTTAATAGAAGAATCTACCTTCTGAGAAAGCTCACCCTTAGGACCCTTTACTGTAACAACACCATTATTAAGAGCAACTGTAACGCCAGCTGGAACACTAATTGGCAATTTTCCTATTCTTGACATATTCAATCCTCCAATTAATAAACGTAGCAAAGGACCTCACCACCAATCTTCTCAGCAGCAGCCTCTTTGTCTGTCATTACACCTTTAGACGTGGAAAGAATTGCAATTCCAAGTCCGTTAATTACTCTCGGCATGTCTTTGTAACCAGTATACTGGCGAAGACCTGGGGTAGAAACACGCTTCAATTTCTTGATAGCGCTCTGCTTTGTTACAGGGTCGTATTTCAATGCGACCTTGATTGAGCCTTGGGGACCATCCTCGATGAACTTGTAGTTCAAGATGTAACCCTTCTCGAAGAGAATCTTTGTAATAGACTTCTTCAAGTTAGACGCAGGAACCTCAACAACACGGTGATGAGCCATGATTGCGTTTCTGAGTCTTGTCAGATAATCTGCTATTGGATCTGTCATAAAATATAAATGTTTAATTAATCGGGACTACCCCGACAATATTAAAAAATCGCTTGAAAGCGGATAATGAGCTGCAAAGATACAAAATCTTTTTCACAATTCACTATCCGCGTCGATATATTTGTTTACCAGCTTGCCTTCTTTACACCTGGAATGAGTCCCTGAGATGCCATCTCACGGAACTGAATACGAGAGAGACCAAACTGACGAATGTATCCCTTTGGACGTCCAGTAATCTTACAACGATTATGTAGACGAATAGGATTAGCATTCTTTGGAATAGACTGCAACTTACGAGCAGCCTCATAAGCCTCTTCAGGATCATTTGAAGTAGCGATAATCTTTTTCAGAGCTGCGCGTTTCTCAGCATAACGAGCTACAAGCTTTGCACGCTTTACCTCGCGAGCTTTCATTGATTCTTTTGCCATATCAATTAATCGTTTTTAGCATTCTTGAATGGAAGTCCGAAGCCCTTCAGCAAAGCATATCCTTCTTCATCAGTCTTAGCAGATGTTACGAAGGTGATGTTCATACCCTGGATACGGTCAACCTGATCGATATTAATCTCTGGGAAAATAATCTGCTCGGTAATACCGAGAGTATAATTTCCACGACCATCGAACTTGCTCTCGATACCCTTGAAGTCACGAATACGTGGCAAAGATACGCGAACGAACTTCTCGAGGAACTCATACATACGCTCACGACGCAGAGTTACCATTACGCCGATAGGCATCTTCTTACGCAGTTTGAAGTTTGCAATATCCTTCTTTGAATAAGTTGCAACAGCCTTCTGACCTGTAATAGAAGAAATCTCGTTAACAGCAACTTCAATAAGTTTCTTATCCTGAGTTGCATCACCAAGACCCTGATTGATAACAATCTTCTTCAAAACAGGCACCTGCATAGCTGAAGAATAGTTGAACTGCTTCTGCAAAGCAGGAACAATCTGCTCCTTATACTGTTTCTTTAACTGAGCTGTATTCATTACTTAATTTCCTCCCCTGACTTTTTAGCGATACGCTTAACAGTCTTGCCTTCACGCTCAATCTTGATACGTGTAGCCTTACCGCTCTTCGGATCGATGAGACTTAAATTTGAGATATGAATTGCAGCCTCCTGCTTAATGATACCACCCTGTGGGTTAGCAGCAGAAGGTTTTGTGCTTTTAGAGACCATATTCAAGCCCTCTACAATAGCACGTTCCTTATCTGCGATGACCTTAAGCACCTTTCCAGTCTTGCCCTTATCTGCACCAGCAAGAACAATGACCTGATCGTCTTTCTTTATATGGAATTTTGCCATTTTATTATTCAATTTAATAATTAAAGAACCTCAGGTGCCAAAGAAACGACCTTCATGTTCACTGCACGCAGCTCACGAGCAACAGGACCGAAGATACGGCTACCACGAATTTCGCCTGCGTTGTTCAGTAATACACATGCATTATCATCGAAGCGGATGTATGAACCATCAGCACGACGAATCTCCTTCTTTGTGCGAACGATCAAAGCCTTTGATACTGCACCCTTTTTCAATTCACTTGATGGGATGACGTTTTGTACAGCAACTACGATAACGTCACCAACACTTGCGTAACGACGGCCAGTACCACCGAGTACACGAATGCACTTAGCTTCACGAGCACCGCTGTTATCACATACTGTAAGTTTTGATTCTGTCTGTATCATAATTACTTAGCTTTTTCTACGATTTGAACTAATCTCCATCTCTTTGTCTTAGAAAGAGGACGAGTCTCCATAATGAGTACTGTATCACCTACATTTGCCTCATTCTTCTCGTCATGAGCATGGTACTTCTTTGTCTTCTGGACAAACTTACCATAAATAGGGTGCTTCTCTTTGAACTTAGCTGCAATAACGATGGTTTTATCCATTTTGTTGCTGATAACGACACCCTGTCTTACTTTTCTTAAATTTCTTGTTTCCATCTGGACCATTGTTATTTATTAAGTTCTCTCTGAGAAAGTTCTGTTTTCATACGTGCAATATCACGACGAGCGGCCTTAATCTGAGATGGATTCTCAAGTGGAGTAATCTGATGATTCAGCTTCATTTTTGCAAGAGCTGTCTCAGCATTCTCAATCTTCTCAACCAAATCCTTGGTCTCGAGTTCTTTTACTTCTTTAATCTTCATCTTTCTTAAGCGTTTTTATCGAAATCACGTCTAACAATAAACTTTGTCTTAACAGGCAGCTTCTGTGCAGCGAGACGAAGTGCCTCCTTTGCAATATCAAAGCTTACGCCCTCTACTTCAAAGAGAACACGACCTGGAGTAACTGGTGCAACCCATCCTGCTGGATCACCCTTACCTTTACCCATACGAACATCGGCAGGCTTACGAGTGATTGGTTTATCAGGGAAGATGCGGATCCAGACCTGGCCCTGACGGTTCATATAGCGGTTTACTGCTATACGAGCGGCCTCAATCTGACGGCTGTCGATCCACTTAGCCTCAAGTGTCTTGATGCCGAATGAGCCGAAAGCCAGCTGTGTACCTCTGTGGGCGTTGCCTTTGTTGCCACGTCCGTCTTGAGGTCTTCTATATTTTACTCTTTTTGGCTGTAACATGATAGCTTCTTCTTTTAACGGTTATTGTTTCTTCTACGATTACCTCTTCCAGAACGGCCACCATTGTTAGAACGGCCATTGCTCTTCTCTTGAGTAAAGTTAGGTGTAAGATCTACCTTGTTGTAAACTTCACCACGGCAAATCCATACCTTGATACCCAACAGACCTACCTTAGTAAGGGCTTCTGTCTGACAATAATCGATGTCTGCACGGAATGTATGTAGAGGAGTACGTCCCTCTTTGAACATTTCCTTACGAGCCATTTCGGCACCGTTCAGACGACCTGTAATTTGAACTTTGATACCTTCAGCACCAGCACGCATAGTGTTAGCAACTGCCATCTTGATAGCACGACGGTAAGCTATCTTACCCTCTACCTGGCGAGCGATATTGTTACCAACGATGTTTGCATCAAGTTCAGGTTTCTTAACCTCGAAGATATTAATCTGAATCTCCTTCTTGAAAAGATTCTTCAACTCTTCCTTAAGCTTATCAACATCCTGACCACCTTTACCGATAACGATACCCGGACGAGCGGTGCAAATAGTAATGGTGACGAGCTTCAATGTGCGCTCAATGACAATACGGGAAACGCTTGCTTTTTCCAAACGCTTGTTCAGGTAAGTACGAATCTTACGATCTTCTACGAGATTATCCCCGAAATTCTTGCCACCGAACCAATTTGACTCCCAACCGCGGATGATACCAAGACGGTTGCTAATTGGATTAACTTTCTGTCCCATTCTACTATTTATTTATCATCATTATTAGCGTCATTCTTTGAATCAACGAAAAGAGTGACGTGGTTAGAACGTTTGCGGATTCTGTAGCCACGGCCCTGTGGTGCAGGACGCATGCGCTTCATTGTAACACCTTCATCTACGAAGATCTTAGAGATAAAAAGTTCACCGTCTTCAGCCTTGCGGTCATTCTTTGTCTCCCAGTTGTTAATAGCAGAACGCAGAAGTTTCTCAACATTCTGGGCAGCTGCCTTCTTGGAGAATCTCAGTACGCCAAGGGCACGATTGACTTCCATACCACGAACCATGTCTACAACATAGCGCATCTTACGTGGAGAAGAAGGACAGTCCTTGAGCTTTGCAAAATACTGGCTTCTCAAAGCTTCTTTACGAGCTTCAGCCTTTATATGTTTTCTTGCTCCCATTATATTTTCTATTTTCTAAATGGATTATGACCTGCTTACCTCTTATTATTACCAGAGTGACCACCGAAACGGCGTGTAGGGCTGAACTCACCGAGCTTATGACCTACCATGTTCTCAGTAATGTAAACAGGGATAAATTTATTTCCGTTATGAACTGCAACAGTGTGACCCACAAAATCAGGGGAAATCATTGATGCTCTGGCCCATGTCTTTACTACATTCTGCTTACCACTCTCATTCATAGCAAGAATCTTCTTCTCGAGTGATACGTTAATGTATGGACCTTTTTTTAATGAACGACTCATAATTTACTCTTAATTACTTTGATTACTTCTTGTTAGCTCTCTCAATAATGTACTTGTTTGAAAGCTTCTTAGGTGCACGAGTCTTAAGACCCTTAGCGTACAAGCCCTTACGTGAACGTGGATGACCACCAGACTGGCGACCTTCACCACCACCCATTGGGTGATCAACAGGGTTCATAACAACACCACGGTTGTGAGGACGACGACCCAACCAACGAGAGCGACCAGCCTTACCAGACTGCTCAAGAGCGTGGTCAGAGTTACCTACACTACCTACAGTTGCCTTACAAGCTGACAAAATCTGGCGAGTTTCACCAGAAGGGAGCTTGATAACACAATAACTGCCTTCACGAGAAGTAAGCTGAGCAAAATTACCAGCCGAACGAACGAGCAATGCACCCTGTCCTGGACGTAACTCAATGTTATGAATTACAGTACCAACAGGAATATTAGCCAAAGGAAGAGCGTTACCAACCTCAGGTGCTGCCTCAGCACCAGACATCAGTGTTGCACCAACCTGCAGTCCGTTAGGAGCAATAATGTAACGTTTTTCACCATCAGCATAGTATAACAGCGCAATGCGAGCTGATCTGTTAGGATCATACTCGATTGTCTTCACTACAGCTGGAACACCATCTTTCTCTCGCTTGAAGTCGATAAGACGATACTTCTTCTTGTGACCACCGCCCATATAGCGGACAGTCATCTTACCGGTGTTGTTTCGACCACCGGTAGAACGTTTACCGTAAACGAGAGACTTCTCTGGCACGGATGCAGTAATATCCTCGAACGTGCCAATAACCTTGTGTCTTTGTCCCGGAGTAACCGGGTTTAATTTACGTACTGCCATTTTTTATTTAAATATTGCTATAAAAATCGATTGAATCGCCATTCTTCAAAGTGACGATAGCCTTCTTGAATGCGTTCTTCTGTCCTTTCACAAGACCTGCCTTGGTATAACGTGCTTGACGCTTACCTGCGTAACGAACGGTATTCACATCTACTACTGTAACGTTGTATAAAGCCTCAACTTCTTTCTTAATCTCAAGCTTGTTGGCCTCAGGCTTAACAATAAAACCATACTTTGGCTGCGCCAAAATAGTTCTCTTCTCACCCTTGTGCTTTACAACCTTATCCTCAGAAGACTTGTCTGTCAACTTGGTCATCTTTTCAGTGACCACTGGTTTAATGATAAATCCCATAATTCTTCTTGTCTCCTAATTATTACTTGGTTAAGATTTCGTCAATAACCTTCAGAGAGTTTTCTGTGATAACTACTACATCAGCATTCAAAACTTTGTATGAATTTACCTGTGAAGCAGTCATAACCTCAGCCTTCTGCAGATTACGAGCTGACAAATATACGTTTTTCTCTACTTCTGGCAAAACAAGAAGGACTTTCTTGCTATCAACTTTAAGATTTTTTGCAATGTTTACGAAATCTTTAGTCTTTGGAGCGTCAAGATTGAAATCTTCAACAACAACGATAGCATTATCCTGTGCTTTATAAGCCAATGCAGACTTACGAGCAAGAACCTTTACCTTCTTATTCAGCTTGAAGCTGTAATCGCGTGGCTTAGGACCGAATACACGACCACCACCTACGAGGACTGGAGAATTGATATCACCACGACGAGCACCGCCGCCGCCCTTCTGACGACCCAACTTACGAGTAGAACCAGCGTGCTCACTTCTTTCCTTTGACTTAGCTGTACCCTGACGCTGATCAGCGAGATACTGCTTAACTGCGAGATAGAGGACGTGATCGTTAGGCTCAATTCCGAAGATATTCTCGTTAAGAGTTACCTTACGGCCGGTCTCCTGACCTTTGATATCTAATACGTTAATATCCATTACTTCTTAATTATTACGGTTGAACCATTACATCCAGCAACACTACCCTTAACAAGGATTAGATTGTGCTCTGGAATAACCTTTAACACCTGAAGGTTCTGAGTTGTTACTCTGTCGCCTCCCATCTGGCCGCCCATGCGCATGCCCTTGAAGACCTTAGCTGGGTAAGAACAAGCACCAATAGAACCCGGCTTACGTGCGCGGTCATCCTGACCGTGAGTAGACTGACCTACACCACCGAATCCGTGACGCTTAACAACACCCTGGAAACCTTTACCCTTAGATGTACCTACAACGTCTACGAACTTAGCATTGTTGAACAATTCAACAGTAATAGTGTCACCGAGGTTATATTCCTCGTCAAACTTGAACTCGGCCAAGTGCTTCTTTGGTGTTGTGCCGGCTTTCTTAAAGTGTCCCTGCTGT
Source organism: Prevotella sp. C561 (assembly GCF_000224595.1). Classification (NCBI taxonomy): domain Bacteria; kingdom Pseudomonadati; phylum Bacteroidota; class Bacteroidia; order Bacteroidales; family Prevotellaceae; genus Prevotella; species Prevotella sp. C561. The sequence continues at coordinate 90,480 of NZ_JH114148.1, read as the reverse complement.
GGCTTAGAAGTTCTCTTCTCTTTAGCCTCGCCGAAACCTAACTGAACAGCCTTGTAACCATCCTTTTCTACAGTTTTAACCTGGGTTACAACACAAGGACCAGCTTCGATAACAGTGCACGGAACATTCTTACCGTCGGCACTGAAAACGGATGTCATTCCGATTTTCTTTCCTAATAATCCTGGCATTTCAATTAATGATTTTAAAATGAATGTAAATGCTTTTTTGTATTAATTTGTTTCTTATTGTCAACAGATGACTACACCTTGATTTCAACCTCAACACCTGAAGGCAACTCAAGCTTCATCAAAGCGTCAACAGTCTTTGCTGTAGAGCTATAAATATCAATGAGACGCTTGAAATCTGAGAGCTGGAACTGCTCACGTGACTTCTTGTTAACGAATGTAGAGCGGTTTACAGTGTAAATACGCTTGTGTGTTGGCAATGGAATAGGACCGCTAACAATAGCACCTGTTGCCTTTACAGCCTTCACAATCTTCTCTGCTGACTTGTCAACCAACTGGTGGTCGTAAGACTTCAGCTTAATACGAATCTTCTGACTCATGTGTAATTTATTATTTATTATTAATATACATAAAGGTTGCTCCCTCATAAGAGTCATTCGCTATGAGAGAGCATTTCCTTATATTCTTTACTTAACGAGGTCTGAATTACCCTTCAACTCATCAAGAATCTCCTTTGCAAGAGAACTTGATACTGGTGAGTGGTGATCATACTCCATAGAAGAAGTAGCACGACCAGAGGTAATTGTACGGAGAGCAGTTACGTAACCAAACATCTCTGCCAATGGAACCATAGCCTTAACGATACGAGCACCGCTACGAGCTTCTTCCATACCCTGTACAAGACCACGACGCTTGTTCAAGTCACCGATAACATCACCCATGTTCTCCTCTGGAGTAACAACCTCTACCTTCATGATAGGCTCCATAAGAACAGGACCAGCCTTAGGACAAAGAACCTTGAATGCTTGATGAGCAACGAGTTCGAATGACAACTGATCAGAGTCAACTGGGTGGAAAGAACCATCAGTCAAAGTAACCTTAAGACCTGTCAATGGGAAACCACCGAGTACACCACTATTGAGACAGTCTTTGAAACCCTTCTCTACAGATGGAATAAACTCCTTAGGTACGTTACCACCCTTAACGACATTGATAAACTGCAAGTCGCCCTCTTCGTAATCCTCATCTTTTGGCTCGATTGTTACATCGATGCAAGCAAACTTACCACGACCACCAGACTGCTTCTTATAAGTCTCACGGCTCTGTGCAGCCTTTGTGATAGCCTCTTTATAGTTAACCTGTGGCTTACCCTGGTTACACTCTACCTTGAACTCACGCTTCAAACGGTCGATGATAATATCAAGGTGAAGCTCACCCATACCAGAGATAATAGTCTGACCACTCTGCTCGTCAGTACGAACGGTGAATGTTGGATCCTCCTCTGCAAGCTTAGCAAGACCATTGTCGAGCTTAGCAACGTCTGCCTGGCTCTTTGGCTCAACTGCAATAGAGATTACAGTATCAGGGAATGTGATAGACTCAAGGATGATTGGTGCATTCTCATCACAGAGGGTATCACCAGTACGAATATCCTTGAAACCTACACCAGCACCGATATCACCTGCGTCGATTGACTCCATAGGGATTTCCTTATTAGAGTTCATCTGGAACAGACGGCTGATACGCTCCTTCTTACCAGAACGTGTATTGAAAACATAAGATCCAGCAGAAACCTTACCTGAGTAGACACGGAAGAACACCAAACGGCCCATGAAAGGATCGGTAGCAATCTTAAATGCCAAAGCTGCAGTAGGCTCATTCTCACTTGGCTTACGAGACTCTTCTTCTTCTGTGTCTGGATTAACACCTACAATAGCTGGTGTATCCAATGGTGAAGGCAAGAAAGCACAAACGTAGTCGAGAAGTGGCTGTACACCCTTGTTCTTGTAAGAAGAACCGAGGAGCATTGGGCAGCATTCCATTGAGATACAACCCTTACGAATAGCTGCAATAAGTTTATCCTCTGGAATATCCTGACCTTCAAGATACATCTCCATCAACTCATCATCGTAGTTAGCTGCACCCTCGAGCAACTTCTCACGCCACTCTGCAGCCTCATCAGCGAGATCAGCTGGAATTTCTTCGATGTCGTATTCAGCACCCATAGTCTCATCGTGCCACAAGATAGCCTTCATCTTGATGAGGTCTATAACACCCTTGAAATTCTCCTCTGCACCGATAGGAATCTGAATAGCGATTGGGTTAGCACCAAGAATATCCTTCATCTGCTGTACTGTCTCGTAGAAGTCAGCACCAGAGCGGTCCATCTTGTTTACATAACCAATACGTGGAACATTGTACTTATCAGCCTGGCGCCATACAGTCTCTGACTGTGGCTGAACACCATCAGCTGCAGAATAAGTAGCAACTGCACCATCAAGAACACGAAGTGAACGCTCTACCTCAGCAGTAAAGTCAACGTGTCCCGGAGTATCAATCAAGTTAATCTTATAAGACTTGCCAAGGTAGTTCCAGTTACATGTTGTTGCAGCTGATGTGATAGTGATACCACGCTCCTGCTCCTGTGCCATCCAGTCCATGGTAGCAGCACCATCATGCACCTCACCAATCTTGTGAGTCTTACCTGTATAAAAAAGAATACGTTCAGATGTTGTCGTCTTACCGGCATCGATGTGTGCCATAATACCGATATTACGAGTCAAATGTAAATCGTGATTTGCCATTTCCTTTTACCTTATTATAATAACTTGATTAGAATCTGAAGTGAGCAAATGCACGGTTAGCCTCAGCCATGCGGTGCATATCTTCCTTACGCTTGTAAGCACCACCCTGGTTATTGAAAGCATCCATAATCTCTGATGCGAGCTTGTCAGCCATGCTCTTACCACCACGCTTACGTGCGAAAGCAATCATATTCTTCATAGACACACTTTCCTTACGATCAGGACGAATCTCTGTTGGTACCTGGAAAGTAGCACCACCGATACGACGGCTCTTCACCTCTACCTGTGGAGTAATGTTGTCAAGAGCCTGCTTCCACACCTCAAGTGGAGACTTCTCTTCATCCTTCATCTTACCACCTACGATATCGAGGGCTGCATAGAAGATTTCGTATGAGGTATTCTTCTTACCGTCATACATCAAATGATTTACGAACTTTGATACCTTCTGATCGTTGAACTTTGGATCTGGAAGGATTACACGCTTCTTTGGTTTTGCTTTTCTCATTTTTTATTTTAAACTTTAATTCTGCGGAGGCTGTCGTCTTTCGTTCTTCAACACCCTCTCTTGGGTATTTACTCAACCTTTGTGATTACAAATCTCCAGCAAAACTGTTTGTTTTTAGTTTGTTCTTTTTGAAAGAGCCTTGGAGCATCGACCATCACCGGCCGTTGCACCTCGGCTTTATGGATTGAAGTTTCTTTGTTGCCTTTGCACAACGCAGATATTACTTCTTAGCTGCCTTTGGACGCTTAGCACCGTACTTAGAACGACGCTGTGTACGATTAGCAACGCCAGCGGTATCAAGAGTACCACGAACAATATGATAACGTACACCAGGAAGGTCCTTTACACGACCACCACGAACGAGAACAATACTGTGCTCCTGCAAGTTGTGACCCTCTCCTGGGATGTAAGAGTTAACTTCCTTCTGGTTGGTCAAACGAACACGGGCAACCTTACGCATTGCCGAATTAGGCTTCTTAGGAGTTGTTGTGTAAACACGAACACAAACGCCACGACGCTGTGGACAGTTGTCCAAAGCCGGAGACTTGCTCTTGTCTACGATATCCTTTCTGCCTTTTCTTACTAATTGTGAAATAGTAGGCATAATTTTACTTTTTATTGTTATATATTTATTTTGTTTATTTTCAATCCACTACAAACAAGTGCGATATAACCCAAAAGCCTATAATTCACACTGTTGTTTCGGGTTGCAAAGGTACAAATATTCCCTCAAACGACCTAATAATAAGAAAGATAATAAGCTCGCAAAACACTTTTATTAACAATAAATAACTTTTTACTTATTATTTAACATTACTCATCCCACTCCAACAAGCGAGTTCATGACAATTATGAGGAGAACTATCCCCGTTATGACGACATAAAGCCAGTCACGTTGAATGCTGAAATCTACCAAAGATAATACAACACGCATTACTGGTGTGAGCATGAGAACGACTACGCCTAATTGTACCCAACCTGCAGCTGACATCGCAAATACCGACTTGAAGATGCCTTCAAAGGTTGTATAACTTTCATCTCCTTTATAGAAAACCTTATAATCTGGTAATGCTGATCCCGAAGTACTTACAACATACCAGATACCGCCTATCAAGGCTATAATACATGCCGTAAAGACTCCAATACGCAAGGTGTTACCTATCAGAGTATTCATATCATTCTTAGTGTTTGTATTTTCTTCCATATTAGAACTTTCCTATTATACCATTATATATCATGTTTAATGCTGCCAGCAGTATGGCTACAGCAAATATCTTTCTCAACACTTTTACATCTAAGTGTTTCAGTAACTTTGCTCCACTCATTGCACCTGCTAACACACCTACCATTATTGGGAAGGCAAGACCTGGCTCTATATAACCACGCTGTAGATAAACGACGGCGGAGGTTACAGCTGTCACACCTATCATGAAATTACTCGTCGTTGTACTGACCTTAAATGGGACTTTCATACATCCGTCCATTGCTAAGACTTTCAACGCTCCACTACCAATTCCTAATAGTCCTGATAAGGCTCCAGCAAGTACCATCACAGAAAAGCCACCCGACACGTTGGTTAGCTCATATTTTTGCGACCTCCCTTCCTTCGTAGGATAGGAGCCAAAAAGCTTCAGTTTCATCGCTAACCGACTACCTTTTACATTGACATAATCGGCTTTCTGACGAAATTGTAAGGCTATTGTGAGAAGGAGAACTGCGCCGAAAACGATAGCTATACCATTGGTGGGCATCCACAAAGCAACTGCAGCTCCTATAACGGCACCAATACTTGTTGCTATCTCAAGAAACATTCCTAACCGGATATTGGTCATCCCTTCTTTTACATAAGCACTGGCCGAACCTGAAGAGGTTGCAATGGATGCTACTAAAGCTGCTCCAATAGCATAATGGAAATCGATACCGAAAACTAAAGTGAGCAGAGGAATAACTATTACTCCTCCTCCTAAACCTGTCAAGGAACCTAACAAACCAGCACAATAGGCACCTAATAATAATAGAATAGTAAATACAATAATACTCATTGAGATATTTTTTTTGTGCAAAAGTAAGTAATTAGTATGAAAATAAAGAGGCCTCATCAAAAAAACACATATAATTAATGTGTTTATTCTACCGATAGGAACTAACTGACGTTTCCCCCCCTAAAACACTGTCTTTTCCCATTCACCTTTGCTTGTCATCCCCCATATTCATTGACTTTTAACACATGGCTAATAGAAGTTATGCAGTCAGTCCATATACTTCATCCCACTTTTTCAATGCTTCAGCCATTACAAAGATTGTGCTCAGCTCTTTGTCGTTATCGCTGATTATAGCCATAAGGTATTGGGGCGTCACCCAAAGTGCTTCTCCTAAAATGCGAAGAATGTGCTCGATATAGGATAGAACTCGCTTCCATAACGTGAGTGCCACGAGAGCATTCTTCATATCAGAAAAGAGTTCACCCAAAATTTGATATTCTGTGCCCCCCTTTTCCAAAGCCAAGACGATATATGTAAGGTAACACAGCGTTGCATCGGCTATCTAACCATTAAAGTCGCAACCTTGATAAGCTCCTAATCCGAGATACTGCTTAGCCTCCTTGTTTTCCCTTTTCCTGATGCAGTAAAAAATCAAAGGGTATGATTGTATTACCGTCAAAGAATGCACAAAGTAATAGTTTATAACCAATACACACTTGCCTTTTACATGGATGAAAACAAGACTGAGACCCTCCACTCTCACACCACTCTTCTCAAGCACAGTATCATCTATAATGAAACATGTCGTGGTATTGGATTGAGGAGCTTCGCCATACTTACGCAAAAGGCACATATAACGCAGTACAAAGTGGTTCATCAAGCGTATCCAATCCATCTGCGGGCGAATCATCATCTGATAGAAACTGTTCTTACCATGATTTGAAAGCTCATATATCTTATGTTTGCATATACTATGGATGCTCTCACCGACAATGCGGAAGAGGCAAAGAGAAAGGATCAACTCCGAAGCCGAAACCCCGTCCTGTTTCTCCAATGAAAGGCGAGATAACAGGTGACCGATGCCAAACTTGCCAAAAAGATGAAACAAATCATCACTCATTCGAGTTTTAACACTCAAAAGTTTGGATAACTCACTTATTTTCTCTATTTTTGTTTCCATAACAGTTTTGTTGTTTTGTCTTTAAAATCAGTTGTTTGGCGATTACTAATTTACAAAGAAAATTCGACAAACTGTTATTTTTCTATCTATTTATTAGGGTGGGAAACTTTAGTTATTTATTTGCTTGTATTTTCTTTTCCAAACTGATATATTCAATTATATATATTCCTCTTATAGGTTCTTTCAGTTCCAATAAAACGTCATATAATTTAGTCATATCTTTATCTGCAATTAGAGAATATTGGGGTAAAGAATGAAATCTACCAAAATTATGCCCTTTGAATGTGAATAAAATTTTGTCTACTCTATTGTAGGTGTAACCATTCAAAGGAAGCCTATAAATCTCCGTCTTTCCATCAAACTTTGCTATAATAAAAAGTATAGAAAACACGAAGAAATATAGGTGTACAATTGTCTTGGCAATAGAAGTCAGATTAAATTTCAAATTCAAGGTGAAATATAAAACTAAATCAATTAACAATGCTACACATAGGATAACCAAATAATACCAAAGATGAATTACAAGTGTGCAGTAGTAATAATAAGCACAAATAAAGATAATGAGAGAAAATATAATTTTCCGTATAGTTAATTCTTTCATTTTATTTATTATTATTATTAGACGTTTTATTATCTGGTCTTTCAGATACTTTTTCAAATACCAAATCACCTCCTGCTACAACAAGATTCTTTTTAGTAACCGCTTTTGCATATTTACGAACATCTCCTCTATATCTATCTTTCGCAATTTTTACCCTAGACGCATCACTCTTCAGTCGAGTTTCAGATTTTCCTGCTTTTTGATTTCTTTTCAACTTATTAAGCGCAGTATATAATTTTTTATTGCTGCGTTCTAATCCACTGAGCAACTCATTTGCTCTTTTCTCCATTCTTTTGTCTAATAATGTTGAGAAAGTAGCAGAAATAAACTCTTCAGTTAAATCTATTTTATTAAAGTCTTTCCCTTTTTCAATGTCACCAATGATATTGGTAATCATAGTCCGAGCAACATCTATTGCAAATCGTCCCGCTTTACTATTTGCAATTTTTCCTATTGTTTTTGTTGTCCCTGCACCATCAACAAGCAAGGAGATAGCTGCCGTAGAAATACCATCAAAAGCTGCAGCTCCCCAACGGACATGGCTAAAAGCTGTTTTATAATCCATACCTTCAAAAATCCAGTTGGAAATAAAATCTACTCCAGCGGACACAACAAAGGCACTAATGCCTTCCACCGCAGCTCCTATTGGTGAATTACCATCAGGATCAAGAAGTTTTATAGGATTATTAAAAGTATAACAATATCCAGTAACGTTAGGATATTTTTCTGTCAAAGCATCTACCCCATACCATAAACTCGTGACTGGATTCATGTACCTTGCACCGTAATAATACAAGCCTGTTTCCTCATCGAACTGTTTGCCGTTGAACTTGTATGGCAGGTCTTCGCTTGATGAGTGCTCGTCTACGAGGAGTTCTCCGTATGGTAAGTAGGCATCATACTGTGTGATGTTGGCTTTATCATCTGTGATGTAAGATGTACTACCGAGGTGGTCACTGTGATAGAAGAAGGTTTCTTCTTTTGTAGTGTCGTTGGCAATGTAGCCATAACCAGCCTGCGGGTCATCAGGGTTACTCGGGTCGTTCCATGAGATTGGAGCGCCGGGGTTGGTGCCAGGTGTCGTGTTAGGATGTGGAGTCTGAATCCAACCCTGTGGGACATCATGGTTACCGAGTTCTGTGAGGACGGCATTATAACCAACACCCGTGTTCTCCGGATCACCATACGCACCCTTCTCTGTAGGTACACCTGGAGCTACACCCACCTTCTTATAATATGCCTCCTTCTGTGTCTGAATCTGATTCATACGTTCCGCATAATCCTGCTGACCAGCCGTTACGTATGAACCGTTGCGTCCATAGACGTTGTTAAACAGACCTGTTCCTATCCTTGAAGCAACTCGTTTGTCACCAAGGAAGTAATGCTTTGTAAAGCGATTCTTATTTACAGAGAGGATACTTGCAGGATAGAGCGTGAAGTTATCCGTCTCATGGAAGGTAATACCTTGCGGTGCACCATTAATATACACACCTTCCATCGTACCGTAACTCTTCATGATGCGTTCACCAGCAGCATTGTAAGTGTATCGGCTTGTCTTACCGTTATCGCTTAAGACCATCAGGCGGTTATCCTCATCCCAATACATCTCACGGGTAGTGTTCGTTGAGTCATTTGTCACCAACACAGGATTACCGTTGGCATCGTATGTGTAATGGTCGTGACCAATCTGCGTTGGAGCTGTCGGGTGGTTACTGTCCTCATACTTATAAGCAAAGTTATAAGACTTGGCAGTCGTCGTTGAGTCCACCTTCTGCACCTTTGTGAGCGGTTCACTCATCCGTCCGAACGACATCACCATATCATACGATGCACGCTTAGCCTTACCGCTTGCATGAATAAGACGGTTCAGCTCATCATACTCATACGTATGCGAACTCCTTCCTCCCAGCTTCGCCTTATTGAGTTTCGTCAGCGACGTTGGGTTGGCAGCATTCGTAATACCGAGGATATTATCCACAGCATCATACTGATACCTGTTCTCCATCACAGTCTGACCATCCGCTGTAAGGTTCATCACCTGCAGACGTTCACGCTGCTTGTCATATGTATAGGTGGTCTCCGTGCCATTACCGAGCTTCGTATAGACCGTATGACCCTCCTTATCGTAACCTATCCTGTCAACAATAACGCTCTGTCGTCCCTGTCTATTGCTCGTCATACTCTCCACCTGTCCTGCAGCATTGTAATGGTAGGTAACCACTTCACCGTCAGGATAAGTCATCGTCTGCACACGGTTCCAACTATCATACGTAGCACCATAGACATAAGTCCTGATATCTGCCACACTCGCCATGACTGTACGGACGGTCTTCGTCACCTCACCCTGCTTGCCGTAGTAATAGGCCTCACCGCCACTCGCATCCTCAACGAGGGCAAGACGACCAGCACGGTTATACTTATCGCCAGCCTTACCATAGGTATAAGTAACACGGTTGAAGAGGTTTTCTGGATAAAGCACCTCATGAAGCCGTTCGAAGTCGTAGGTGTAAGAGATGTAACCCTTGTCAGATATCGACTTCCTAAGCTCTGCCGTGAGCTTCGTCAGGAGGTTACCTGCTGCATCATAGGTCATGTTATAGCCTGATGGCTTGTCACCGTTATACGTAGTTAAACGGAAGTGTACAACTGCAAATATACAACTTTATTTTGTAAATGGGTCTTTAGATCATGGGAAAACGGGGATGGATAGGGTGTTGTGCGTGTAAATGTAACCAAACGAAAAGTATCAAAACCCCTAATTAAGTTTAATTTTAGTTGCTGTCACTTTTAACACTTCGTGTAATGGGTTTATATTCAGACGGTT